>NZ_NPDR01000001.1:356455-712910 GCF_002811765.1 Leptospira saintgironsiae | reverse complement strand
TCCTTTGTTTGCACCGGAACCTCCGCAATCTACGCAGGTCTCTAATCTTGGAATTTCGATTTTATATTCCCTGCCTAGAGCAGCGTCTTCGAGGGAAACTTCTAGATTATAACGAAGATCTGAACCGCGTTGAGGACCCGATCTGCGAGCACCGCCGCCACCAGCTCCTCTTCCTCCTCCGAAGAAGTCGCCAAAGATATCTCCAAAATCACCGAAGATATCGGAGAAGTCAGTATACGCTCCTCCACCAAATCCGCCTTGGGCGCCTGCACCCACTCCGGCCTTGCCGTACTGGTCGTACATGCGACGTTTATTAGCGTCTCTTAAAACTTCGTAGGCCTCGGTAGCTTCCTTAAATTTCTCTTCAGCAGCTTTATCACCCTGATTCTTATCAGGGTGATATTTGATAGCTAACTTCCGATACGCAGACTTGATCTCTTCATCAGTCGCGGATTTGGAAACTCCGAGTATATCGTAGTAACTTTTGTCACTCATGTCTTAGTTACTTTTTCTCATCGTCCACTACGGTATAGTCGGCGTCCACGACCTTTTCTCCCTTAGCTTGGGAATTGTCTGCGCCTTCTCCCGGTCCCGCACCGTTAGGTCCTGGACCTTCTTCCTGACCTGGAGCACCTTGGGAATAAATTTTAGTACCTATTTCCGAAGCCCTCTTGGTGATGGACTCTTTCGCAGCATTGATACGACCGATATCACCGGATTCGATCGCTTCTCTTGCACGTTTGATCTCGTCATTCGCCAATTGTTTTTCACTGTCTGAAAGTTTATCCGCAGCGTCAGTAACCGCTTTTTCCAAAGAATAAGTGATCGTATCTAACTCGTTCTTAGCTTCTACAAGTTCTCTAGCGGCCTTGTCTGCAGCAGCATGAGCTTCTGCATCTTTTACCATTTTAGAGATCTCATCTTCGCTTAGTCCGGAAGAAGATTCAATACGTATCTTCTGTTCTTTACCAGTTCCAAGATCTTTTGCAGAAACATGCACGATACCATTCGCATCAATATCAAATGTAACTTCGATTTGAGGAACTCCTCTAGGTGCAGGTGCAATTCCAATCAGGTCGAATCTTCCAAGTGTACGGTTACCTGCAGCCATATCTCTTTCTCCTTGGAGAACATGGATAGAAACTGCATTTTGGTTATCCGCAGCGGTGGAGAACACCTGAGATTTTTTAGTTGGGATTGTAGTGTTTCTTTCGATCAACTTGGTCATCACGCCACCCAAAGTCTCGATACCGAGTGAAAGTGGGGTTACATCCAAAAGAAGAACGTCTGAAACTTCTCCCGCTAAAACTCCACCTTGGATAGCAGCACCGATCGCTACTACTTCGTCTGGGTTTACGGAACGATTCGGTTCTTTTCCGAAAATTCCTTTTACAAGTTCTTGAACTGCTGGGATACGAGTGGATCCTCCCACTAATATCACTTCGTCGATTTCAGAAGCTTTTAAGCCTGCATCACGTAGCGCGTTCTCACATGGGATACGAGTTCTGTCTACCAAACGGCTAGTCAACTGATCAAACTTAGCTCTAGTAAGATTCATATCCAAGTGTTTTGGTCCAGTTGCATCAGCAGTGATGAACGGAAGGTTCACTTGAGTGGACATGGTTCCGGAAAGTTCGATCTTCGCCTTCTCCGCAGCTTCTTTCAAACGTTGAACGGTATTTTTATCTTGAGAGATATCGATTCCGTATTGTTTTTTGAATTCTTCGATCATCCATTCCATGATGACCATATCGAAATCGTCCCCGCCTAAGTGAGTATCACCATTAGTGGATTTAACTTCGAATACTCCGTCTCCCAACTCAAGGATAGAAACGTCGAAGGTTCCTCCTCCTAAGTCGTAAACAGCGATTTTAGCGTTACTTTTCTTCTTATCAAAACCGTAAGCAAGTGCAGCAGCAGTAGGTTCGTTAATGATCCTTTCTACTTCTAAACCCGCAATTCTACCTGCGTCTTTAGTAGCCTGACGTTGCTCGTCATTAAAATAAGCAGGAACAGTGATCACTGCCTTAGTTACTTTTTGACCAAGATAATCTTCTGCAGTTTGTTTCATCTTCTGAAGAACACGTGCAGAGATCTCTTGAGCGGTGAACTCTCCAGTAGCAGTTTCGAATTTTAATCCGTCGTTTCCACTTTTGATCACTTTATAGGAAACATGCTTCATCTCTTGTTCTGTCTCGTTGAATCTGCGCCCAATAAATCTTTTCGCGGAACGTATTGTATTTACCGCATTCGTAATTGCTTGGTTCTTAGCGAACTGGCCTACTAAAGTTTCTCCCTTAGCAGTAAAAGCAACGATAGACGGAGTAGTTCTGGCACCTTCGGAGTTTTGGATTACTACCGGGTCTCCACCTTCCATAACGGAAACGCAAGAGTTTGTAGTTCCTAAGTCGATTCCGATAATCTTCTCTTTTGACATTTTGGTTTCTCCTTCCGCACTTGGATCCTTCCTCGGCGGTTATTCATGATTTAATTCTTTCTATTCAAAGCGCCATGGCGCTTAAGGCCCAAAGCATTAAGCCTTAGGTTTTCCAATTCTCACCCTTGCAGGTCTTAAGGAGAATTTATCTTCATTTTCCTTAATATAAAATCCTGCCTGATAAACTTCGATCACAGTTTCTTCTTTGTATTGATCCCCTTCTTCAGAAGACAATGCTTCCATCGAAGTTGGATCAAACGCCTCTCCCTGAGGATATTGTCTGAATACATTGGATCTTTCCAGCACGGAATAAAATTCCTTCTGTATCATTGTGACTCCATCCACGAAAGGTTTTAATTCTTCCGTAACATTTACACCGGAAGCTACACGATCCAAATTATCGATAGGGTTCAAAAACTCTGTTACCAAAGATTTGACAGCTTCCCTTTTTATATTAGAAAATTCTTGTGCAGATCTTCTCTTATAATTTTGGAACTCGGCTCTTTCGCGAGTCCAAGAATCTTTTAAGGATTCGATCTCTTTTCTCGCAATATCCAATTCCTTACGTAAAGTTTCCTCTACGCTTTCCGGTTTTTGGGAATCATCCAAATTGTCTCCGGTAGGCGTTGCGACCGCTTCTTCTTGACTCATCTCTCTATCATTTCCTTGCATGGTTCATTACTACTTACTAATACGCGTGATCATCTCCGAAACTAGTTTCGAAGTAAAATCCACAAGTGGAAGCGCTCTATGGTAATCCATTCTTTGAGGACCTATGATCCCCATAGCGCCGATCCGTTTTTCTCCCATTCTATATCCGGAAGTGATGATACTCACACCACCCATTCTTCCGTCCCCATCCTTTCCTATGACGGTATACACTCCATCGTGTTCAGAATAATCCCCAAACATTCCGGTGAGGAATCTTTTATCATCCAGCAGCGAGAGAACCTGGTTGAGTTGTTCCTCTTCGTCTCTAAATCTTCCGTATAAATTTTTAAGACCATCTATATACAAAGATACTTCTGAATTATCAGGCGTCATCGCCGCTGAGATCACTCCAGACACTTTATAAAAATCTAATGGTCCGTCTTTTCTCAATAGTAGAGAAGGAATTACCTTCTCCTGTATCTCGAACATATCATAACCTTTCGCGTTATCGTTCAGATACTTTGAAATCTGGTACAATTCTTCCTGACTATAATTCCGATCCAAGAATACACTACGGTTCAACACTGCCCCGGATCTCATTACCATGATCATCAGGACCTCGTCTCCGTGCACATGGATCAATTCCACATGTTTGAGAGTGTCCAAACTTTTGGCAGGCCCTAAAACAACACCCGCAGAATTAGAAAGACTTGCTAGAACGCTTGCAGTTGCTTTCAAGATCTGATCCAGTTTGAATTGCATTTTCAGATATTCTTCTTGGATCCTTTGTTTTTCCTTAATGGTTAGCTCATAAAGAACCACTAACGAATCTACATAGAATCGATAACCTATTTCTGTAGGAATCCTTCCCCCAGAAGTATGGCGAGAAGCAAGATACCCCATCTCTTCCAGTTCCTTGAGAACAGTACGTATAGAAGCCGGAGACAAACCTATATCATGTTTGTCGAATAAGGTTTTAGAGCCAACCGGACGGTTTTCTTGGATAAACTCGTCCACTGTGGCCTTAAGGATCATCCTATGTCTTTGGGATAGTTCCATATCTATTCTTATTGGCACTCTGTAGGTTAGAGTGCTAATGCACCTCTCAAGTTTCCCTGAGATTCTAAAAAAGTCAAGAATTTTGGATTTTAAGCAGTCGTGGCGCCCGTCTGACAGAAAAAATATTCAATTTTTATCCCATAAGGGATGAAAATTGAATTTCCATACAGTGAAACTTCTACCCTCATACTTTCAAAAGGAAAGAAGAAGGTCCCGAGGATTCAGATCTATTTTCAATTTAGTACTGACTTAGAATAGGTTCCAAAAAAGATCTCCGTCCTATACAGAAAGGAATCTCAATGTTATTCAAACTTAGGCTCTATTATTTTTTCTCTTATTCCATTTTCACTTCTTTGGTTCTAGGCTCTATACTCGGGACATTCTATATTTTAGGAATTCTCCCTGCTGAAAAATTTGGATCCGCTGTTTCCATCTCTGCTGGAGTCGGAGTTTTCCTTTCTTTGTGTATGGGAATTTTTTCAGGCACCTGGCTTGCTAAAACATTCCAAACCATACAGGATCTATTTAAGAAGGTCAGTAAAGGTGATCTGACTGCCAGAATAGAAACAAATTCAAAAGATCTACTTTTTGATTTTTACGAAAGTTTTCATAGAATGTTACAAGGCCAATCCGAGCTGATCGGACTGATCAGAAGTACTGCAGAACTTCTTTCTACAGATTCAGGAGAAATGAGAACTGTAGTTTTAGATTTTGGCTCCAATATACAATCTCAGTCAGCAGCTACTGAAGAGGTCTCCGCCTCCATTGAAGAAATTTCAGGAGTAGCAACTTCTATCTCTTCCATCGCGGGAGAGAATGCGAACAGTATGAGCAATTTAGTTTCTGAAGTGGAAAAACTTTCTTCCGCGATCGAAAAAACAAAAGGCCAAGTAGATGAAACCTTAGTTTCTTTTGAGGATATTTCTAAACGTGCGGAGAAGGGTTCCCAGTCCTTAAATTATATGGGACAAGCCATAGATAATCTTTCTAAAAGTTCCAAAGAGATCACTAAGACAATCGGAAATATCGCAGATATCAGTGAAAAAATTAATATGCTCGCGCTTAACGCGTCTATCGAAGCTGCAAGAGCAGGTGACGCAGGAAGAGGTTTTGCTGTAGTTGCAGATGAGGTTTCTAAACTTGCAGAAAGAACTGCTCTAAGTGTAAGAAGTATCAATGAATTGGTGAAAAAAAACCAAGACGATATGGCCCAAGGTTTGGAGAGGATCCAGATCACTACTAAAGAGATCCAAGAAATTATAGAAACAATAGATAGAATGTCCGCGCAAATTATAGAAGTAAGAACCGCAGTAAACTCTCAACAAGAACTTAGAAACTCAGTTTTAAAAGAAGCAGACTTTGTACTCAAACGTTCTGACGAGATCAGAAATGCAGTCACAGAGCATAATACTGCTACAAGAGAAGTTGTGGATTCTGTTTCTTCTATCAGCGCTTTGGCAGTGAATAACTCAGAGAATAGTGATACTTTGGCGGAAAGAATTTTAGGAATCTCTAATACTGCTGATAAACTAGGAAATACGGTACAAATGTTCCAAATAGCTACAAAAGCAAAAGTAGCAGAGAAGGCACTGGATTCCAAAACCCATGAACTAAAATTCGCAGCTGCGATCGGAAAACTATATTATGTTAAAAAGTATGATCTAGTTGAGATCGTATGGACTGAAAATTTCAGTTATGAAGGTTACCGTGAAATGTTGGAGAAAGGTCTGGAACTTGTAAAAGAAAAGCAAGTTACCAAATGGATGGCGGACACATCTAATATGGGAATTGTTTCTGCGGAAGCGCAAACCTGGGTAAACGAAACGTGGTTTCCAAAAGCAATTGCTTCTCCTTTAAAAAAGATCGCGATCGTGATACCTCAATCAGTATTATCAGAACTTTCAATCGATACTAAGTCCATGAAAGCAGGAAATATAGATCTGATCAATACTCCATCAAGAGAAGATGGAATGCGTTGGTTGACGTCCAAATAAGAAATTATTTGTATCGTTCTAAGATCCATACTAAATTTTAGCATCGGAGCTTGATTCTATAATGCAACAATTCGAGAACGTAACGGTAATTAAAAAAGCAAACGTATACTTTGACGGTAAGGTCACCAGTAGAACTGTATTATTCTCCAATGGAGAAAAAAAGACACTAGGCATTCTAATGCCTGGAGAATATGAATTCGGAACTGATGATAAAGAAATTATGGAAATTCTAGATGGAGATCTTTTGGTACAACTACCTGGAAATCCTGAATGGAAGGAAATCAAAGGTGGACAATCCTTTGAGGTTCCTGCAAATTCCAAATTCAAACTGAACGTTAAAAAGCTCAGCGACTATTGCTGTTCCTATCTTAAGTAATCATTTGGTAGAGCCGGGGAAACTCGGCTTTTAGGAAAAAGATGGCCGCGAAAAAAACTAAACCTAAAAAGCAAACGGAGAGTATCGGATCTTCGCAACTCGCTCCGGTTTTGACTGAATCGGGACGGACTGTTGCTTATAGCGACGCGATCTTTTCTATCGCATTAACTTTAATGGCGTTAGAAATAAAGATCCCTACTCCTGAACAGATCGGTTCTAGAAATCTATTGATTGCCCTGGGAGAAGCTTGGCCAGCTTACTTAAGTTTTTTGATCAGCTTTATGATTATCACGGTCGTTTGGACAAATCACCATACAATTTTCAGATATGTAAAGTATGTGGATCATAACCTGACCATTTTAAACAATTTACTTTTATTGAATATAATCATTATCCCTTTTTGTTCTGAAATGTTAGGAGAATATATTCTTCTGGGTAACGAGAATTCAAAGATTGCAGCTTTGATCTACGGTGGCTGGATTGCCTTGGGAGGAATTCCTTTCAATCTAGTCTGGAGATACGGAGTTAAAAAAGAATATCTCAGAAATCCGGAAGCAGATCTTGCAGAAGTAGAGATGATCTCTAAACATTTTATAAAAGGTCCTTATATTTATTCTTTTGTAACTCTTCTCGCATTTATAAATGTGTGGTTGAGTATCGCAGGATTTGTGATATTGATCCTAATGTATTTGGTCCCAACCACTTGGTTGTTTCGAAAAAGAAAATCGGCCTAAACTAAACCTTATCCTATATCTCTCTTGTCCTGAAGTCGTTATATAATCACTTCAATCTACTACTTGACAAATTCGTTTTTCTAGCTACACTTCGTTCAGAGTCTGCTTAATCCGACAGAAGTCGGAGCGGAGGAACCAATTTTTTGGGGCTAACCGTTTCTTACGGGGGAAATCTCTCTTTCCTAGCCCGTCAGCTAACTTCGTAAGCATGGAGAGAAGACAGGAGTAACCTTCCAATCTTCCCGGCTCATTCTGACTTCGGGATTTTTTCATCCATTGAAATAGTTCCGGGGAATTTATAACCTAGGAGGCGAAAATGAAAGTTCTAATTTCGTTTGCCAATCCCAAGATGGGAGCAAAACTTTTCGGGCTAACAAGGGCCCTATTCTCCAAATCCAAAGAGAATCTTTTCATAGTAGCGTTACACGTTGTTTCAGTAGAATCCAAATCCGAAGGATTTCCTATATTAGAAGAAGATGAAATTTTCCAAGCAGTTAGAGAAGAAGCTGCAGGTTCGGAATTCAGTTTTGAAACTGTAGGATTTCCTTCTGACTGGATTGTACCAGGGATCGTAGAGATCGCAAAAAGTAAAGAGATCGATTTACTTCTATTAGGTGCAGCACGTTCTTTATTCTCCGACAATCTACTCGGAGGAAAAGTAGGAGATGTGCTTAGACATTTATCTGAACTGGACATAGCGGTTCTTGCTGATAATGGATTGATTGCTCCGATCGAGCCAATTATTTATTCTCCAGGTTTAGATTCTGCTCCTCTATTTCCATTCTCTTCTGGTCTTTCTACTTTTATAGAAAAACCGATCCCTGTTCTTTCAGGAGTCAATCAGTCTGAGTTTGGAATCGGACAAACAAATCAGTTCAAACCTTGGATCCCATTTTCTTTGAATGCTGCCGCAGACCAAACCAAGAACCTTGCAATTTTGGATTATAATACCTATAAATCCTTTCACTCAGTTCTGTTGGATAGGCAAGGACTCTCCTTTCTAATCTTAAGAAAAGGAAATTGAAAATCGGATCGAAGTTTGAACAAAACTATACACCGAGTACAATATTTTAAGAATAAGAGTTTAATCTTTCAATAACGTTATACACATAAGGCCGCCTTACTTAAAACAGGCGGTCTTTCGTTATAATATTATCTTTTCCTTGCCTGAAAATACAGACGTTTAGATCCTTTCCGAAACCGGAAGGCGCAATTGAAGTCTAAATTTTTAAATCCTGTTCTAATTCTTTTCATTCTATCTATCGTTTCCGCAATATCGATATTCATTTTCGTGATGACCTACTCTTCCCCCACTGTGAGGAGCCAAGCATCTGCAACGAATACAGAGATTATAGGACTTATTTGGTTAGTTATTACTGTATTAATTTTATATAATGCAGGAATTGCTTCTTTTCGAAACCTATTCTTAGAGAAATTTTCAGAAGCGCAAGAAGGTTTAGGAAGTCTTAAGGCTTTGCTTTTCAGTGTTGTAAGTCTTACATTATTTCTTGTCGGTTCCAAGCTAGGAAGTTTGTTTAAAACAGAGATCAGCACTCCAGAACTTCTAATGTCGGTTCCAATTATCTTTGTAGCTACCTGGGAAAATTTTCTGACGAAAACGATCGGTTTAAAATTCAGATCTGTTTATCTGATCTTTACGGCAGTATTTCAAATTATAGTTTATATTAGTTTCATGCTTTCATTTCTTACATTGGCTAGTTTGGACGGATTCGACTGAAACCTAGTCGAACTGTATTTTAGAACGACTCATCAAAATTGAACTTTGAAAAAATTCAGATCCGGCCTGGATATGTAGGATTTTTACCGTCTTACATAAAATGCCGACCATTCTGGATTTCGTTCATAGCGTTTTTACCCGGGTTTATCCCAAAGATTCCTTCATATTCAAAGAAGGAGAAGAATCCGACGGAAACATGTATTTCCTTTTCCAGGGGCATTTAAAGGTCAGCAAGAATCGCCCAGACTCTGGAGACAAATCCATCAAGGAAGTTTTTCCCGGAGAATTTTTTGGAGAGATCGCTTTGATTTCCGGAAGAGCCAGAGCTATGTCCGTCCAAGTCCTTTCTCCTTCTGCAAAGCTTGGAGTTCTAAATAAAGGCGTTTTCGAAAAACTCGAAAAAACAAGTCCTCAATTCCTTCTCTTACTTCTTAAAAACACTTTCGAAAAACTGAATCGAGCAGAAATGAAACTGGAAGCTCTTTATACAGAGATCCATAAAAAAGAAGAAGAGTCCAAAGGTTCAGAAACGTCATCGGTCGCGAGAGAAGCGGAAGTTTCAGAAACTTCTGAAACAACAGACACTGATCTTACCCAAGATCAAGCTACCGCAGAGACAGCAGTAAACAAGGAATCATAAGATGGGAATTAATATTTTAGAATTCATTAATAACGTATCAGTTAAAACCTATCTCGCTGGAGAGGATGTCTTTAAAGAAAAAGATCCTTCCAACGGAATGATGTACTTCGTATTCACAGGCTCTCTGGAAATCAGAAAGTCTTACGATGGAGAATAAAGAGTAATCCGAAATTTAGAACCAGGATCCTTTTTCGGAGAGATCGCATTGATCAATAATGTTCCTCGAGCAGCAACTGCAAGAGTGATCACTGAAAAAGCAAAAATAGGTATTTTGGACCAGGAAATGTTCTATAGGATCGGACAAACAAATCCTAAATTCTTTTCGCTACTTCTAAATACTACAATCCAAAGATTGGTTTCTGTAGAAGATGAAATTGCAAAATTAAGTTCAGGGCAACCTATCCATCCGATCCGTAGCAAAGATTAATTTTCGATCAAGCTGCCTTCTTCTTTTTGAAAATTTCTGAAGAAGGAGAATCAGAAAAGTATCTATTTAATAAAAACGTAAACAAGTAACATTTAGAAACTCCGTGTTTTCTTGCATAGTTTCCTAAAAGATTCCAATCTTCCAGATCCGGTCTGAAGTTCAGACGATTCCAATCCTTCTGACTACCTTCTTCCTTCTTTTGATACATCATCAAAGCGGAGTCCGGATTTAGTTTTTCTTGGAATTGCAAATCTGGTCCGTATAATTCCAATAAATCTTTCAAACATGTTGCTCCCGGCCTGGATCCGTTCCAGTTTTTGAGGTAATTTTTATACAACTTATTTGGAAGGATCAAAGTGCAGACTGGCATGGATTCTCTAGGAGATTTTGCCTTCCAAGATTTACTTTTGATCAGTTTGTGGTTTAATATTAGTTTCAACTTCATACCCGTCCCGGTCTCAGTATTGGCTGGCCGCTTACGTTTTTTCAGAAGAAATTCAGAAAAATGTTTCCGTGTTCCGACTTTCTGGCCGGAATCAAATCTAATAAGAAAGGAGGATGGAATGTCAGAACAAAAAGATCTGGAATACGCAATTTTAGGTGGAGGATGTTTTTGGTGTGTCGAAGCAATCTACCAATTGGTGGATGGGGTAGAATCCGTTGTCTCCGGTTATGCGGGAGGACATGATCCTGCACCAAATTATAAATCCATTTGCACTGGGCTTACAGGTCATGCAGAAGTGATCCGAGTCGGATTCGATCCAAATAAGATCTCCTACAAAAATATTTTAGAAATTTTCTGGGAAGCACATGATCCTACTACCAGGAATAAACAAGGTAACGATGAAGGCCCTCAATATAGAAGTATCATCTTATATGAAAACCAATCCCAAAAAGAAATTGCAGAAGTTTCCAGAACAGAAGCTGGACCTAAATTTGCTTCTCCTATTGTAACTGAGATTGTGGCCTTAGAAAAGTTTTTCCCTGCTGAAAATTATCACCAAAACTATTTCAGACTAAACTCAGGACAGCCTTACTGTCATTATGTGATCCGTCCTAAGATAGAAAAATTTCTGAAAAATAAAACTCACTGAGGCAGGATCACTAAGAAAGCAGTACCATTGGAAGAAGTTTCGAATCCTATAGTTCCACCGTGGTTTTCCACGATACGTTTTACTATGTCCAAGCCAAGTCCCGAACCTTCTCCAGGAGCTTTGGTTGTGAAGAAAGGTTCGAAAATTCTTTCTTGTATTGTTTCTGGTATCCCAGGTCCGTTATCCGAAATCTTAATGCAGATTTTATCTTTTTCTCTATTGCCTACGTTTATTTTTAGGATTCCTTTGAATCCCATTGCTTGGGCTGAATTATAGATCAAGTTAGTCCAAACATGTAATAGATCATCAGAATATCCTGGAACAACCGGAGTTTCAGCTTCATACTCTTTTATGATCTCAATTCCAGACTTTAATTGGTTTTGATAGATTGTAAGAACTGTATCTATACTTTCTCTTATATCCACAGGAGCTTTTGGTCCACCATTGCTAAAATGGGAGAAGTTTTTAAGGGCATATACAATCTTAGAAGTCCTGTCTACGGACATATCCACCAATTTGGAACTCCTACTTGCCTGGATCTCATCCAAAGCATATTGGAGCACTTGTTGGATTTTTTCTCCGATAAATAGTTTGGGAAAATCTTCTAACGCAGCTTCTAATCCTGCTTCTATCAAACCTTCTGCTAGATTTCTAGCTTCGGAAATACCAAGTCCCTTTAATTTAGGTTCTAAAATTTTAGTTTTAGCTCTTACTTCTTTAGGAGGAATAATTTCTTGGTAAGCTCTTCCTTTTCTTAATAAGGTTTGGAATTCAATCTTGGCTTCGCTACCAAGATTTTCCAAAACGGAAGCGGCCTCTTGCATTCTATCTAATACACGATCAAAATGACTTTTAACAGATTCATTTGCTGCGCGGATCACTCCGATCGGATTATTGATCTCGTGAGCAATCCCTGCAACCAGTTGTCCGAGCGATGCCATCTTTTCGGAAAGTATCAATTGGTTTTGGGTTTTTTGAAGATATTCAAGTGTAGATTCTAACTCTATTTTTTGTTTTTCGATCAATTCCTTTTGTGTAGAGATCTCATTATTCAAGATCCTTAATTTTTCAGCTTCTTTTTTAGAAGAAACGTCTTTCACCATATTGATCATACGTTTTTCTCCGTCGATCACTGTGAACCTAGTAGAAAATTCTACTTGTATAAAACGTCCACCCTTGGCTCTGAATGTTACCTCTTCGTTATATAAAAATCCGTCTTTTTTGATCTTCTCTTTGAAGTATTCTCTTTCGTCAGAACTCAACCAAATCCCAAGCTCCACACTAGTTCGCCCGATCGCCTCTTCTCTTGTAAAACCAAGTAAATCTGTAAAGCCGTCGTTGATATCTACATACTTTCCATCTTCGAAATTAGAGATAGAAGTAGCATAAGGACTCAGTTTAAATACTTTAGAAAATAATTCTTGGCTGGCTTTGATCTCTTCGCCTGCAATATGTTTTTCTGTAATATCTTGGCCTGTCCCATAACCCATTATGGAATCTTTATATTTACCCTTCGCCAAAATATATCTGGTCTTCCCATCGTCTCCTTTGGCTCTAAAAACAAATTCAGTAGAATAAGAAGGATCATTAAAATGTTTTGCTCCTTCTAGTAGGATAGCGGGTATTCTTTCTTTATCTTCTCCTTCTACATATCGTTCCATAAATTGATCCATAAACATAGTAATGGATCCGTTTGCGGTTTTGTTTCCCAACATGATTCTATATTCTTTAGATAAGGTCACTTCCCTAGTCTCTAAGTTAAGAGTGATCCCACCTAACTTAGCATGGATTTGCGCTCTGGATAATTCTTCTCGTATTTTAGATAATCCTGATAGACCAAATTTCATCAGGATCCAAGACATAAAGAAGCCCACTGAATTTCCTATGAATGCAGACCATTCTCCTGTCGGATAATTTGGAGCAGGTATCATTCCTTTGGATTTTAAATAAATACTTAAGAGCCCTATAGAAAAGGAAAGAAGAGCATAGAATAAGGATCCAATTTGTCCTAAGATCAAAGAGGCGAGTACTATAATGATCATGAATTGAGAGAATGAGGTGGCATAAACTCCACCTTCTCTCATAGATACAATACAAAGCGCCAACCATTGTAAAAAGATCATGATATGTGCGCCTAATTTTATCCTTCCCGATTTGGCAAGAATATGGCAAATGATCACTGCAGTTGGAATTAAATAAAAAGAATAATAAGCGTTCTTAGGTTTTTCAGAAATAAGGGGATGAATGATTCGATATAAAACCGCAACCATGAAGGTGACATACATCAGACCATAAAGAAGTTTGATCGAAACGTCTTTTTCCGGGTCGGCGGATAATGGAGGATAAATCGATCTTTTAAGACGTTGTAGATTCATTCTTAAGGCCGTAGACATTCAAATAAGAATTTCTTGGGTGGGATTGAAAAGCGGGATTTAAAAATCCGAATAAAATTAACAGTTGTGAGAACATTCCATTAATCCGAAATATCTAAATTCTTAATCGACCTATCTCTTATGTATCGGTTTCGAAAGGATTTTTTTTTGCCGGAGCAAACAGATCTGGTAAAAAAAATTTTGTAAACCAGTAGATATAGATTAAATAAGAACTATGAACTTCCTGAGAATTTTATTCCCTACTCCGTTTAAGGTCCACAGGCTAGTAGAAGTTCTAAGTATACTTTTATTCTTAGTTTTTGCCGGACTATGTCTGTATGAGTTCGGAACCTTATCCTTATTAATCTTGAAAGATTCTCCCTGGATTTTTTTAGCTGAACTTGTAACTCTCTTATTCTTAGCTTATATTACTGCTGACTTTCTTTCGGGCTTTGTTCATTTTTTAGGAGATAGTTTCGGGAACGAATTCACACCTTATATCGGACCTGCTTTTATTTTTCCTTTTAGAGATCATCATGTAGATCCAAAAGGTATCACTCGACATGATTTTGTGGAGACTAACGGGAATAATTGTCTAGTGTCTCTTCCCATTCTTCTATATTGCTTTTTTGCTCCGTTAGAGACAGGTAACTTTCCTTGGGCCAGAACATTTTGGATACTTGTGTTAATCGGGATCTTCTTTACTAATCAAATCCATAAATGGGCCCACCAAGATGAGCCAAATAAACTCATTAAATACATGCAAAAAAAACGTTGGATACTTTCTCCTGAACATCACAAAATACATCATACGGCTCCATACGATACGTATTTTTGTATTACGACTGGTTGGTGGAATCCGCTACTTCATAAGATCCGATTTTTTCCTACTGTGAAGAAGTCGGTGGACTATATTCTAAATTCTCTCCGCATCGGATAATACGAACATCGTTCTTTACTTCAAATTTAGTTTTGAATTTTCCTTGATTCCATTTCGGCAAAGAGGAGGATCGCGGGTATGCTTCGTTTTCTTTTCGCATTCTTCGTATGCGTACCGCTAATCGTTTCTTGCTCCGCGAATATCGCACTAAAAGGCGAGATCCTCCATCCTAAAACCTCTGATGGTTGGGACATCACTCTAGAACATTTCCCTCCTCTTCAAGGAACCGCTAATAAAAAATATCCTGTGATACTTTGTCACGGATTCATAGCGAATCGTATCTATCTTAAGATCAACGAAAAGTCATCGATAGTAGCACATCTTCAAAAAGAAGGTTATGATGTTTGGCTTTTAGAGTTAAGAGGAAAACAAGAAGCTGGGTCTCCTTCTTTATTCTGGGGAGATAAAACTTTTGATTATTCAATTGATGATTATATCAAACAAGATGCGGATGCTGCGATCCAATATGTTCTAAAAAACACAGGTAAAGAAAAAGTAAACTGGATCGGCCATAGTATGGGAGGAATGCTCCAATACGCAAGACTCGGAAGTTTAGGTGAGAACAGAGTGGCGAACTTCGTAGCGATCGGTTCTCCAGCAATCATGGATCCTCCATCCGATGCTTTAAAATTATGGTCTAGCTTTACATGGGCTTTAAATTTATGGCCTGCTGTTCCAACGGAAACTTGGTCCGGAGTCAGAGGTGGAACAGGACTCCCAATCTTTCCTAAAAGAAGTTTCGAAGAAGTTTTCTGGCACGCACCGAACATAGAACCTAAAATTGTATCCGGGGTCTTTACTGACTCCATCGCAACAGTTTCTAAAAGAGAAGCAAGACAGATGGATAAGATCGTAGAGACAGGACAATTTCGTTCAGAAGATGGAAAGTTAGTATATTCACAAGCTTTCGGAAATATCAAGATCCCTGTGTTATTAGTCGCGGGCAGAAGGGACAAATTAGGATTCACATACTCTCTCAGATATGTTTACGACCAATTAGGTTCTACAGATAAAACTTTGTTCGTACTTTCTAAAGGAAAAGGTTTTTCAGAAGACTATGGTCACACTGACCTAGTAGTAGGCAAGAAGGCGGATGACGAAGTGTTTCCAACAATCATCCACTGGTTAAACAAAAGAAATTAATTCCGGATTATAAAATGAAATTCAAAAATAAAATCATATTCTTCTTATTTTCCATCGTTCTGTCTTTTTCTTGCACTCGATATGCGGTAATCACAGAAGAAGCTTTCAAAAATCAAACTGCAAATATTGCGTCTAACGTATATCTTACAAACTTTTTAAAACATAGTTCTGATTATCCACCTGTTCTACTTTTGGATCCAATTCTTGTGAATAAAAAGTCTTTATATCTTGGCGATTATAACGGATTGATCGGCGTGTTGAGTGGAAATGGATTTTCTGTTTTCCTTTTACATTTCGAAGTATATCCTGGATTAGATCTGAAAGAAGTGGGAGAAAAACTGCTCCCTCAAGCAGTCTCTCAAGTACAAAGCCTAAGCAATCGTAAAGATTATATTTTAGGCGGAGTATCAGTTGGAGGCCAGGCAATTCTACATTATATCCGATCTAAAAAGGATCCTGCAATCTCTAAGGTTTTCTTTTTGGGAACCGGAATGGATTATAAGTACAACGATAGCTTCATAGATGATATGAAAAAAGAGAAACGATTCGGAACTGATCTTTCCAATTCTTGCAAAAACAAGGATAGTTTCTGTTCTAGATTTATCTCCTTAGACGAAGACAATCCTACTACCTTATATCTCTACCAAACATTATGGAATTATCTTCCTTCTTTAGAAGAAAATCCAAAAGTTTGGGCAGACTTCGAATTAATGGATTTTCCAACTCTATTCGTTGCTGGCAAATTAGACAATATCTCAACTTCCGAATCTATCCATCCGGTTTATCGCAGAAAAAGAGGGTTCACTCAATTTTTCGAAGCGGGACGAGACAACGGTGGAAAGATAGACTACGACCACCTTTCTTTATTCGCGCATGAGTCTGCTCCTTCTGATATTTACCAAAAGATCGCAGATTGGTTGGCCAAGAAGAAGGGAGAGTAATACAAGACCTGCTTCGAAAAATTGATGTTGGAGTTTCTATAGATCTAAAGGACTCTTAAATTCTTTTCGCGGCTTAACTGGAGAGCAAAGTTTTTGGATACGATTCCATTCTTTGCTCGAAATTCCTAATTTTCCTTTAGGGTAATTCGGATGAGAAATGATATTCTTCACATATTCTATCCTGTCCTCTGTGGCAGGATGAGAACTTAAAAAATCTGGGATTTTTACTGCTCTCTCGCCATTAGCAGATTCTTCGCTCTCTTCTTCCTGAGGAACCTCGTATTCTTCTTGGATCCTTTTAAAGAAGTTTAAAAATCCTTCTCCGGTTAGATTCGATTTTTTTAATTTTTCTAAAGCGATCTCATCTGCTTCTGATTCATATTCTCTGGAAAATTTTTGATCGTAGATGGTAACACTCAAGACTTCATAAAGAGAATCCATGTTTTCTAACATGTCTACTCCTTCGAAACCGGAACCAATACCTAAAGATAATAATACAACATTCCCTGCAGAACGTATTTGCCTGCGAACTCCATGTCTTTTATGAATATGGGCCATCTCATGGGCCAATACTCCTGCAAGTTCTTCCGGAGTTTCTGTCTTTTTTAATAACTCAGTAAAAACTACAATTGTTCCGCCAGGCATAGCGAATGCATTAAACACCTCATCATCGATTACAATTATATCATAATCAAATGGATCATCTGCATCCTTCAACTTTTTGCTGATCTTCTTCATTGTAGATTTTAAAGTAGGAGAAGAACATTCGGAAAAATAATCTCGCACCCATCCAGACATTACTTCTGATTGTTTTTTATCGTAGCTGGTTGGAACGAAAAAATAAGCATAAGAAAGCCCTACATTATAAACTGAAAAAGCTAAAAATGCAGTCAGAGCTAAAGCACCAAGTTTAAGAGCAAAATGAGTATTCTGCCATAAATCTAAAAGAGGGAATTTGTTTTGGGACTTTCTGCCCGCAAGTACAGAACTATAACTCTCCTTTGAATAGAATACTACCATGTAACTATACGTAGGATTTTCCGGATTCCGGATCTCTAATCTGAATTCTCGACCTACTGGATCTAAGTTTAGAATATCAGAATATTGGAAACTAAAGGACTTTAACTCCGAAAGAAAGACTAATCTGTCTTTCTCCGGAACAAGTTCTCCTTCAAAAGGAATTGCGGTTTTTCCATCGTATAGCTTATCTTTCATGTGTATTTATTGGACTGGAATTAATCGAATATATCAGCCAGAGCTTCTAAAGAACTTTCAAATCCTTCTGCCAATGCGGAAGCTCCTTTGTCATATTCAGGCTGGATCTGGCTTAGATCTGGTTCCACTTCTAAAGAAATCGCTTCGTAGAATAATTTATACCAAATTACTGCAATCCAAGGAAATGCCAAACCTAAAGAGAATAAGATCGCCATATAAGAGAGAATGGTATAAACCAGTATATCTTCTCCCTTTAAATTGGCCTTAAATCTGATCCCGTTTACTGTTGTTTGATTCCAAAAATAATTATAAACATTTGCCTGCCACCAAGAAGCATAAAATCCTAATGTAGGTATAAGTAGAAGGAAACCTTTCAGATGGATCCAAAATAAAGATCCTCCTGTTCCATCAAATTTAAATCCTGCGTTTCCGTAATATGTATTTTCTATTTGGAATCTTTTCAAACGGACCGTGAACCAAGGAGAATAAAATCCGAAAGTGATGATCGTAAGTGGAAGTCCTACTAAGAAAATTTTAACAAGTTCCAGAACTCTTCCCGCAAAATGAAATCTGATATTATTATAGGAAGTCCTACTTAAATGGAATCTTAATCTTCCTACAAAGATAAAAGGTCCTAAAATATAAAGAAGAAGAAAGATCGGAATTAAATTGGAAAGAGGCTCAAGCTCAGTACTAAAGACCCACCACTGTAAAGGGAATTTAATCGCGCAAAATAAGATAATCGCGACCGGAGCCGCTTTCAAAAATCCTAAAAATCTTTCCAGACCGGTAGCGTGGAAATCGAATCTTTGTCCTAAAAAGACAGTATGTTGTCTTAAATATCTTTCTACTCTTACTCTTGCCCAAAAAGAATAAATGCCTAATGTACTAATAGTAGCTAAAGCATTAAAAAGATATAATTTAAATAGGTCCCATCCGGCCCCGTCAAACTTGGCGCGAGTCGTTGAATTTTCCATTCGATTCTCCTGAAAGAGTTCCCTATTCGAAGATCAGGCGGTTATGCCAAAGATTACAAATAGAGGGTCAGATTAGATCTGAGTTTTCCCATCTGCAAGAAACAAATTTACAAGAGGCTTCTTTTTGCTTGGGATCGGATCTGTTTATACTATCCCGGACGTTTCCAATCCAGCCGTTCCAAGACTTTTTTTATATCTTCCCAAACATCTCTTTTTAAGGGACTATTCTCCCCACCGTTGCGGATTACGTAGCTGGGATGATAAGTAGGCATAACAGGGATGCCATGAAAATCTCCCCAATGTCCTCTAAGTTTGGTAATCCCTTCTTTTGTTCTTAAAATGAATCTAGTGGAAGGATTTCCTAAGGTTATGATTACCTTTGGTTGTATGATAGAAATTTGTCTGAGCAAAAAAGGAGAACATGCGATTACTTCGTCATCTTCTGGAGGTCTGTCTTTTTCGAATTTTAGATCTACGGTCGGCCTACATTTAGTTACGTTCGCGATATAGACGCTGTCTCTCGGAACACCCATCCCTCTTTCTATAATTCTAGTTAATAATTCTCCTGCTTTTCCTACGAATGGTCTGCCTGTCAGGTCCTCTTGTTTTCCTGGACCTTCTCCTATGAACATGACTTCAGCGTTTGGATTTCCTTCTCCGAAGACGGTTTGGGTCCGAGTAGTATTCAATTTGCATCGAACACAAGGAGCCACTTCTTTTGCGATGATCTCCAACTCTTGTTCTTTCGAAGTTTCACTCATACCAGCTCTTATCGATAAAGAGAACCCGTTATCCTGCAACCAATTTCTAAAAAAGTGACTGGAAGAATTTCGACATGTTCTTTATTTTAGATCCATGCACGGGCACCATCATCATTCTCACGATGATCATCATGGACACTCTCATTCACATTCGGGTGATCCTCATTCTAGTTCTATGCCCGAAAACTCTCGAGCATTCTTATTTGCATTTCTATTAAACTTTGGATTTGCAGGGATAGAATTTGTAGGCGGATATTTTTTCGATAGCTTAGCAATTCTTTCTGATTCTCTACATGATCTGGGAGATAGTGGTTTCTTAGCTCTTGCTTGGATCTTCCAAAAGATCGCAGCAAAACCAAGGACCCAAACATTTACATTCGGTTACAGAAGACTCAGTCTTTCTGCTGCATTAGTAAATTCTTTTGTTCTATTTTTAGGATCCTTCGGGATCTTATTCTTTGCTATTACCAAATTGAATGAACCAGGTTCCCCTAATGGCTGGGGAATGTTAGGACTTTCTATTTTAGGTGTGATCGTAAACGGAGCAGCATTATTCAAATTAAAGAATAGTTCAGGTCTAAATGCAAAAACTGCATTCCTTCATCTTCTAGAAGATGTATTGGGATGGGTTGCAGTATTCTTCGGCAGTATTGCCTTGATCGTATTCGGATGGTCTTGGGTGGATCCTGTATTATCTATCGTTATCTCTCTTTGGGTTGGGATCCAATCCTTCCGCAATTTAAGAAAGATACTTCTTTTACATCTTCAGTCTTCTCCCGAAGGTATCGATACAAAAGAATTAGAAAATCGGATCTTAAAATTGAAAGGGGTTCGTTCAGTTCATGATCTTCATCTTTGGTCCATGGATGGAGATTATCATGTACTAACTCTTCATGTGGGTGTTCAGGAAACTTCTATAACCCAAGCTCAGAGATTAAAGGAGAAGATCCGCAATATCACTAAAGAGTTTCATATCCCTCATGCAACTGTGGAAGTAGAACCAGCAGGCGCAGAATGTCCTTATCAAGAATGCTGATCAATGAATCCTAAATGAATCGACTAAGTCCCTAAGCCTATTTGTTTGCGAATTCATTTCGGAAGCCCGAGCTTTCAAAGTTTTTGCCGACCCGTTCGACTCCTCGACTGACTCATTGATCCGATATACTTTGGATGCTATTTCTTGCAATGCGCTCTTTTGTTCGTTTGTACTCGCGTTGATCAACATCGATCTTTCTTTTATCGCAATTATAGATTCTTCCAATTTATCCTTAATTTTCAATTCCTCTGGAAGAAGAAGAATCATTTCATTCAATCCTGAAAAAATAGAATCGACCCCGGAGGTGATCACCCTCCACGAATTTACAGAAGTATCTACTGCAACCTTGCCTGCCTTAGCCTCTTCCGAATTATTCGCCACTATTTTCCGTATTTCTAATATACTTTGAGAAGTCTGATCGGCTAATTTCGTTATTTCGGAAGCAACCACGGCAAACCCTCTCCCAGCTTCTCCGGCCCTTGCAGATTCTATGGATGCGTTAAGCGCAAGCAATTCCACTTTTTCTGCAATTTCATTTATAATATCCACAATTTTTCCAATTTTGTCCGAACTGTTGGAAATACCCTCGATCGTCTTTACAAGGAAACTTAGATCCGATTCACTTTCGTTTGCGACTTGTTTCATACTTTCCGTTGCGTTTTTAACAATTTGAATCCCGTTCGAGATTTTTTCGATGAGGATCGATAGCTCACCGGCTTTCTCAGTTAGAAGAGATAAACTTTCGATCTCTTGTTTAACCGTGCCAGTTACGAATTCCGAAGAGGAAGCGATTTCTTCTGTAGTAGCGCTCAATTCTTGTATCGAGGAAAAATTATCGGTAGAAGTTTTTTCTAAAGAATCGGAAACGGACATATTTAAATCTGCTATCTCCCTTAATCCTTCCGTAACTTTGATTACATCAGTTAAGACCAATTTAATTCTTTCGACGAAGGTATTAAAACTTACCGCTATTTCTCCGAATTCCGCGCCGGCATTCTCATCCAATCGTTGAGTTAGATCCCCTTTTCCTACAGCGATACCTTCCATCCTTTTTACGACTTTCCTGATCTGGGAAGATACTTTGAATAAAGTAATCGCTAGTCCAATAGCAGGGATTGAAAGCAAAACGAAAATGAAGGCAAGTATGGAATAATTGCGGACCTTTAAACCGCTTATTCGTTTTACTAAACCTGCCTGTAGAGAGCTGGAAGCTGCCTTGTATAGTTCTTCCGTGTTTAAAGAATTTTTATACAATTCTTCAGATAAAAGTCGCCTATAATCATTTGAATCGATTACATTTGATATCAGCTCGTTTAAGTTCTCCAATCCAATCTTAAAATTCGAATAAGGAACTTGAAGGCGTTCTTTATACTCCGGACTGGATTCAAGTATCACCGAAAGCCCTCTATCCATGCCAGAAATAGTCTCAGTTAAGACTCCGGATTTAGCGACAAGACGGACTTGGAAACTTTCGAATTTAGTGCCCCGTTCCTGATTCAGTCGCTCGATCTCTTCCAGCAATTTATAAAGCATAGGGATCCGTATGAGTACGATGTCCATTAAGTAGTACGTATCCAAATCCGGATCTAATATAAGATTCGAGATATCACCGATATGATTATTCAATTTTAAAAGATTGGAGATTTGTTTTTCCGACAATTCGGAAGTTCCATTATCGGGGAATTCTTTTCTGGATGATTCCCAAGAAGACGCTATCCCCTCTTTCAGTTCCGAATTCTTGTAATCGTGATCAAAAGTTGCAATCCTATCGGACCAATCGGTTTTTTGATCCTTCCAAAGACGCATTACGCTTCTTAATAAATGAACGCCTGATAATTCCTTTTCCGCGAACCCGATCCGGATGTTTTGCTCTGAAACTAAAAAATAAATTATGAATGGGTAAGGGAGGGAAAGAAATGCGGATAAAAATAAAAGCCTTTGCCAGATTTTCCAATTTTTCATCTTTCCCCGCTGCGAATATTTTTTAACTCTTTGGATTGATTATGACGAGGCAAAAGATCTAAATTAACGATTCCTATGTTTGAAAATTATCAATACTTACGATATTCAACTTTTGGTTGAAGAAATCTATCCCTTATCGGCTCCTTACAAACGTAAACTTTCCCCTCCCCGATCGGAAGCATCTAGGACATAATTGTATTTCATTTTGACCTGATAAGCTGGAACTCATTTTAATTCGGCAATTTTAGAACAAACCTTCTATACTTGACAGTGGGGAAACAGCCCGGATTTTGGTTGGTATGAACCAAAAAACAGCTAAACTTCTCAAAAAATACGCGGAAGCAAAAGGTATTAACGAGAAACAAATCAAACGTGAGTGGCTGGTATTAAACGAATTTCAGAAGGACCAGAAAAAACAGGAAATCCTGAAAGAACTGGTTAAAAAGTAATCCGCTACTGAACCTTCTTAAGACCGACTTCGTAGTCGGTCTGCGTGTTTCCGGATCGGTACTCCGAAACCGGACTTTCATTTTTCAGAATCAACCATTCGTCCAACATCTAAATGGAAGAAATAGAACTTACCAAAGAATTTCGTTTCGATGCCGCTCACTTCTTACCGAACGTTCCGGAAGGTCATAAGTGTAGAAGGATGCATGGCCACAGCTTTCGATTCAAATTACATCTGAAAGGTAAGGTGGACGAAAAAACTGGTTGGTTAATGGACTTCGCAGAAGTCAGCAAGGTTGTTAAACCTTTACTTGAAAACTATTTAGATCATTATCTTCTAAACGAAATAGAAGGTTTAGAAAATCCAACCAGCGAGAATATCAGCATCTGGTTGTGGAAAAAACTAAAACCTCAACTTTCTCTTTTATACAAGATCACTTTAAACGAAACCTGTACTAGTGCATGTGTTTATAACGGACCTTCTGAGAAATAAAAGATGAGTTCTTCTTCCAAGTCGAACAGTGTTCGAACGAAATCTCAATCTAAAAATCCGAAGGCTATTGTTCTTTTCTCAGGCGGATTAGATTCTACCACTTGTTTGTACCAAGCAATCCAAGATGGTTATTCTCCTATTGCTCTTTCCTTCGATTATAATCAAAAACATAAACAAGAACTCAAATCTGCCAAAAAGATCACAAAACTTTTGGAAGTACCACATCTGATCCAAAAATTGAATCCTGATTTTTTCCAAGGTTCATCTCTTACTGAAAAGAAGATCAAGGTGCCTAAAAATTCTTTGGGGCATTCAAAGATCCCAAACACTTATGTTCCTGGAAGGAATATTTTGTTTTTATCTTTCGGAGTTTCTTTGGCGGAAGGTATCGGAGCCCAAAGACTCTATATTGGAGTGAATGCTTTGGATTATTCTGGTTATCCAGATTGTAGACCTGAATTTATAAAAGCCTATTCTGATGCGATCCGTATAGGGACCAAAACAGGATCAGAAGGTCATCCACTTGAGATCTGCACACCTTTGCAATTCTTAGATAAAAAAGAGATCGTGTTATTGGGCTCTAAATTAGGTGTTCCGTTTTCAATGACTCATTCTTGCTATGATCCCGTCGGAGGCAAACCCTGCGGAAAATGCGACTCCTGCTTGCTTCGAAAAAAGGGTTTTCAGGAAGCAGGCATCCCGGAAAAGTGAACGAACAGATTTTAAGGCATCGGTTTTGAGGAATTTTCTCCCGCCGCCGTCCATAGGAAGCTAATATGGAACAGTTCGTAAGCTACCTGACGATATTTTTAATCGCAGTGTTCGTAGGAATCGAGGTCATCAACCGTATTCCCCCTTTATTACATACCCCTCTTATGTCAGGCTCTAATGCCATTTCGGGGATCACAGTCATCGGAGCGATATTAACTCTTCATACTACAAATCATTGGATTATTCAAGTATTAGGATTTATCGCAATCGTTGCAGCAACCGTCAACGTGATCGGAGGGTTCGTAGTAACTCACCGCATGTTGGGAATGTTCAAGAAAAAGGATTAATGTATAAATGGAAAAAGCGTATATCAACCTCATTTATCTAGTTTCAAGTATCCTTTTTATCATTGGATTAAAGTTACTTTCTCATCCTAAAACTGCAGTAAAGGGAAACTTTACTGGAGCATTTGGTATGTTCCTAGCAGTTGTAGGAGTATTCTTCGAATACGGAACTATCAACCAAAGCGATATCATTATTATCGGTGCGGCACTCTTAGTAGGAACTGCAATCGGAACTTTTATCGCTCTTAAAGTAGAAATGACTGGAATGCCTCAGTTAGTGGCACTTCTGAACGGACTTGGAGGACTTGCTTCCTTCTTAGTTGGTGGAAACTCTTTGATGGAGATCCTACAACCCGGTCATGATACTGCACAACTTGCAGATCTTCAGTTCACAATCTCTACTGCAGCAACCGGAATTATCGGAGCTGTGACTCTTACAGGAAGTTTGATCGCTTTCGGAAAACTACAAGGTTTGATTTCTGAAAAAGCGGTTCGTTACTTCGGAGACCAGATCGTAAAAGTTTTATTCTTAATTGGTTCACTTTATTTAGGTTATTTAAATGTAATCGAGCCTACTAAGATTGAGTGGTACTGGTACATCGTACTTGTAGCTTCTATCCTTGGAGTTCTGTTAGTAATTCCAATCGGTGGAGCGGATATGCCGGTGGTAATCGCTCTTCTTAACTCTTATTCAGGACTTGCAGCTTCTGCAACTGGATTCGTTTTAGGAAACAATGTTCTTATCATCTCCGGATCTCTTGTAGGAGCTTCCGGTATCCTTCTCACTCAGATAATGTGTAAGGCGATGAACCGTTCTCTTCCAAACGTTCTTTTCGGAGGACTTGGAGCAGCTCCTTCTTCCGCGGATTCTGGAGATATCTATACAGGAAAAACAAAAGCAACTTCTGCAGAAGAAGTGGCAATGTTACTGGATATGGCACAAAGAGTGGTTATCGTTCCTGGTTACGGAATGGCAGTTGCTCAAGCTCAGCACGCAGTTCGTGAACTTTACAACCAACTTACTGATAAAGGTATCGAAGTTGAATTCGCGATCCACCCGGTTGCTGGAAGGATGCCTGGTCATATGAACGTTCTATTAGCAGAAGCTGATATTCCTTACGACAAAATGAAAGAAATGGATGAGATCAATCCTACTTTCAACACTGTAGACGTAGTAATCATCAACGGTGCGAACGACGTGGTAAACCCTCTGGCAAAAACAGATCCAGGTTCTCCTATCGCAGGAATGCCGATCTTAGATGTGGATAAAGCAAAAACCATCATCGTGATCAAACGTTCTTTGAGCCCAGGATTTGCAGGAGTTCCTAACCCGCTATTCATCCAAGAAAACTGCCTCATGTATTTCCAAGATGGTAAAAAAGCCACCCAAGAAATCGTGACTGCACTCAAGGATACCTGATAAGAATTTTCCGAAAAACAACGGAAATGATTCTTGCAAAAGGGAGGCTTTAAGCCTCCCTTTTTTATTGTAGTAAGTCCCAGAACTTAGGCAAGAGGCACCCATTGGCAGAACAAAAGGATTATAGCCACGAAGTAAAACTTCATAAATATGGATTCGTTCGTTATTTATTAATCATAATAGGAACTATATCCTTGATTCTGGGAATTATCGGTATCTTCACCCCGGTTCTGCCCACCACTCCATTCTTACTTTTAACCGCGGCTTGTTATGCAAGGGCTTCTCAAAAGTTCTATAACTGGCTGATGAATAATAAATATTTCGGAAGTTTTATCAGAGACTGGAGAATCCATAAGGCAATCCCTCTTAAAGCAAAGATCATCTCTGTTTCTACAATAGTGATTACTATGACTATCAGTGCAATTTTTGCACCGATCATTTATGTAAGAATTGGAATGGCAATAATTGGTATATGCGTAATCTTTTATATTCTTCGCTTTCCTACTAAAAAGGAAGAAGTAACGGAATAATTAATTATTAATAAGGAGAACGAGAAGGAAGCATATGATACACTTTTGGATCGTTCTCTCTCAGAAGTTCCGCAGTATCCAAAGCTTCTTGGATCTTTAATTTTTTTTCAGGCTCTTCTAACATCCAAGAAGCTACAAAAGATTCTAGTCTTCTATAATCTTTGATATACACTAAAGACCTGAGATAATTTACTCTATCTTCTTCTGATAGTATTTTAGATCCTGAAATTATAGAATACACATTTGCAGAAGCTCTGTAATTCGAAGTATGAAAGTATGCATGAGCTAAAAATCTTTTTTCGTTAAATGGAAGATCAGGAAATTGATTATAAAGTTTGATCGCTTTACGGAAATTCTTATCTATATCCATTGCAAGTCTTGCGTAGATATAAGCAAATTCTCTGTGAACAAAACCTTCTTTTGCAAATTCCTTACACTGAGCCAAAGCATCCGCTTTATTTCCTAAAAGAAAATTCACTTTTAGTAAGATCAGTTTTAAGTTCCTGTAATTAGGTTTGAGTTCTATACCCTTCTCCGCTTCTGCTTTTGCTTTTAGATATTGCCCTGTTTCAAAATAAGCCAGAGCCATATTCAATCTGTAAAAAGGATTATAATTCGCAAGTTCCACTGCTTTCTGGAAGTATTGAACAGAAGATTCCCATTTACTTCTTCTTACAAAAATCATTCCAAGAAGATAATAAGATGGATCGTGACTTGGGTTAATCTCCACAGCTTTCAAAAGTGCTTTTTTGGATTGCGGATATCTTCCTATCACGTACAAATATGCGCCGTTAAGATAATGATATTCTAAACAATCCGGATCTAACTTTTTCAAACGTTCTATATTCGCTTGGGCACGAGCTAAAGCATTCGATCTTAATAGATTGATTGTTTCCGTATTTAAAGCTAAGATCAGGTATTTTCTTCTAGAAACTTCGCTTTGGTCTGTGGGCTGAGGAGGAAGTGGCAATTCCCCTTCAGGAGAAGGGGCAAGTATGGATTGGTTTTCGTCGGAAGTTTCGGTTTCCTTAGATCCTAGGCCAACTCCGAATAGAAGTATAGAGCCTAGGAGGATTGCAGAAAGTTTCTTCCGACAAAAAATCATTCTGGAGCAGGGCCTAATTTTTTATAAATTTCGGTATTGTTCAGATCCGGATTGGATAACTCCAGAGTTTCTTTATTCGCTTTTTTCACAATATAACGAATATCGAATCCTAGATTCAAAAACCTAAATATAAGTTCAGGCTCTCTCGACTTGGTTTCTTTTTCATAAAACTCATATTCTATTCTGCGTTGGTTTTCAGGATCTTCCGGATTCTCGTAAATCGCAAGTCCAGGTCTGAAGATAGAAAGTTTAGGAGCCTTGCCCGGCTCTGAATTTTTACACTGTCCGTCTGCTGTACAAACGGAAGTTCTTTCCCATATACCTAAGATTCTCTCCTGTAGAGGAGGTTGGCAGCCTATGAATAAGGATAAGACTGCTATGGAAAAAAGAATTTTTTTCATGGAAGCCAAGCTATACCGCGTAGTAAGGATGTCCAGGGAATTCCCGAAGCCCTTAAGCCTAAGAGCAGGGGTATTGCGAGAAGCTGGTCTTGAGAATTTTAGATTCGTTGAAAGTATTCGTCGATCTTGAGAACTTCGAAAGTTTTCATCAAATCAGGATGTATCTCTCTAATATCGATCTCAATCCCTTCTAACTTCGCATTTTTGCAAAACCAAACCAGCGAACTGATAGAAATGGAATTCATCACAGGAATTTTGCCCAGATCCAAGACGATTTTAACCGGTTTTTTGGCAATTGCGTCCATCAACTGGTTTCGAAATGCGTAATAGTCGTTAAAAAGGGCAGTCAGCTCCGGCTTGATCTCGATAATCTCCGAATTTTCACCCATTTTCGATTTGAGTCCTTTTTTGGCCTTTTCTGAGAAATTTTCGGCCAGATTTCTTTTTTTATCTTTGGGAATTTTGAAATTCAACCGAAATTTTATATGGGAGAGCTTTATGTTCCAAAAAACACATTTCATGAAGACTCAGGACTTACTAGAGAAGGGAATGAACGCCGCCTCTATGAAAAGAAAAGTCCTCGCAGACAATATCGCAAATGCGGATGTTCCCCATTTTAAAAGAAGCGAAGTACTTTTTGAATCCATGATCAAAAGAGCATTGGAATCCGAAAAGATAGAAGCTTCTAAAGCGATCCCAACTAGGATCGAAGATGAACGTCATATTTCCTTTTTCACTCCATTAGATTATAAATCCGTAAAGCCTAAGACGAGTATAGATTATCTGACCACAGTCAGAGCAGATGGAAATAACGTGGATCCTGAGAAAGAAGTAATGGAAGCTTCCAACTCTCAAATGCAATACATGATGATGGTCGAAAGACTGAATGCGAACTTCCGTGATTTGAAGAACGTGATGAGGTTAGCTTAATCTCAATAGAGACATAGCTAAGATTTAGAGGAAGAAGATGGGACTATTTAGCGCAGTTAATATCTCCGCCACTGGACTTTCCGCTCAGAGACTCCGTATGGATGTGATCGGAAACAATATCGCGAACGCAACCACTACCAGAAATACAAATGGTGATGGCCCTTTCCGCAGGGACAGAGTGATCCTGACTCCTGTAAATCTTAGAACCAAATGGAAAAGCCCTGTTTATCCTTTTGGTCTTTCTCCTGGAGAAGGTAAAGGTGTGAAAGTAATGAAAATCGAGAAGGATATGAGTCCTTTAAGATTAACTTATGATCCTACCCACCCAGACGCGATCCAGATCGGACCTAAAAAAGGCTATGTAGAAATGCCGAACGTAAATATAGTCACCGAAATGACGGACATGATCTCTGCTTCTAGATCTTACGAGGCAAACGTCCAGATGATCAACGGATCCAAGGCAATGTTCAACAAGGCCCTAGAAATCGGAAGAGCTTAATAGGAGAGAAGAATGAACGTAGATTTTAATTCCAAACTTTGGTACAACTATAACTCGGGATATTCCGATTCTCGTTTTCCTCTTTCTCCTAAGGGAGATAAAGTTTCCGTAAAGATAGATGACCAACGTCATTACGGAGATGTCAAAGAGCCAGTTGCTCCTGACTATGTTGCCGAAAGTTTTTCAGAAGCAATGAGAAATGCATTCAACTCTGTAAACGAACTACAGGTAGAAGCTGACGAACTCACTCAAAAAATGGTATATGACCCAAACAGTGTGGACGCTCATGAAGTGATGGTAGCTTCTGAAAAAGCAAGAGTGGCACTCACATTCACTAAAACTTTAGCTGATGGAGTTGTAAGAGCTTACAGAGATCTTACTTCCATGAGATAATTTTTCTAATTCGAATTTCGATTAGACTAATCTATTCCTAAAATACAATAAGACCATGCCTGAATTATTGGGATGGTTTTCTGACGGGATGATCCTCTTCGGAGGATTTCTTTCCTTTTTGCTCGCAATCGGAGAATTTCCTTCCGACAGAAAACATAAATTCCAGGTTTTACTTTCTCTTACTCTAGTCTCTTTAGGATTTATGCAACTTTCCGGTTCTTTGGTTTTAAATCCGAATGCTGGCCAGGATCTAAACCTAAAACTTTGGAATATTCCTCTTCTCTATCTTCCACCAGCTTTTGCGTTTTTAGCTCTTCTAGCTTTTTTGGAGGAAGATTTCAGATATAAGTCTGTCCATATGCTCTTCTTCCTTCCATTCTTACTTTGTTTGGGAGTTATTTTGTTTTTCAGATTAGGAGAATATGCCGGATCTCCATCATCCGTGCAGATCCACTGGAATATTTTAGACCCGATTTCTGGAACAGGGATCCTCTACTTGGGAGCAGGAATTTTTTCTTTAAGTTTTGTTTTTCCAATCTTTAAGATACTTCCTCAAATCTCCGAACCGAAATTTAAGATCTTATTTGGGATATTTGCTCTAGATTGTTTGATCGTTTCTGTTTTCGGAATGATCGGACTCATATTCAGTCCTATCTTTCTAAAACTTGCACTTTTAACTGTAACTCTTGCTGTTTCACTTGTATATTATATCCGCAGAAAATATTTCGATTTTCCAGAAACCGTTAAATCCGATTTAGCAAAGGCAAAATATTCAAGGACCAGGTTAGAAGGTCTAAAACTTGATTCTATATTAGAAAAATTAAACTTTCTATTCGAATCAGAAAAGATCCATCGCAGAGAAGATTTGTCCTTAGCAGAACTTGCAAAAGAATTGTCTCTGACAACTCACCAATTTTCAGAACTGATCAATAATAGGATCGGAAAAGGATATTTTTCTTTGATCAACCACCATCGGATAGAAGATGCAAAACAACTTTTGTCTGAAACTGATAAAACTGTTTTAGAGATCGCAATGACAGTTGGTTTTAATAACCGTTCTTCCTTTAATGAGGCTTTTTTGAAACTTACTCAAAAAACTCCGATTTCCTATCGAAAAATGTGTAAGCCTTTATAACGCCGGACGACTGTCTTCCAGAAACAGTGTATCTTATTCTCATCCCAAACGAGAGGACAAAGATGCAAACTCACTCTATTTCAGATCAAACCGGTTCACTTATAAGTTGGATCACTAAAATTTTTCTGGCTTTAAACTTGGCGGTGTATGCCGGATTTACAATCGCCTTTCTTCTATTTCCAGTTCCATTAGCAAATGCGATAGGATATACAATACATTCGAGTGCTGCGCTCGCGGACTTCAGAGCAATGTATTCAGGCCTATGTTTTGGAGTTGGGCTTATTGTATATTATGGTTTAGTAAAGCCAGAGTTCAAAACCCAAGCAATTCTTCTTTCGGTTGCAAGCGCAGCAGGATTGTTTGTAGCAAGATTATATACTCTTTTCTTGGACGGACCAGGAAATGAATATATCTACTTAAGCATGGCTACTGAAATTGTTTCCGTATTCTTAGGCGCTTGGCTTTTAAAGAAAAATTAAGAAACACGGAGCTTCTCCAGAAATAAAAAAGGCGGGTGAAAACCCGCCTTCTCTTCTTAACAATCAGCTAATCTTAAGGTTTGATCTTCTTGATCAATTTCAGATCCGCTTTACCGAACACTGCGATTTCCGTTTTTCCGGAACCTTCTTCCTTACCGGTAACGTAAATTTTTTCACCGAAGAAAGTAACGTTTGAGTTCGGGCTGATCTCTTCTTCACTTCCAGCAGTTTTCTTTAAACCTTTGTCATAACGGCTTAAATAATATTTTCCATTTCTTTCTTCAAAGGCATAGATCTCGTCTCCTTTGACGATCATCGGAGTTCGCCAGAATACTGAATCACCGGACCAAACAGCAGGTTTTAAAGTTTCTTGATCGATCAGTATAAGTTTGTGAGCAGCAGAGTGATCAGATTCGTAACCAACTACAAGTGCTTTCCCATCTACTACTTCAAATGTGCGTCCACAAATCTTGTTAAAATCACCTTTGAAAATTGTATCATCTTTGGATGGGTCTAATGCGTGAAGTTCGTTGCTATAATGTCCATCTGAAGTATATTTCAAAGTTTTGAGAAACAGAATTTTTCCTCCGACAACGTTCTTGTCGAATTCTTCTTTTTTCTTCTGTTCTTCTTTAACTGTTTCTAATTCTTTTTTAGTTTCCTTCAGCTCTTGTTTGATTTCTTCCTTGGACTTATTGTCGTCGGACTTAGCTTCGGATTTTTTAGAATCTCCGGAAGAAGAACTTTTGGAATCAGAAGAAGATGAGGAAGATTTAGAATCAGATTTACGAGATTCTTCTTTTTTAGCGATCTCCTTCTCTTTTTCTTTTATCTGTTGTTCTTCTTTTTTGGCCTTCTGTTGTTCTTGTTGGGCCTGTTTACGTTCTTCTTGTTTTTGAGTGATCTTTTGTTTATTCTTAACAGGATCTTTATTCAGTTCCTGGATCTCTCTTTCTGCGTTCCTTTCTTTGTTGGAAGCATCTTCTTGTTTTTTTCTATTCTCTTCTTTTTTATCTTGGAGTTTACGTTTTTCTTCTTCTGCCTTCTCATTTTGAAGGTCGTTCATTCTCTTCTTATCGTCTTGACCTTCTTTCTTTTTATCCAGGTCTTTATTGACTTCTTTCTCAAGCTCATCAGTATCCAGATCTTTTCCATCATCTGAAAGAATATTGGTTACGATTGGAATAATGATCTGAGTTTTTCCAGGCCATTCCGTATAACGTCTACCGATACCGATCTTATCGTTTTGCGAGTTCTTTACAACTTCAGTATTGTATTTGCGTTTAACATAATCTGCACCCTTACGATGGATCGCATTATAATAAAGTATATAAGTTGCTAATGTATCAGAGTTTGCTTCTGAATATCCGAAGTTTGCTTTCACATATCCTGAAAGTATCCTTTGGATTGAGTTAATATGTCCGTAATCTGCATCTTTACCGATGCTGATCAAGTCCGCTCCGAACTTTTTTTCTTTCTCATCAGGAAGAATACGGAGCGCAGTGATCCCATCTGCAGAAGCTGCTGACTTAGGATCTTTTTTTAATGCTTCGGAAAGTCCAGCACCGGTTCTTGCGTTACTTCCTTTTGTCTCTTCATCTGCTCTTGCAGCAGACCTATTGACGAAGTTCACTTTTCCGGAAGAACGAACTTCCTTTTCTCCAAGTTTAGGCCCCTCTTGGGCGAAGATCGGAAAGCTAAAACTTCCGAGGAAGATTAGAAATACGGCCAGTCGAATCCGTGACATTATGGAACTCCTTTGAAAAACGAATACCCCCAAACTTGGGAGAGACGAATGGCTATCTTATGATTCTAGATAGGACTCTGCCAAGGATTTTTCGATTCTTCTAGAATGTAGGAACAGTAAGAAGTTGCCTCCCAAGACCTGGTTTTTACCCTAACCTCATGAGCAAATTTGAGCGCCGAATCTACAATTTTTGCGCAGGTCCTGCGATGTTACCTACTCCAGTCATGGAGAAGGCAGCCTCCGAGTTTCTGAACTACCGCGGATCCGGTATGTCCATTATGGAAGATAGTCATAGGGGAAAACTTTTTGAAGAAGTCCTGGATACTTCCCTTTCCTTGCTCAGAGAATTATTATCTGTTCCGGAAAATTACGAAATTATGTTTCTTTCCGGAGGAGCTAGCCTCCACTTCTCCGCCCTACCCTTAAATCTTCTGAAAGATGGAGAGTCTGCTGACTTTGCTGTCACAGGTATCTGGGCTAAGAAAGCAATGGAAGAAGCACTTAGATTCAATCCTGTCAAAAAAATTTATGACGGAGAAGATCATAAGTATACAGAGTCTCCTGAACTAAATGACTCCATGGTAAATCCTGGAGCGGCATATATATATATTACTTCTAATAATACTTTATTAGGAACTCGTTATGTAACCATTCCGACTATCACTAAGGCTCCTCTAATCGCGGACATGACTTCTGAAATTCTTTCTAGAAAGATAGATGTAAGTAAGTTCGGTGCAATTTTTGCGGGAGCACAGAAAAATATCGGACCTTCCGGTTTAAGCGTTCTGATCATTCGTAAAGATCTACTTGGACGTTCCAGTAGAACTGTTCCTATACTGATGGATTATGCACTTACTGCAAAAAATAAATCCATGTATAATACTCCTCCTACATATTCTATCTATATGGCCAAACTTGTATTCGAATGGTTAAAGGATCTGGGTGGAGTAGAGAAGATCGAAAAGATCAATGAGGAAAAAGCCAAAATTCTTTATGATTATTTGGAAACCACTTCCTTCTATAATGCTCCGGTAAAACCGAATTCAAGATCCGTAATGAACGTTGTCTTCACTTTACACGACAAAAATTTAGAATCTAAGTTTTTAGCAGGCGCAGAAGAAAAAGGACTTCATGGTCTAGAGGGTCACAGACTAGTCGGTGGCCTAAGAGCTTCTATCTATAATTCTATGCCTAAAGAAGGTGTAATTTCCTTAGTAGAATATATGAAGGAATTCGAGAAGAAGGCCTAAATCTTCTGGAAGAATAGAATGAAACACTTTCTTCTGATCTTAACTTTTCTATGTGCGGGTATCGTTCAGATATCCGCTTCTCCTTTATTTTTCCCTACAAAACTGAAGATAGGACATTGCTTATCTCAAGGCAGTACCTCTAAAGAATTGAAGGAATTTTATACTTCTAAACTTTCTCCGGAAGAAAGAACCAAGATCGCTGAAAATCTTGCCTTACAAGAAGCCAAATCTGCCTACCAAAGTTTAGAATGTATTCGTATGGCCGGGCTAACTAAAGAAGAACAAGTGACCTTACTCGCAGACCATTCTCATCATAGAGAAACTAAAGAGCTTATGTTTTCTTATTACGAAAACTTTTTGCTCTCAGACGAGAAGACTATTCGCCTATCCGCCTTCGAAGAGAAAAATCTGCGCAACTTTTTAGAAGCCAAAAAAGAACTTTTAGCAAGATTACACCAGGCAGAGTTTCAATCCTTATCTGAGAAACTTCTACCCTTATCCACTTTCCAAAACACCTATATTGCCCTCTTCTTCCAACATTGGGAATTCTACCAGACTGCTCCCGATTTCTTGAAAGAAGGACTCTTCGATTAAGAAACTTTTCCTTATTTTCCGATCCTTGCTGTAAATTGCTTGAATCGGAGAATTCACGTAGGTACGGTACCTTTAGAACATGAAAAAAATTGGCATCGCTTCCGATCACGGTGGATTCGAACTCAAAGAATTCCTTCGCAAAGAATTAGCGGACTCGATTGAGATCCTGGACTTAGGCGTTAACGACGAAACCTCTGTGGATTATCCTATAGTAATCGCAGACGCCTGCAAAAAAGTACTCTCTAAAGAAGTGGATGGTTTGATCGCACTTTGTGGCACAGGCATCGGGGCTTCTATCGCAGCAAACCGTCATAAGGGAATCAGAGCTGCTCTTTGCCATGACGAGTTCACTGCGGAAATGTCTCGTCGTCATAACAATGCAAACGTATTGGTATTAGGCGGAAGAGTTTTAGGCAAAGAACTTGCTACCCGCATCGCTCAGAAATGGCTGAATACTTCTTTCGAAGCAGGACGTCATGAAAGAAGAGTGGGTCAGTTAGACACCATCGTATAAAAACGGAACACCCCTTTTAAGAATGCGAAACAAGATCCTTTATCCGGTCTATCTCTTAGGTTTGGTCGGTCTTGTTTCCTTTTTCTCCGGCTCTATTTCAGCCGAATCCAATTCATTCTCCCTAAGTGCATTTGTTCTTAAATATGTTCGTTTGGGAAGCACCGAAAATGGGGCTTCCAAATTAGAATTAAGCCCTCGCGATCGCAAAGAAGGTTCAGATCTTTTTTTAGATTTTGAAGAGAAAGAAGCCGCGGACCTGGACGATAAGGCTGGCGGTTACAGAATATTAACTTCTTCTTATCTTCCTGATGCGGCAAAAGCACATTCCGGAAAAAGATCAGCAGGTTTTGTGGGGAAAAGATCCGGGATCAAAATTTCTGGAAAAACAAAAGGAATTCTCACGAGTCCAGATATTAAAGAAGAATTTTATATCTCCTTCTTCTTATTACCTGGAAACCTAGACAAGGAAGCAATCTTACTTTCCAAAGACTTATACACCAGAGGGAAAAAATTCGGTTGGGATCTTAGAATTAAAGATGAAATTCCAATATTAGAATTTCGTAATTTTTTCCAAAAATCGGACAAAACACATCTATCTCTAAAACTCGCAGGAAATTATAGACTTTCTAGATCAGATTGGAATCATTTTATAATTCACTTCAAACCGGCTCAAAGAGAGATCGTATTATATATCAATGGAAAAGAAACAGACAGAGCTTCTGTTTCTTCCAAAGAACCAATCATTCGAATTGGTTTTCATCCTGAAGACAGCACTCCATTTAAAATTGGAGAAAGTTTTTACGGTTGGTTAGATGACTTTCTGGTCTCCAAAGGAAGTCCAGATCCGGAAGTTTTATCCACTCAGTATGATGGACAAAAATACGATCCGGCTTCCTTTACGGCAGATGCAAAATTTGGAACTGCCATTTCTCCTGTTTATAAAACTAAATTTTCCAATTCTATCCCTGAAGCAGTATTATTAAAAGCGAATGTTCCTAAATCCTCGGTATTAGAATTATACTTCAGATCTTCTCCTAAAATTTTCTCCAAAACGGAAGAATATCCTGCTTGGAGATCAATCGATCTAAGAAAGATAGAAGAAGAATTCAAAGAAGATGATCCATATAGAGAAACTGAAGAAGAAAGTTCTCCTAAGGGAAAATCTTCCAGCTATCGTATTCCATTGGATAAAGCCTGGGGAAACAAACTCCCTTATTTCAAATATTACCAAGTAAAGGTAAAATTTAAGACTGATTCTGGATCAAAATCTAGTCCTGAATTAGAAGCATTAACATTTTCTTATAGAGAAACAGTTCCTCCGGTCAGACCAGCCGGTTTAAAAATAGTAAACTTCGATGATTATGATTCCGAAGCTGGAGGTCCAAAAGTTTGTTTAAGCTGGACCCAAAACCCAGAAAGGAATGTGCAGCAAAAAGGTGGCTATGTAATCCATTATGGAGTCGGCCCAAATCGTATGGTTGGTATCTTAAAAGGTACTAGCAAAGAATTGTCGAAAGGTAAGATGCCTGTTCTGACCACTAAAGGTAAGACCAAACATCCAATGAGCGAGTATTTGGATCCGATCTTGGGTGATGATTCCACTTGTCCTAAGCGTAACGATATGAGTGGTCCAAAACTTTGTCAGTGTATCGACAATAGACTCATTTCTTTGAACGCAGAAAAACCGGAAGAAAATGATGATGAGGACGAAAGTCCAAAAACCAAAAAGAAAAAAAAGAAACCTCGTAAGGACCCTTACGACAAAAAACTTTTATTCTTCCAAAAGGGACTAACGTATTATTTCAAAGTTGCAGCTTATAACGCAGTTTACGATCCGGAAAATGGACCGGATCAACTCAGTCCTTTAAGCGACCCCGTCGAGGTCTATTTCCTGAGCGAGTAAGATCTTTACTAGATTCTGCTCTTTCCATTTAGGATTCGTACATAAAATCCCATCTAAATCAGCCAAAGAAGCTGTAGCAATCTCCAGCCATTCTTTCCATTCTAAGCTCTTAGAAGAAGAAAGTCGTATCGCAAGTGAGATCTCTTCCTTTCTAATAGGAAGAAAATCCAAGAATAAATTTTTACATTGGTTCCAGATGATCTCTCTTGTTAAGGGATCAGATTCTTTTTCAAGGACAGCATCCAAACTTGGAAGGGCCAAAACGAAAATATGATTTTTTTTGGTAAGTGATTCGATCGCGTTCGATACTGAACGACGAGAAGAGGAATTTCCAAGCACCAATTCCCTAAAACAATCCGAAGAGACTAATAATTTCAAACTTTCGCTTCCGGATAAATTTTAGATAATTCTCTCAAAGCTTCTAATCTTTGGTAGGAATCTGATTTAAAAACTTCGTTCCTAAAACAGGAGCGAAGTAACTCAGAAGCGGAGAGGTCTCTTTTCTCCGCCTCAGTCCTTAATAATTCGAATTCTTCCTCGGTGAGGAGCATCTGAAATCTTCTTTCGACACGGGCCATTACTCCTCTTCTTTCAGTTCCTTTTCGTTTTTCAAGTAGGTTCCGTAATAAATTTGAGAATCTAGTATCTGTCCCAGGTTTTCGTAAATGGCGGCGATATTATAGTTTGCCTGGTTCAAACGAAAATCATGTTTAAAAGACTTCTTAAATAGCTGAATTGCCCGGTCTTCCCTGCCAGCATACCATTCTGACATTGCCCATAAAAAGGTCCATTTTCCCAAATCAGGATCTCTAGGACTTACCTTAACTAAATATCCAACATTCTCTTCGAAAAGACTCGCCGCTCGGAGGTAATTGTCTCGAATCTTTCGGACCTTCTCCATTCTAGAAAAAACGTCTTCGGAATGGCCAGGCAATTCCAAGTCAGCTCTCCAAAAAAGAGCCCGAGCCAGATACAGTTTATAGATCAACTCGCTTGGATTTTTTTTGACGTATTCTTCTAAGAAAGGAAGGCTCTCGGCTTCTTTTCCACTTTGATGAAGAAGTAGAACTTTTTGTTTTGCGGCCTTATTCCATTCTCTTCTATTTTCTTCTTGGGGATAAGAAGAAGATAAACTTACACAAAACAGAATGATATAACAGAAGGCGCGCATTTCAGATTAGATCCTATCCGACAGGAAAATATTAAATATAAGTGTATAAATTTTTTCCGTTTTCCGGATAAGGAAGTGGAGTGATCTTATATTCTTTACCTATAGAATCCAGGATCATTTTCAGTTCAGATTCTCTCTCTTCTCTGGACAGAACAAAAATTTCAGAAGGAGAAACTCCAAAACCATAATCTTCCGATCCAAGCCTAGGTTGGACCTCCTCCAGAACATCCTTTCTCCATTTGTCTATGGAAGAATAATCCAAGTCACCTGTACATTTGATCTTGTATAGATTACATCTACTTCTTTCACCATGGGTTGCCCAACGAAGAAGTAAAAATTGAATTTGGACTAAATCTCTTTTGTCCTGAATGGCATGAGAAGCCTGCTCAATCTCCAATTGTAAAAATGCATCTTCTACAGGTTCTATAGAATTTTCTACATTCTCTCTAATTTGTTCCGCCAAATCATTATTAGGTGGATCTGGGAACATCAGAAAGAATCTAAAATCCAAACCAGATCTAAAAAGTGGGAAGGAAACAATCCTCATCACCCCATCCAAATCCGCGGAGTCAAATTTTTTACGGAAAAAATGATCAGTACGTCTTTCTTCAGTAACGTCTATGATAGAAACATCTCCCACTTCTTTTCCTAGGAACTGATCTCCATATAAGAAAATCATATTCTGACGGCTATAAGGTTGTAATCCATAAGATACTACAGGAAGGTAAGCTCCTCTTCTTCTATCGTAAAAATGAATACTAAAAGATTTCAAATGAAGAGAAGAGAAAATTGTAAGATAATATTTTAATAAGGAAGATATAGGAGAATCCAAACCTTGATGGATCTCATCTAATACTTCTAGGATCTTTCTTTTTTCGCGGATAGGCTGTTTATCCAACCAGCCTCTGAATTTTTCAGAAAGAGGAAGTTCTTCATTTGGATCAGTTTTACGAATTCCCCACCAAGCTCTCGCCCAAAGGAAAAACCTGGATTTATGTTGAGGAGCAAGTCCCCTTGCTGCCTTCAGACCAATCTCGGCAAGTCCAGTTACTCTAAGCGCTTTTGCTAAAAGGCCTGAATCCTTAGGGCGATCTGAAATTTCTATCTGAGGAATTTCAGGAGAAGTAGATTTAACCTTCTCCACAAGCCTTGCGAGTTCATCAGTAAAGATAGAATCTCTCTTTTTCTGTAGAGCTTCCGGCATTTCCGCAACGGATACAGCAGAAGGAGCAGATGCCACCTCTCTTTCTATATGAATTGGCTCCTTCTTCTCTCTTAAAAATTTAGGAGTTAGAAAAGAATCTCCAGGTAGATCAAAAGGCAAAACATAGAATGTGCCGCTTGCATTCGGTTTCGTCTCTAAAACAGGAGGAACGGTTACTATTTCAGGAATATCGGCGATCTCGTGCAGTTTTGCGGCTTCCACCTGTTTAAAATTACTTTCTTCTATCCTTTGAGAAAGAGTTTGGATTAGTTTGGATACATCTGCTTTTGCATAAGAAGAAGAGGACTTATTCTTTCTGACTAAAAGAATGCATGTATCCAGTAGGAATAATAACCCAAAAAATACAGGGAATAATATTAAGAAAATATTACGTTCATAAGGAACTAAGAGCAAGATCCCTTGGATAAATCCAATCTTATCTTCCGGATAGAATGCGTAATAGGCTCTGTATAATTTATCTCCTAAGCGTATCTCTCTAAAGTCGGTTCCTCCGTCCTTCATGGACTTCAAAACTTCTTCTGAAATTTTTCGCGGATCTGTCTTGTCCCCTTTTTCTTCCCAGTCCTGGAAAGTCCCAAGTCTTGGTTCAGGAACGAAATATTCTATTTTATCGTCCAGGGAAATTTTGAATTTTTCCTTATCCAGCACCGCAAGTACAGCGATTGACTTTGAATATAATGGAACAAATAATACAGGCTCATTCTCTAAAGAAAGAAAACGACTAGTCTTTCCTTCCCAAGCTTGGGATAATAGATATCTTTCTTTATCTCCTGAAAATTCCAGGTTAGGAGTGTTTTTTAGATTTGAGTCCCAAGATAAAAAGGTTCTTACAGGAAGGAATAGATTATTAGTATCTAATTCTTCCGGATCTGATTCTCTGATTTTTTTTTCTAACTCTAAGATCTCTTTATTAAAAGAAGAGAATACTGATTCCAATCTAGACTTATAAAAAATCCCGGAAGGAAAGTATGGTTCCAAAAGAAGTACTGAAACGGAAAATATAAAAGAAAGAGCGAGTATAAGTCTGAATTTAAAGCCGATCATTTTGTCTTTTCCCTAAATTGTCCGAGTAAACGAATCAACTCGGTTTTTACTTGGATCACTTCTTCTCTTTCAGAAAAACGATTCTCCATTCTTATTGTGAATAAAATCCTAGAAGCGAGTATCCCGCAAACCAAAGAGATTAAAGAAATTCCGAAAGCACTTAAGATCAATAATAACTCTTCTGCTCTTGTCTTTCTAGGTTGTGATAGAAAAATTTCTAGATCATCTGCAATTGTTTTTTCCCAAATAGGGCGAACTAGAAAGTTTTGGGATTTGGAATTTTTATCCAGCAATGCATGTATCATTGCCTTTGATTCTTCAGAATTAGAAACTTCAGCATCAGGAAGTAATGTACTATCCGGATTCAAATTTGTTTCTAAAAGTTCGGAATCTTCTTCCTTCTTCTTATAAACCCAATACAAGATCCCTTCTGAAAAGTCTCGAGGCAAAAATGATTTTTTGGAACCGCTTGCTTCTTGTACAATTCGATCTCCATCTTCTTTCAAGATTTGAAGATATAGATCTCCGGAAGAATTTCTGTATAATAAAAACCCATCCGTATCTTCTACCCAACTGGATCTGGGCACCTGCATTCCGAGTAATCTGAGTCCTTTATGAAATCCAGGACCTTTTGGATCTGAGGAATACATTGTTCTATAATTATAATCATAAATACGGATTTGTTTTAATTTGATAGAAGAGCTGAAAAGTTTTCCTAAAGCTTCCGCGTCCTTGTCTGTTTCAAGTTTAGGAACTTCTCTCATCAGATATTCAAATCTATAACCCAGGTCATAGTATTTGTTCTGAAATCTTTCTAGGATTAAGTCTAGAAAAGATTCCTTTTTCAGTTTAGGGTACAAACTAAGAATTTGAATAGGAGAGAAGAAAACCGAATCCTTCCAAGCCCCCGGAAAAAAAGGGATGGAAATCAATACGATACATAGCAGTATCAGAGTTAGAATTCGAGATCTTTTGCTATGTTTGCGCGGGTTCACCTTTCTAGTATCGGCGATTCCATCATAAAGAATCAGTCTAATTCAATAGGATAATCGATACTTCTCGAGCCAATAAAATGATATTTTATGTGTTTATAGACGGAATAGGCTTTGGGGAAAACAATCCTGATAAAAATCCATTCTCCAAGTATTCAAAGGGTATTTTTTTACCCTTAGGCGGTAAATCAATCCCGGCAGATTCTCCTTCCCGCCTCCAAGAACTTATTTATCTCAAAACGGACGCAAGTATGGGAATCAAAGGACTTCCCCAAAGCGCAACTGGACAGACTTCTCTTTGGACTGGTATCAACGCTTGTCAGGTACTGAACCGGCACATGAGTGGATTTCCTACATTCACTTTAAAACGTATCATCGCTAAATATTCTATCATTCGGATTTTAGAAGAGAACGGATTTAAAGCAGATCTATTGAACTGTTATACTCCAGGATTTGCAGAACATATAAAAAAACATCCTAGACATGTTTCCGCTTCTACTCTCATCCAAATGGCTGCAGACAAACCTTTAAAAGATATGGATGATCTTAGAGATGGCAAAGGTCTCTATATGGACATCAGCCGTGATTTTCTCAGAAAGTTCGGAAAAGATTTTATAGATAAAGATGATCCAGTTTTAGAGATCCAAGACCCTTACAAAACAGGAAATGAGATCATTCCTGCAATGAAGGATCATACGTTATGTATCTATGAATACTTTATCACGGATAAAGTAGGTCATAAGATGAATTGGAAAGGCGCCGAGAAATGTATCTCTGACTTGGAGGACTTTTTACTCGGAGTTTTGGATGCAATGGATCCGGAACAAGACCAGCTCATTGTAACATCTGATCATGGAAATCTAGAAGATCTGAGTGTGGATGTACATACTGTAAATCCAGTGCCAACTATTCTGTATGGTAAATATACAGATCAAATGAAAGACAAGATCCACGCTTTGAAAGATATTCCACATGCAATCTACGATTGTTTGGGAGTACAAATCCAAATGTCTGAACAAGAATTTATTCAGACATCTTCTAATTGAAATTTCTTAATATTTCCAGTCGTCGTCTTGGCGATCGTCATCACTTGGTTTTGCTTTTCCGCCGCCTTCTCCGTCCTTGTATCTAAGATCGTCTTCGACCTGATCCAAGGCTTCCTTCTTCCAAGCAGCAGATTTTTTACCAACAGGGGTATCAGGATTTCTATCAGCAGATTCTTGGAAAACCGCAGCGGCCTTCTCATACTTTCCACCTCTGAAATAGATAGTTCCTTTTCTGAACATAGCAGCCTGATCCATAGTTCCATCTGAGTTCTCTAACATTTTGTTCAGATATTGGATTGCTTGTTCTGATTTTCCTAAAGCATCGTAACTTTCTGCGATATAATACCAGGCTTGTTCTCTAGCTCTTTCGCTAACGCCTATGTCCAATGCCTTTTTCAAGGTTTCGATAGCAGAGTAATATTCTTTGCGTACGTATAATTCTCTTCCTTTCTCCAAGAGTCCTGAACGGAATTCTTTATCTACAGCAATCTTATCGGGATCAAAGTAAGCATCTGACTGAACGTAATCTTCATACACATCGTATGCGGACCAATCTTTGCCCATTCTACGCAAAGATTTTCCCCATCTTACTCTAGCTTTTACGTTTTCAGGATCTTCTTGTAGGGCCAATACGTAGTTCTTTCTAGACTGATCATAATTACCTTTTTTCATGTAATAGTCAGCAATTGCAGATAATGCGTTAGATCTTAGTTTATTGTCTCCGGAAGTTCTGAGAACTTCTTCCAAATGACCTTTACCTTCTTCGTCTCTGTTTAATAAAAGAAGAAGGTTCCCAAGGCCATAAGCAACCCTAGCTTTTTCCTCACGGGCTAAACCTTCTTTTTGGTTTAACTCTCTGAAGATACCAAGTGCCCTCATTTTATCTCCGGTTTTATCCAGAGCGGTCGCTAGATCATATTGGATCCGGAAAGAAAGATCCGAACCCACATCTTTAGAGGATAATTCTGCAAAAATATCCAGAGCCTTTTCGGAGGATTTAGGATTGGAATGTTTTAAGAATTCCTCTCCTTCCCTAACTTTTTCAATGATCCCTTTATTTGTGGAATCAGTGTCTTGGATCACCGCAGTGTAAATCCCCGTCAGAAGACCTGCGCATACGAATAAAAATCCTGTGACTAAAATAATGGAACGGTTCATCTTCTTCCTCCGCCGATCCGGGCCAGACATTGTTTGGTCCAGAACTCGGTTCGTTCCGGATTATAGTTCTTTGTTTCTTTTTGTACGAAGAACTTTAGAGCTTTGTTATATTCGCCCTTTTTATAAAAAGACATCCCAAGGAAAAACTTGGCCTTTCCTCTTATATCGATATCGTTTGAACTAGCATAAGCAGCCAACTGTTTTACTGCTTCTCCGTATTCGTTTTTCCAATACGTTGATTTTAATACGCGGTCTATTTCTTCATCGCTAGGCTCTTCTTGCTCAACGATTAAAGGTTGTTTCTCGTTATTTTGGACATTTTGGTTGTTCTGCTGATTATCCTGAGGACTGTTATCTTCTTCTTTTGGCTCTTCTTTCTTAGGCTTATCGTTATTATTATCTGCGGTTTGTGTATTATTATCAGTAGCACCTGGGCCGCCAATTGCCACATAAGACTGATCTTGAGTCAGAGTGAAATCTTCTAGATCTCCTCGTTTGACCGTAATACCAAAATACATTGTCCCAGAGTATGGCTTCATCTTAACCATAACGTTTGTATCAGGATGAGAAACTTCTCCCAATTTTCTAACATTACCGCCTAAGAAAGTAGAAACTCCACCAGACAATGGTTTGCCTGCTTGGTAAATTGCATAAACAGTATTTTCATCTGCGCGATCAGGAGCTTTCCAATCTAAACGTACTCCTCCATCAACGATGCTCGCCTTTAAATCCTTAACATGCATTTCATCGTACGCAAATTGAGGATTAGTAACTACATCATCTTCTTTAGGAGGTTTTCTTTTATCCTGATCATAAACATAAAACTGACGAATGAAAGATTGGTTCTGAACCAAAGGTAAAACTTCTTTCAGACCTTGTTTTACTGAAACACCATAATAAAGAGTTTGAGACTTGGTCAGATCCTGATCCAAGAAAGTATTTTCTGGATGAGAAACTTCTGCTAACTTCTCCGCTTTTCTCATCAATGTCATACTAGACATTGGCTCTGCAGATTTATAAATAGTATAGATGGTCTCACCTTGGATCCCTTTCGGATAAGGCTCCCAAGAAACACGCAAGAACTGACCTTCTCTTTTTACAGAAATATCAGTCACTCTCGCATTATCAGAAAGATACTTCTGCTCTTCAGGCGGAGGTTGATTTGTATTTGTAGAAGGAGGATAATTATTCTGAGTATTGGATGGAGGATAATTTGTTTGAGGCGGCGGATTGTTTTCTATCACAATCGGGATCGTAGTATAATTACGATTCGCTACTAATCTTGCATCCTTCTTCCTTACATGATTTGCTAATACAACTGCGTAATAATAAGTTCCAGGTTTAAGATTATAATCGTAGATCTGATTCACGCCGTTAGCTACACCGCTCGGAAATTTTCCTAAAGAATCAGAGATATAACATTTTTCAGGATTATCTATGATAGAAGAAGATCGAGCTACGATGATCTCTCCTGTCTCTCTAGGAGCTTCCCAAGAGATACGAACGGATCGGCCATCTTTAAGGACTTCTACATTGATAGAATTTGCGACACTTGCGTTATCATTGTCCAGACGAAAGGTATCCTGGGCATAGATAGAATTTCCCAATGCCATTAGGAAGAATATAGATAGGATCCTGAGTCGAATTTTCATCTGGAAATAAGGTTCCGAATTAGATTATCGGTTGCTACAATGCAAATTTTTACTTCGGTTTTTAGCAGAATGTGGGGAAAATAATATAAAATGCACAAGATACGGAAACTTATCCTTTCAGTTTGATCTTGACTAATGAAAGCATTCATAAGACATAATACGACTTCCGGCATATAAATGATCGATATAGAATATTATTACGACCCAGAATATCAGAATTTCCTCCTCTCTAGTAAGAGACGTGAGCTTACCCCTCCGGAAACCGTTTTGAAACATTTTTCCCTGAAGGATGTGCAGAATATCGTAGATTTCGGGATGGGCCTGGGTTTCTGGACGGAAACTCTTCTGAAATCTATCCATAAAGAAGGTTGGGTCTGGGGCGCAGAATGTAACCAAGACTTCTTGGACGAAGTATTACATTGGAAAAACCGAGAAGATATCCAGAGATTTACACCATTTTATATGGAAAAAGCGGATCGTCCTCTATTGCCGGAATGGATCCCTGTCCCTGAGGTAGTTTTTGCTTCTTTAGTACTTTCGACTTTTGCTGACCCTGGCCAAGCAATGGACGGCCTAGTTCGTTCTATGAAGAAGGGTGGCAAATTAATCGTTCTAGACTGGGTCAAAAACGAGTATCCAGTCGGCCCAAAGATCAATGACAAGATCTCTTTAGATAAAATGAAGTTCTTAGCAGAACAATATAAATTAGAAATTGTTAAAACTGTTCGTATAAGTGAGAATGTATACGGTTTAGAGATCCAATCCGGTCCTGAATTCGAATATGGTTATTACGATCTAAGAGAAGAAGAAACTTATTCCGAAGAATTGATCAGATCTTAGCCGATCGCAGCAAGGATTCTTGCAGAGACCTTACCTTCTTTGTCTTTGGCATCGGGGATATATTCTCCGATCTCTACAGTCAAAAATTGTCCTGGGCTTAAACTTTTCAGATCGTTTTCGGGAATTACTGCTTTTAGATAATTATCAGTAACTGCGATCCCGCCGTTTTCCAAAACAGCCTCTCTCTTTTTAGAGAATTGGCTTTCTGCATATTTACGATGCAGTTTTTGAGAAAGATCCATAAGAGAATGAACTCTTTCCTTTTTAGTTTCTTTGGAAACTGTTTCTGGAAATTGCTCCGCAGAAGTATTTTTTCTAACAGAGAAAGGAAAAGCATGTATTTTAGAAAAACCTAATTCTTCTAAGATAGATATTGAATCTTTAAAATCTTCTTCCGTTTCGCCAGGGAAGCCTACGATCACATCGGTTCCTAAGAACAGATCCGGAACTTTGGATTTAGCGAGTTCTATTCTTTTGCGGAAAGTTTCAGGATTATAACTACGTTTCATTCTTTTTAAGATCTCTTTACTTCCACTTTGTAAAGGAACATGTAAGAATGGAGTAAATCTAGGATGAGTAAGAAGTTCCGCAAGTTCCACACCAACATCAGGTGGTTCGATCGAAGAAAGTCTAAGTCTGGAATATTCTAACTTATTTAGGATGGCTTCCAGCATTTTAGGAAATGCTTTTCTACCTTCTCCATCTCTATACCAGCCAAGATTCACACCCGTAAGTATGATCTCTCCTACTCCATTGTCTTGTAAAAAGGAAACCTGATCTAGTACATCCGTCCAGTTTCGGGAAACACCCTTGCCTCTTGCTTGAGGGATTTTACAATAAGAACATTGGCGATCACAACCATCTTGGATCTTAAGATAAGCTCTGGTATGTCCATTTGGTAGAACATCAGAATATGCAAATCTATCCGAAACAGTTTGGATATGAGAAAAATCTGAGCCTTCTTTTTCTAAGATCAATCTAGGTAGATCGGATTTGTTTTCATTACCGATAACACCTGCGATACCAGGAATGGACTCTATAGATTCTTTATCAGTTTGTGCGTAACAACCTGTGACCCAAACTTGAGCGCCTGGATATCTTTTGATCGCATTTCGAATAATATTACGATTTCTTGAATCTGCTTTGTTTGTGACGGTACATGTATTGACCACCACCACGTCTGGAATATCTTCCCCAGCGGCCACGGAGTATCCGTGTTTACTCAAAGAAGAGAATAAACCATCCGACTCAAAAAAATTGAGCCTACAACCTAAGGTATGAAATAATACCTTTTTTTCAGCCGGCGGAAAGGGCATTGATCCTTGCCTCAATTCTTCTGATATTACCTTTTATTTTTTCGTCGTCAGGTTTTAACTTAAGTGCAGAATCCAATTGTTCTTTAGCATTTCTTAATTGTTCGAGGGCCTTTTTAATATTCCCTCTTTTTGCTTCTTGGTTTCCTGCTTTTTCGTAAACTAACCCAAGGTTATTCAATACATTCGGATTATTAGGAACTAAAGACTGAGCCCATTTCAAACTGACTTCTGCTTTTTCTGCACTTCCTAAGTAGAAATATACCTGAGCTTCTAAAACGAGAGGACGGTAATCGTTTCCATCTTCTGCTTTTAGTTTTTCTATGATGTATAGTGCTTCTCGAGCTTTATTATTATATAATAGAGCAGTTGCGTATAATAATCTTACTTCTCTGTTTTTAGGATTAGTTTGGTAAGAATTATAAATGATCTCTAATGCGTCGGGATTCCTACCTGCTTGGATCAGATATCTGGCAAAATCCACACTTACAGCAGGATCTCCAGGTTTTAGTTTTAATGCTTCGGACCAATGAGTAGCAGCGGATTTATTTCTTCCTGCATTATAATGACAGAAAGCTGCTAAGTAATGAGTATCGTAGGATCTTTTTCCTTGTTCGTGAAGTACACGAATAATCTCTAGGGCTTTTTCTGAATTTCCTTTTTGGAATTCCGCTAATGCTGTTTGATAATCCGGTTCGCTTTGAGCGAAAGTATTCCCCGCGGAAAAAACAAATAGTATCAGTGTAAGTAGGAGTATTTTTCCTTTGTGCATCTTTTGGTCACTTTTTATTGGCGGGAATAATTTTTAGGTGGGGACCCCCATTGATTTTGTATTTAGACAATCAATTGAGGAATGAAATGGCTCCACCGGGTCGATGAAAACGATTATACTCGGATATCGTATAGAAAGGAAATGTTCTATTCTTTCCTCAGATACGATCTGAAAATCCCCGGTTTCCAAAACAGGCAAACCGTCCAAGTTTCTGTAGATCTCGTATTCCTCTTGATCGAGGAAATCAGTCAACAGCATATAACCGGATCCGAAGTAGACCCCGCCTTGGAAGTAGTATTTGTAGAGGACGCGTACCTCGGGAAGAAATAAATCAGGCTGGAAAACACATAGGGAAATTTTTTCGATCCCAGCTACGGTTCTGATCTTACGTAAGTGAAACCATACCTTACGGACTAAAAGGTAAAGGAGCACAAATATAATGGGAAGCAGGTACGGCATAGAACCTCTCCAATAAAGTCTCCCTTTTTAGATCAAAAGCCCCCTTTTCGTTTCCGTTCAGGGGGCAAAGATCTGTTACACTAGCGCAGGTTCTTCGGAACGCTCCGGATTGTTCGGAGAACTTCCTCCGTCGGAACCTTGATCTGCAGGTTTATAATCTGTCCAAACTTCTTCTAAGAAGTCCAGTTTACCCTCTTTGAAAGCAACTGTGATCTTAGTAGGCTCTTTGTAAGCGCCTTTCAAGGTTTGGACTGCCATATAATCTTCTAACTCGCGTTGGAATACTCTACGTAATGGACGTGCTCCGAACTTCTCGTCGTAGCCGATATCCATGAAGTGATCCTTCGCTTCTTGAGTCAGGTCTATCTTGATCTTCTTATCCAATAATCTCTTATTGGTGTCTCTGATCATGATATCCATAATCGCCATAAGCTCTTCTTTTTTGAGAGGTTTGAAGTAAACAACCTCGTCCACCCTGTTCAAGAACTCTGGGTTGAAATGTTTTTTCAACTGCTCACGAGCTTGGTCGGACTTGTATTTATCCTCTTCTCCGGAACGGTCCTCGAATCCGAGTCTTACACTGCTCGAAATTTCCTTAGCACCGATGTTAGAAGTCATGATGATGATCGCGTCCCTGAAGTTTACCTTACGACCTTTAGTATCAGTCAGGTTACCTTCTTCCATTACTTGGAGAAGAACGTTGAAAATATCATGATGAGCTTTTTCAATCTCATCCAACAAGATGATTGAGTACGGTTTTTTACGAACGAACTCAGTCAATTGTCCGCCATCATCGTAACCAACATAACCTGGAGGAGCACCGATCAATCTACTGACTGCATGCGGTTCCATATACTCGGACATGTCCACGCGAAGCATAGCATCTTGGTCTCCGAATAAGAACTCAGCCAGCGCTTTAGCAAGCTCGGTTTTACCCACACCAGTAGGTCCGAGGAAGATAAAGGATCCAGTAGGTCTGCGTTCCGCCTTGAAGCCTGTTCTTGCTCTACGAACGGATTTTGCAATTTTTTGGATCGCTTCGTCCTGACCGACAACTCTAAGTTTAAGCTCTTCTTCCAAACGAAGTAGTCTTGCAGACTCGTTCTCTTCCATTCTTTGTAATGGAATACCGGTCCATTGGGAAACTACGGAAAGAATATCGTCTTCGTCGATAGAAACTGCGAAATCATCCAGTTTCTCCTGCCAAGATCTGATCTTTTCTTCCAGAACTTGTTTCTTACGATTTACTTCGTCGCGAACTCCAGCAGCTTTTTCATACTCTTGAGAACGAACTAGATCTTCTTTCTTTTGAGAAAGTGATTTGATCTCTTCTTCTAAGTCTTTTACTGCTTGAGGACGAGCGCAATTTGCAAGTCTTGCTTTTGCACCCGCTTCGTCGATGATGTCGATCGCCTTGTCAGGTAGATATCTATCATTGATATATCTATGAGATAATCTAACTGCCTGGTCCAAAGCTCTTTCGGAATAACGCACCTTGTGGTGAGCTTCGTATGCTTTTTTGAGTCCAGTAAGGATTTGGATAGCATCGTCTACAGAAGGTTCTGCAACTTTTACTACTTGGAACCTTCTTTCCAATGCAGAATCACGCTCGATATACTTGCGGTATTCTGTGCTGGTAGTAGCTCCGATACATTGCAGCTCACCTCTTGCAAGCGCAGGTTTCAGGATATTTGCGGCGTCTACCGCTCCTTCTGCTGCTCCCGCTCCAATCAGAGTATGCAACTCGTCGATAAATATGATGATATTATTAGAAGAAGAAATTTCTTTCATGATCTTCTTTAATCTTTCTTCGAATTCTCCGCGATACTTGGTTCCTGCGATCAGGCTTGCCAGATCCAAGGAAAGTACACGTTTATCGAATAGAAGATCCGGAACATTCTTCTCTACTATTGCAAGTGCGAGACCCTCTACAATTGCTGTTTTACCAACTCCGGACTCTCCAACTAATACTGGGTTGTTCTTAGTTTTACGAGAAAGGATTTGGATCACCCTTTGGATCTCGTTAGATCTTCCTACAACTGGATCCAGTTTTTTATCTCTAGCTAATTGAGTAAGATCTCTTGCGAACTCATCCAAGATAGGAGTTTTAGTTTTTTCAGCGCGAGGAGTTCCAGGTTGAGCAGTTGGCTGGCTGGATACTCCAACTGTGCTTGTAGGAGGAGCGCCTAATAGACGTAAGATCTCTCCTTTGATCACATTATAATTCACGCTAAAGGAGTATAACGCTCCGCCTGCGATATTATTATTATCTCGCAATAATGCTAGAAGAATATGTTCAGTTCCAACATAGTTGTGTTTAAGACGTTTGGCTTCTTCCTTAGAGAGTTCGATAATTTTTTGGTATCGATCCTGTCCTTGGGCCATGTCCATCAACAATGTGCCGGAGTTCTCCCTGGTCCTGCGCTCTACTTCTTTACGAAGTTCGTTCAGGTTGATGTTCAGGTTATTCAGTATTTTTATCGCGACCGAATCTTCTTCCTTTAACAATCCTAGTAAGATATGTTCAGGGCCGATAAATTCGCTACCAAGACGTTTTGCTTCGTCTTGCGCGATCTCGTTGATTACTCGTTTTGCTCTTTTAGTAAATTCCAACATAATTGCACGCCCTTCCTGATGGGTTCTGTAGGTTAGACTGTATTCGCATCCAATTTCCAACTGGGAGCCGGAATCTCCCTTAAAGAATATATCGGACTAGTTAACCAAAAAGGATTACGGGGCAAATGAGGCTTTTGTCCCTTCTTTTCCGCTTATTACCAGTAAGGCTAAATACGAAACCAAATTGAAAAAGGAATTTTTTCTATTTGGGCCGAAATTTTTTCGGAAAAAAACCAATCTGCCCTTCAATTCTTCCCGATAGAAGCCCCAGTCTGTAGGCAGCCTGAAATCCCTTAACTCTCCCGAGTCCGCAAGTCTCGCCGGAATAGAAACAGAAAGTTTGTCTCCAAAACCAGAATTTGTCGGACAGGAATTGATGAATCCGATCCCTTTTTGAAAATCAAACTTATCTTCCGCCTCGAATTTCGTTAAAAAATCAGATTTTAGGACAGAGTTTAACTCAACCAGAGAATCAGTCACATATTCCCAACGAATATGATCCTCGTCTCCCATTACTAATGTCCCTGAATTCCAGGGAATTCTTTGTTTTAATTCTAAGTTCGGATGTTTTTTTCCTGAATTTAGATCTTCCACCTGGGAAGTAGACTCTTCTATAAATCTGTTTAGAAACTGGTCCGTCTTCTCTGTTCGTTTGGTATAAGTTGAATGTTTCGGATTTCTGGCGATTCGGAACCTATATGTAAACGGTAACCTGTGAGAATCTATATAGGACAAACCTTCTTCCCAATTTGTTTTTCTGAATTTTTCCCAGGTATCAATTGCAGTAAAATGAGAAGGAGGTTCCCAATCAGAAGCTGCCTGGATCGGAATAAACTTGGTATATTCTTCTCCCAAAAATTGGATGCAATGAGCACATCCTATCTTTCCCCGATTTTTCCAGTCGAGAAGGGATAAGCCGCAATAAATACAGCCATCCATAAATATTTATACCGTTTGAGGAACCACTGCGGGTTTGAGTTTTCCTTGGAAAATCTGGTTTCTCTTATGAGCAAGTGCTGCCAGTTCCATATCATGGGTCACAAGTATTAGACTAAATCTAAGATCCTTTTGCAATTCTTGGATGAGACCCATCAGATTTCTAGAATTTTCTCTGTCCAAATTTCCAGTAGGTTCATCCGCAAGTATGAGTTTTTTTCCTGCGACGAGTGCTCTCGCCACTCCAACTCTCGCACTTTCTCCCCCCGATAGTTGAGAAGGATGGCTGTGGATCCTTTCTTTTAGTCCTACTTTCTCTAACATGGAGGCAGCTTCCTTCTCCGCTTTAGAAGTAGAATAACCTTTGATCAAAAGTGGAATGCTCACATTCTCTAAAGCTGAAAAGTCAGGAAGAAGAAGGTGATGTTGAAAGATAAATGCAATCTTTTCTGCACGGAAACTTTCTTTGCCTTTCTCATCCAGATTGTTTAGATTAATTCCGCAGACTTCAATCTCACCTGAATCGAAACTGTCCATTGCTCCCAGAATATTTAGAAGAGTGGATTTTCCGATCCCGGATTTTCCTTCGATGGAAAAAATTTCAGCTTCTTCCACGTCCATATCCAATCCATCTAGTACGGAAAATTCCTTTTCTAGGATATGATATTTTTTAACCAGATTCCGGATCTTAATAATGCTCACGTTAGTCGTTCCTTATGGTGTCGACAGGATTCAAACTTGCGGCCCATCTTGCGGGGAAGTATCCGGCGATCCCGGAAAGTATTGTAGCCGCAGTAGTTACCATAAAAATAAAAGGTATATTGATATCCACAGGCAGTTTATCAAAATAATAAATCCGTTTAGGAACTAATTCCACAGGAGTCCAATCCGAACCAGTGAAAGAAGGTCCCAAAAGATTAATGATCTCTTCTATATAACCTATAATTGTATCGAGTGAGTTTGCTAAGAATACTCCTCCAACTCCACCAGTTAAAGAAGCTAAGATCCCCACAAGCATTGCATTTAATGTAAAGATAAGAAGAATGTCGGAAGCAGGAAGTCCGAGTGCTTTTAAAACTCCGATAGACTTACGTTTTGCTCTTACTAAAGAATATACGGAAGCGACCATTCCAAGCGCTGCCAAGATAATAAATAAGAAAACGATAATGGAGATGATCGTCTTTTCTAACTGCAGAGCTGCTAAAAGATTTTCTTGTTCTTCTGCAATTGTTCTAACGGATAAAGAAGAAGCTGCATCTATTTCTTGTTCAAACTCTAAACTATTAAAAAGTCTGTAGAGTTTACGTTTGCTAATCGCAAGATCATCTAAAGATTTTGCTTTGATAGTGATCTGATTTACAGAATCTTTCATTTTGAAAAATTTCTGTGCAACAGGTAAGGACATATAAACAAAACTGGAATCGAACTTATAGTTCCCAGTTTTAAAAAATCCAGATACTCTGAAATTCTGAACGCTTACTTCGACTCCTTTTCCGAGAGAGAATCTTCCGCCTGGAACAGCTAAAGTAAGTTGTTTGCCCAAACTGAAATTATAAAGATCCTCCATTTCTTTGCCCAGAATGATATAACTTTCTCGGTTCAGATGGCTTAACTCTTCCCTATCGTAATGAACTATTCTAGGAAAGTTATGAAGTTTATGTTCTATCAATTCATCCACGCTTGGAACAGCGACTGCCTTGATTAGAACTGGATAAAATACGTTATATCTTTGGATGAGTCCGTGGCTTTGGATCCCACCTTCTACAGAAATGATCCTGTCTTTCAGATCCGGATCGTTTTGTATATATTTGATGATCTTTTGGTAATCTCGGATCTCTCCGCCATTGGAACTACTTTCAATTGTAATATGTTCTCCGCCCTGCCACAAGGATTCCTTAAGTTGCTTCTGGAATCCATTAAAGATAGAAAGTACAACGATTAGAAGGGCGACTCCGACGGCCATGACGATAAACGAAATCCTGGATTTGATCGAAAGCAATCCGGTGACTCTGGATCCTCGGATATATCGGGAAGTGAGAAGTAGGATTAGGGGGGATCTATGAAAGAAGAAATTCATCAGTTGGGCGGTTGAAATTAAACAAATCCGCAGATTTCCTTAGTTTGACAATTATCAGATTCCGATGCAGGATGTCAAAAAAAAGTCGATACCGATTTGGCCTCATAGTAGTATCGGTGTTTCATTCGAAATTTTATGCCATCCGAACAAGTATATTCCTTATTATTTCAGTCTAGGGACGGGGCGTCCTCTCTATACATCTTATTTGGGGGAATCGTAGACCCGGTTTCCAGTCGAATCGATAGATTCGAGGTAATCGCCGTAGGAAATAGCGAGTTGATCAATATTCCGTTATCCGGAACCACCTTCAAAGACATCACCAATGTCTGCCAGAAGATCAAATACGAAGGTAAACAACTTAAAAACCTTACGAATAAACTTCAGGAATTATTCTCAAACAACGGACGCTCCGATGATTTTATGGAGCAGCTCATTCATTATATCAATAAACGTGAAGACGATAAGATCAAATATCTGATCAACCAGATCCAAAACCAAGCTATGGGAAATTCCAAACCTGATATCAGTCTTTGGTATTCTTTGATCGATCGCGACAAGATTGATGAGGCTGGTTCAGGAAAATCTTCCTTTGAATCTTTGGATTCTGAAGAATCACAAGAAGATTCTAGTCCGGAAGAAGCTCCTATTATCCCAATTGGAGTACCAACTGGGATAGATGCTTCTATTCCACCAACTGCTGCAAGAGTTCAGTTCAAATTTATTCTTTCTCCTGTTTCCGGAATCCCGGTCAACCAACTCAAACCTGGTGATCAAATTGTAGTACAACTCACAGGAAGTGATCCTACTACAATGGGGATCATAGATTCTATGAAACTCAAAACGGAAGACGGAAGTATCAAACCTATTCCAGCAACAGTTGTTGCCACCGAAAACAAAGGTGTGGAGAACGAAACCATTGTCAAAATAGGCAATGATGTCTTTGGTAAAATTTACGAAGAAGAAAATTCAATCAAAGTCCGACTTTACACCGGTGAAAAACCAGTTTCTAAATCTGGCGGTTCAAACACATCTACAGCTTCCAACGCTTCTTTAGAAGCGGGAGAATCCAGTCTACTTCTGACTGTACTCATAGCTTTGGGGGTTGTGGGAATTGGAATGATCGCGATTTTTGTATTCTTACTTTAAATCAGGTCCTTCTTCTCACAACTTTTTAGATGGAGAGAATCCAGCTTAGTAAAATCATAGCCCTATAGACGGATTACGATATGAAATCTCGCATTAAATTGACCATTACTTACATTATACCTTTCGTTCTTCTATTGGTCAGCGGATTTCAACTTTTCCTTCAACCTACATTTCTGAACACAAACGACACTTCCACAATGGAAGCGTTATTAGATGGAACCGCAAGAGAGCCAATCTCTGGATTTTATTTCCAGGGCGGTGCAATCTCTCAAATGCTTCTGACTGAAAAGATCTTAAAAGAAATAGAAGATCCAAGTCTTCCTAGCGATTCTCAACCTGATGAGATCAAAAACAGATTGGGAAGAGTTTTACTCGGACAAAGATTGCAGATCTTCTTTTATGTATTCTTAGCAGTTCTTTCTCTGACTTCTTTTCTTTCTCTTTATTTCAGAGCATTTTTCTATGCATTTTTAAATAGGGTTTTATACTTTTTCGGTTTTATTCATGGGCTTTTCAGTATGCCGAATATCGCGTTGGCAGGAGCAAGTTCAGGAAGAACAGAAGATCTTTTTTGGGTAATACCTTCTCTATTCTTAGCATTCGCTTGGATCATAGGTATGATTTATCTTATGATCACCATCGGAAAACTTTTCTCTCAAGATGATGCGGATCGTTTTTATTCTCTTAAAAATCTGAGCGAAGACGAATCAGAATTTAGATCTGAAAGTAATCGAAACCATTCTTTTGCTACTGCACTTCTTCACTTTTTAGGAATTGTAGCACTGGGAACTTTGATCGGAAATATAGTTTATATTCCACTATTCGTTCTCCAAAAAAATTATTCAGAACCTTTCGGGATCTTGATCGCAGGTGCGGTTATCGCCGTTTCTGCATTTTATATCCGAAATTATCTTAAATTTGGGAAAAGTCCTGAGTTAAGCACTTACCAAAACTTGACATTAGGGATCAGTTATTTGCAGGTCAGATTTATCAGGATCGCTTTGATGATTCTTTTAGTTTTAGTTCTGGTCATTGTATTTATTCTTTTCTTATTCAATCTACTTACCATCAATTTCGGGATCTTAGAATCCTTGTTTCCATCCATCGATAGTAGACAGAATCTCTAAAGCGTTCTTTCCTAACCAATAACAAAGAACAATATGAGAGAAAGCTAAAGCAGAATAGCTTAGTCTATGCAACACTCGTCTGAATGTGATAAATATCCCTAGATGAGTTATAATTAGAGAAAGTATAAGACCTTCTCCTGCATAATGATTCAATGTAAGATAAACGCTTAAGTAAATTGTAATTATAATAAATCCCCAGGCCGCAAACTTCTCCAGTTTGAGATGTTTAGGATCCACTAAGGTTTATCCGCAATGAGATTCTTTTTTCTGAACTTCGCAGAGAACTTTTCCAGTAGGGGAAAAGATAGTTCTGGATAAGAAGTTACCATTCTCATCAAAAACTTCGACAGACTCTGTTTGTCTGTTTGGGAAATAATAGAACCAAGTGCGGATCTTTCTTCCTTTGGAATAATAACCTGAATATTCCAATTCTCCGTCTTTGAAGTATTTTTGCCAGAAGTCGGATTTTTGTCCGTTCTTATAATTGCCTTTTACTTCCAGAGAACCTTCCGGGTAATATCTCTCGTACGGACCTTCTTCGTTTCCTTCGTCTCCATTAATTTGAGCGAATTCGTCTTTGATCTGACTTCCGAATTTTTGTTTTATATATGGTTTACCGTCCGCAAAATACCAAACCCAATCTCCAATCTTGGAGCCGTGTTCGTATTTTCCAATAGAAGAGATACCTTCTTCGGATCTGAGATAGGATTTACATAGTCCGTGATAGAGTTTATTTTCATCTAAGGGACATTCGAAATATAACTTTCCATTATCGTAATATATTCTAGCGAGCCCAGGCTCATTCAGAATATAAGCGTTCATGTTTTTATCGTACTTTGCACCCGCAGGGAGACCTTGGGGTTTTTCTGCGGATTCACAAAAGAACGCAAATTGGCAAATGAAGAATATTATAAATTTTGAAAATTTCATCTAATCGATGGTGAATTTTTTAGTCACGAGAATTTCTCCATTCTCGTCTTTGATCTCTGCTTCGTAAGAACCTTCGTCGTCGAAGAAAGAATCATCATAGTAAGTTTGGAATTTATCGAATCTGCGTTTGAATTCTTTTTCTTGAACGCTGATCTCTTCTTTGGATTCATCCACTTTATAGATCGTAAGTTTGATCTTATCAGGAGAGAACCAACCACCTCTTTTATAATAAATGAAAAAGTCTTGTCCGTGAGTGAAATGGTATTCTTTCTCGGAACCCATTCCGGAAACTTTATCCGGAGTCATCTTATCCACGTCCATATAGATCTCATGTTTAGAAGGCCAGAGCCACCAAACAAAGATCAATACCAAGAAGACACCGAGAATGCGGATCCATTTTTTATTTCCGTTAGAATCGCGGAGTCCCGTTTGTGTGTATTCTTCTATCCTCATACCGTTGTTTAGCTTGAAAATGGGCTCTTTTTTGGGCAATTGTTTTTCCCGGCTTTCGGGCGATTCAGAAGGAGCAGAATAAGTCTCTGACTTAGGACTTTGTTCAGGAACAGAACGAGACGGTTCAGAAGAAGCTTGCGTTGTAGAAACAGATTCTGAAACCTCAGGCTGAGAAACTTCTCCTCCTAATGTTTTTTTGACGGCTGCTCCTGCCGCTTTTTTTAATAAGCCCTTCTTACCCGCCAAAAGAGTAGACCTCGTCTGTGAATTGCTGGTAGGCCTTGGTCGTTTTGTTTTTGGGTTGGTATTCGTACAAAGACTGGTTCAAAAGATGTGCTTCTTCTACAGCGACAGAAGGAGGAATTTTAGATTCGAATAAACGAAGATGTTCTTCAATCATAGGAACCACCGTTTGAGACATCGTGGTCCTTTGTTGGAATAAGGTCAATAATGCTCCCAAAATTTTCAGATCAGGGTTAAACCTTTTTACTGTATGATTTTTGGCTTCTAAAATCGCTTCTATCCCATCCAAAGAAAACTTAGAGATCTGCAATGGAACAATAAGTCCAGTCGCGGCGACAAACGCATTCATGGTGATCAAAGAAAGACTAGGAGGACAATCGATCACCACCCAATCAAAATCATTTGAGACAGTTTCCAGGGCTTCCTTCAGAACAAAAAATCCGTCCATTTTTCCTGAAAGTAAAACATCTATTTGAGAAAGTTTAGAAGAAGCCGGAAGCAAACTCAACCCCGGGGTCCGGGTAGGAATGATCAATTCGCGAATTGGGACCTTCTCGCTAAAAAGTAAAAAAGAGTCCTTACCATTTTTGGAAGAAGATTCCGAAAATACAGAAGTCGCGTTGCTCTGGGCATCCAGGTCTATGAGTAAAACCCTTTCTCCCTTCCTGGCAAGACCGACAGCAAGATGGACGGATGTAGTGGTTTTCCCCACTCCCCCTTTTTGATTGGCTATACAAAGAGTTTGTTTCATTCAAAAATCCGTTGCCGGTACTGGTCCTCTTAGAAGAATAACTACATAGGCCTCTAAAATTTCAAGAATAAGGAAAAATTTCCTGTTCTTCCGGAACTGAGGCAAGGGAGCCCTAATGGAATACGAAGTAATCATCGGTTTGGAAGTACATGCTCAATTAAACACGGATTCCAAAGTTTTCTCCGATAGCCCTTCCAAGTTCGGAGCCCCTCCTAATTCCCAGGTATCCTCAGTTTGTTTGGGACTCCCAGGTTCTTTGCCAGTTTTAAACGAAGAAGCTTTGACTAAGGCAATCATGGCCGGCCTTGCATTCGGTTCCAATATCACTCTTCATACTAAGTTCGATAGAAAAAATTATTTTTATCCTGACCTTCCAAAAGGTTACCAAATTTCACAATTCGACAGACCGATCTGCGAAGGTGGAAAAATCTTTTTTACGGTTAAGGGAGAAGATAAACCTAGATTCGTAAACCTCACACGCATTCATATAGAAGAAGATGCCGGAAAATTAATACACTCTGCTGATCCTAAAATTCCTCAGTCTTATGTAGACTTGAATCGTGCAGGAACTCCTCTGATAGAGATCGTTTCAGAACCTGATATGCGTTCTTCCGACGAAGCATACTATTATCTTTTGGCTCTTAAATCAGTTCTTAGATATATTAGAGTCTCCGATTGTAATATGGAAGAAGGTTCACTTCGCTGTGACGCAAACGTTTCTATTCGCCCTAAAGGTTCTGACAAATTTGGAACAAGAGTAGAGATCAAAAACCTAAACTCATTCAAAGCTGTTAAAGCTGCTATCGATTACGAAGTCGAATGGCAAAGAGATATGTACACTCAGGGAAAAACTTTCCCTCAACAAACTAAACTTTGGGACTCAGCATCTAATGTGACTCTCACAATGAGAACCAAAGAGATGAGCCATGACTATAGATATTTTCCAGATCCAGACCTTCCTCCTGTAATTCTTACCAAAGAAACGGTCGAAGATATCCGCAAATCTCTTCCGGAACTTCCTGATGCAAGAAGAGACAGATTTGTAGAAAAACTAGGACTTCCTAAATACGATGCAGAAGTTTTAACCGCAGAAAGAGAAATCGCAGACTATTACGAAAGCGCTCTTAAAGTTTCTGGAGACGCAAAAAAGACCTCCAACTGGGTAAAAGACGAAGTATTAGGAATTGTTAATAAAGAAAGTATTACCATTTCCGAATTCAAAGTAAGCCCGGAAAGAATCGGCGGTTTGGTAAAACTGATCGCTGACGGAAAAATTTCAGGTAAGATCGGTAAAACTGTCTTCGAAGAAATGCTCGATTCAGATAAAGATCCGGAAACAATCGTGACCGAAAAAAATCTGATCGTTGTTCGTGACGATAAAGAGATCGAAAGGATCGTAGACGAAGCAATTGCTGCAAACGAAGACGCTGTCCAAAAATACAAATCCGGTAAAGACAGAGCTCTAGGCGCAATCGTCGGATACGTGATGAAAGTTTCTAAGGGAAAAGCAGATCCGAATTTAGTGAACCAGATGTTACTGGATAAATTAGGACCTCTGCCTCCTAAAGGTTGATTTTCAGAAAGCATGCCTGATAGGAAAAACTATCAGGCGATTTATCTACTTAGGGAGAATTTATTTCTCCTTAGGAACCGCCCAATAATAGTGCAAATATTCTTCGTTTAATTTAAATCCAAAACGTTCATATAAATGCCTAGCATGACGATTGTCAGGATGAGTTTCTAATCCCATTCCCTTGCCACCATGTTCTATTATATGATTCGCTGCTTCTTTTAGGATTTTTTTAGCAGTTCCTTTTCTACGTTCAGTTTCTCTAATATACAAATCGTTGAGTATATAATCTCTTTTCATGGATAAAGAAGAGAAGATTGGATAAAGTTGTGCGAAACCTAGTAAACTTCCCCCTCCTTCTGCAACGATCAAAACGGAATCCTTATGCAAAAGTCTATCTTCCAAAAACTTTTTAGCTCCTGTAAGATTGGAAGGAAATCCGTAAAACTTACGATAAAGGTCAAATAATTCCGAAAGTTCTTCTAAATCGGAACGACTGGCAATTCTTAGGCTGATTAAATTTTCTTTTTGCATTTTGTTTGCGAAGGCAATAAAAACAATTTATAGGTTTTAAAGTCTATTTCGATTTTCTAAATTATACATTCTACTTTGCAGATTTCGGAATCTTTCATCCGCTTTCTTTCATTTTTGGAATATTTTTAGATCCATAAGTAGTGGGAACTACTACAAGAGGGTCTTTTAAAATGGATGTGTTAGACCGGAGTGGATAGCCTCTTCGAGGCATTCTAGAAAAAGTGGATTTTATTATTTTTTCCCATTATGATTCGCAGGAGAAAGGCTTCGGGAAATTCTGACATTTCGATACAGAAATCCCAAGCCGGTTTTTAAGATTTCCGGCTACTCCGCTTGACGGAGGTAGGACCCAATTTCTATTATGTCCCTTGGTATGGAAGACTTCGCCCACCTTCATCTCCACACAACTTACTCAATGCTCGACGGGGCGATCCGCATCAAAGAGCTAATGCAGCATGTTAAGGAGCTTGGTATGAGCTCTGTGGCAATGACTGACCATGGAAACATGTTCGGCGCCATAGAATTTTATAACGAAGCGACCAAAGCAGGGGTTAAGCCCATTATCGGCTGCGAATTTTATGTTTCTCCTAACAGAAAAGCAGAAACGGAAGAATTTAAGATTGCCGATGGAAACGCATATCATCTCATCCTTCTCGCTAAAAACGAAGTAGGTTACAAAAATCTAATAAAGCTTGCGAGTAAATCTTATACCGAAGGCTTTTATAAGAAGGCAAGGATAGACTACGACCTTCTTGACAGACATAGCGATGGTCTTGTCTGTCTGACCGCTTGTCTCGCGGGAGAGGTGAACCGCAAAATTTTAGAAGGCAAAACTCCTGAATCCTTCCAGCTTGCAGGTAAACTAAACGAAATTTTCAATAAAGAAGACTTCTACTTAGAGATCCAGAATCATGGAATTCCAGAGCAAGACATAGTTGCAAAAGGTGTATATGATCTCGCTCAAAAGACTGGGATCAAATTAGTAGTCACAAACGATTCTCACTTCTTGAAAAAAGACGATAAAGAGGCTCAGGATATTCTTCTTCGTATTGGAATGAGAAAGAACATCGAAGACGAGATGGAGTTTGGATTCAACCAACACTTCTACGTTAAAAGTCCTGCGGAGATGAAATCACTCTTTCCTGAACTTCCTCAGGCATTTTACTCCACATTAGAAGTTCGTGATAAAGTAGATCTCAAATTAAAATTCGGAAATTATCTTCTACCTGAATTTAAGGTTCCCGATGGCTTCGACGAATACGGTTTTATGGAAAAACTGGTTTGGGAAGGAATTCGCCAACGTTATCCCCAAGTTACTTCCGAGATCAAAGAAAGAGTCGAATTCGAACTAAACACGATCAAGAGCATGCACTTTGCAGGTTATTTCTTGATCGTTCAGGATTATATTAACTACGCTAAAAAAACCGGCATCCCAGTAGGTCCAGGTAGGGGTTCCGCAGCTGGCTCCATCGTAGCTTATGCGCTTGGAATTACGAACGTAGAACCTTTACAATTCAATCTACTCTTCGAAAGATTTTTAAATCCGGACAGAAAGGACATGCCGGATATAGATACCGACTTCTGCGTGGAACGCCGAGAAGAAGTAATCAATTATATCCGCCAAAAGTACGGAGAAGATAGAGTCGGTCAGATTATCACATTCGGATCTTTAGGCGCTAAAGCTGCGCTCAAAGACGTTGCTCGAGTGATGAATCTTCCTTACGAAGAATCTAATAAACTCACAAGTTATTGTCCAAGCAAACCTGGTATCACAATCGACGAAGCTTTGGCTATGTCCGGTGACTTAAAACAAGCCAGTGAAAAAGACGACTTAAACAAAAAGATATTCGCGATCGCAAAACGTCTAGAAGGAAACCATAGGCAGCCGGGGCGCCATGCCGCGGGTGTAGTAATTTCTCCCTTCCCTCTAGAAGAAGTGGTTCCGCTTTCCACAGTTGCTGAGAAGGACAAACCAGGCGTCCGTTCAATCGTAACTCAGTATGAAAAAAACAATTTGGAATCCGTCGGCCTTATCAAGATGGATATCTTGGGTCTCAAAAACTTAACGACCCTAAACTATGCGATCAAACTTGTAAGAGAAAGAAGAGGCATCGAATTAGATTTAGATAAAATTCCTCTGGATGACTCAAACACTTATGCATTATTAAGAAAAGCGAATACACTTGGGATCTTCCAGTTAGAATCCACCGGTATTACTGATCTTGTGGCCCGAAGCCAGGTCTCCAACTTTGATGAGATCGTAGCCTTAATCGCACTTTATCGTCCTGGTCCAATGGAATCGGGGATGTTAGAGGAATACTTAGAACGTAAGAGTGGCAAAAAACCTGTCACCTATCCACATTCTTCCACTGAAGTTATCTTAAAGGAAACATTCGGACTCACTGTTTACCAAGAACAGGTGATGAGTATATCACGTGTTGTCGGCGGATATACCATGGGCGAATCGGACATGCTTCGAAAAGCTATGGCCAAGAAGAAAAAAGAACTTATGGATCCACTGCGGATCAAGTTTATCGATGGAGCTCAAGCACAAGGCCATGCAAAAAAATTCGCAGAAGAACTTTTCGATCAGTTAGAAAAATTCGGTGGATATGGATTTAATAAATCCCACTCCGTGGCTTATGCATTAGTCACCTATCAAACAGCTTATATGAAGGCCAATTATCCAACAGAGTATATGGCAGCATTACTAGCTGGAGATCATTCCAAAACCACTGATATCACAAAATATATCAATAACGCTCGTGAAATGGGGATCAACGTTTTGACTCCTGACGTAAACGAGTCCGATGTATCTTTCTCCGTAATCGATGACCAGACAATTCGATTCGGTATCTCCGCAATGAAAGGTGTGGGAGAAGGTGCTGCAGAAAATATTATCCAAGCCAGAAAAAACCTCGGAGGTTTCAAAGAGATCACCGAGTTCATGACCAATATAGACACTCGAGTATTGAACAAAAAAATTCTCGAGGCGTTAGTCCAAGGTGGTGCATTAGATTCTTTCGGTTATACTCGAAAATGTTTATTCGAGTCCATGGATAGTTTAGTTTCATTCGCACAAAAAGAACAGGAACGATCCAGAGAAGGCCAATTTTCACTTTTTGGAGATAGCGGACTCAGTTACGAATTAAAACTTCCTAAAGACGCAGACGAATGGGAGATGGAAGACAAACTTAAGAGAGAAAAATCCGTCACAGGCCTTTTCCTTTCCGGGCACCCATTAGATAAATACAAAAGCCACTTAAAAAGTCTAAACTCAGTTCCGATTGAAACATTAGATAATGTTAAAGCAGGCAATAAGGTAGAAGTAGTCGGGATCCTTACTTCTTTAAAGATCAAATTCACCAAGAAAAAAGAAGAATTCGTAAACTTCAAATTGGAGGACCGCACAGGAGAAATAGAATGTGTGGCCTTCCCTAAAGTGTATCAAAAGTTCAAAGAGATCATCAAAGAAGATCAGGCTGTATTCTTAAAAGGAGATCTAGACAGGATAGAAGCCGGAGAATCCGAACTTAGAGGGCAGATCAAAGTAAATAGCTTTGAGATCCTAAATGACGCCACCATCGAAGATAAGATGGAGAAAGCACTTCATATCAAACTTGGTGACCGTCACAGAAAAATGCCGGATATCATTGCCCAACTACATACTCTACTTGCTGCCTACCAAGGAAACTCCCAAGTATATTTCCATTTGATCTCTGGGGACGAAGAGAAGAAGGTGATCCGTGCTCATAATCATTACTCTGTGCAGCCAAATCCTGAGCTAATGAATCGATTGGTTACCTTACTCGGGGAAGATACAGTTTTCGAAAGTTTCGGAGACAATGTAAGACTCTACGGAACGAACGGGACCAAACAAGCCGTTAAGATATAAATTCTTTCGGCTTCTAAAAAACAGAATTTAAAGTTTACCTTCTTAAAGTTACTAAGCTAGCCGAAACTCTCCCGACACCACTCGGATCCACTTTTAGATCTCCACCGGAATGGCTAAGCAGATCTCTAGAAAAACGACTCCAATCTCCTTCTACTAAACTTGCGCCTTCTACTTGAAGTTCTAAAGTTTTAACTGTAGGATTCCTAAAACTGATCTTTAGATCTTCTACATGATTCGTAACCGAGTCAGAAGTGGCTGATACTATCTCTCCCAAAACTAAAAGAAGAAGGTTCGCTTCTTTCACATCTAACTGATAATGTTTTGCAACCGGATCTACATTTGGAAGAGCCTTGTATTTAGAAACGATTCGATTTAGATAATTATCAATCACTTCTCCCATAGAAACACTTTGTACATGTTCTGCGTCTTGAGAGACCGTATGAACTGAGGCAAGAGCCAATATTCTTCTTTCTAAAATTTGTAAAACATTCCTAGTTTCCATAGAATGTTCCGAGTCTTTTAGAAAAGAAACCATACCCAAGATCACTTGCATATTATTCCTGACCCGGTGAGAAAGCTCTTTCAAAAGAACATCTTTGTCCAAGATCAGTTTGTCCATATTCGCGCCAATTAAAACGGCGAATAACGTAAGAACACAAAGTGATGCTATTGAATCTGTATAAATTTCACTTCCAGTCGATCCGATCGAAAGTCCGGTCTTCCAAAAGATAAGCCCTAAACAGTAAAACATCGCAACCACTGCCATCTTACGATTGAAAAAATAGAGTTGGAAAAAAACTAAAACTGGAAACCAGACCGCAGCATTTTTAACACCAGGACCATAAACAACCCCAAGTCCTAAAGCTAAAGTGAATAAAAAAGAAGTAAGATAAACTGCTTCTTTGTATCTAGACTTATAAAGTAGAAAACAACATAGAATTGAAGTGATTCCGGCGACTGTATATCCAGGCCTGAATGTATGATTGCCTGTTAAAAACTCAAAGCCTAAGATCCCGGAGGAAATAAAGCCTACTACAATCGCGATACCAAAAAGAAATTTTTTGCGAGGTAAACCTGGGATATCTACGATTTCAAACATAAGGGCACCCTATTTTCCGAAAGACCGGAAGATGACCTATTGGACGGACCAGGCTTTTTATCTGCAACAAAGCAATTTAAGAGAAAGATTGGAAAAACAGAATATTCTAATTTTTTATAATTCGAATAACTGCTACAGATAAACTAACGAATTCGGCTTACGTAGAAAGTGAATGTCTTTTCTGTAAGGTTTTCACGAAAGTCCCAAGCCAAAACCTTGATTACATTCTCTCCATTACGAAAATCCAAATTACCGACCAAGTATTGATCTTTAAAATAGAGATCTGAAAATGGGAACCCTTCTGAGTTTTTCCATTCTCCTTTTTCGTAATGTAGATTTGAGAAGCTTGCCTTCTTCAATAATTGCCCGTTTAACGAAACCTGGATCTGAGAAACACCCCTTCTCTGACCGGATTTTTTTCCTGCATCTTGGATCCCGACAGTAACCGGAAATGCTCTAGAAATATTAATATTATCTCCGTCATTTACCTGGCTGTATTTGTACTCGTCGTGGTGAATAAGTAAATTTCCGATCACTGGAGGATTTTCATCTTCTACGATAGGCAAAACCTTCATAGGATCTTGGATGGTTTTTCCGAAATCTTTAAGTAAGACGAAATGGAGGTGGGCGCCGCTGGAGTGACCGGTGTTTCCGGTGTAAGCGATCTTTTCTCCCCCGGCAACTAGACGCTCTTCTAATAAACCTGGAAGTCGTCCGTCTTTCAAATGGTAATAAGAAGAATACGTCCCATTTCCGTGATCCAACCAAACAGAATTCCCAGTCCCGAATTCTTCCCCGAAAGGATCATCTTCGCCAAACCGTGAATAGAGGATCTTTCCCTCTGCCATCGCCAAAACCGGTTCTCCAGTAGAAGCGATGTCCATTCCGTTATGAAAATGGTCCCCCCGGGATTCTCCGAACACTGAGGTGACCTTATTTTCGATTCCGTCTGTTTTCACCGGGAAAAGAAAATTTATTACTTTATCGTTTTGCGCAAAGGTGCTTAGATGGAACGCGGCCAAGATAATTCCGAGGGATATACTACGTCTCATATCGTTGGCTCTCAGGTGCAAGGTTACATAAAGAATGAATTTGTCAAAGGATAAAACCCTCGACCTAGTTACCCGTTGCGGGGAAGGAGACGAGGCCGCTCTCAAGTTATTCTTCGAGTCCTATTCCGAAGATATTTACAATTTTCCGATGAAGATCTTTCACCTAAGTGAAGATGACGCCGGAGACTTCTTCCTATACGCGTTCGAAAGACTGAAAACCGGAGCGAGATTCTCTAGCTTCAAAGGTAAATCAAGTTTTAGAACATGGTTTTACTCTGTTCTACGTAATATGCTCATCGATTGGCAAAGAACCAAACGAGAGCTGAAAATGACCAACCTTGGAAAGATCAACAAGGAAGGAAAAGAATACGCAACTATCGAAGATGAGCCTGATCTTCGCCCTGATTTAATAGAAGAAGCCCAAGAGCTGACCAAACATTTCCACCAAGTTTTGGGGGAGATAGGCGTAGAAAAGAGAGTTATTTTCAAACTTTCTTATATATATTACCTCAACCTAGACGAGGAAGAGATCCAATTCCTGATCGAAAAAACAAACCTGGGTGTAGAGGAAATTAAAAAGAAAATTTTGGGTCTTCGCTCTGAACTTTCTAAGCGGGAAGAAGAGAATATCCGTATGGAAGACAAGATTACGTCTCTATATTTAAATATTTTAGAGCTGAAAGAAAAGCAGACTGTAACTGTTAAGAAAGCTCCATTACTTCCTCAAGAAATAGATAAAACTTCCCAAGCATTAAAGAAGAAATACGAACAACGCAAAAAACTATTAGAAAAGCGCAAAAAAGGCCATTTCCTAGCTAGGACCCCGTATCGAGAGGTTGCTGACCTTTTAGGGATAACCGAGGGGAATGTGAGCGTTACATTACTTAGATTGATCGAAAAAATACAAAAAAAACTCAAATTTTCGGAATTGTCTGAGTAGAAAGAATCGTCTTAAAACCTATTGGAGAATCTTACTCAAATGGAATCCAACCGCGAAAACTCGGTGCCAGAAATAATCCAGTCACTATTTGAAGGGAAACCTGAAGTTCTGACTAAACTAGAAAAAGACACCGAACTACAAAACGAACTTATTAGAATGGAAGAAGCGCTCCAGGCTACCCTAAAAGCTGCCGGTGAGTCCTACTTCGATTCAGCTTCACGTACACATTCTTTCCAATCCTTCCAAGAGGATTTGGATCTGAATAAGGCCGAACTAAACGAAGGCTGGCAGGTTAAACCTTTTCCGGAATATCTGAAAAGATATGTGGAAATGGAATTAGCCCGTAAGGCACAAGGAAAAGAATCCATCGTAGTTAAATTAGGAAAATCCGGAGCACAACTTTTCGGAAGCTTAATTGAAACTCTTCAAATCAACACTCGTGTAGATTATGCGCCTGCTATGCGTTCTGCAGTAGCAAAATCGCCTTCTTCTTCCGAGTTCATTGTATTTGAAGAAAAAATGGATAAGGACTGCAAGTTCACTTACCAAGTCGTACAAGAAACTGAAGAAACTGCTTACTTAAGTGTCAAAATCGAATGTCCAAGACCGGAAGATTTCCAAAGAGTAAATCTTTCTAAGGACGGAAGATTCATACTTTCTAACCAATTCAACTCCGAAGGGATCACTAATTTCTCCGGATTGAGAGAAGGAAAGTACACAGTAGAGTTTCAGGGAAAAGACTTGTCTAAATCCATAGATCTCTTTATCCTTTTGGATTAAGAGCGTTGTAACCAGTTTCCTTCCTGACTCTTATGTCACGGCGAGGAAACTTCTTAGGCGCAGTTTTTAGATCCAATGCTGAACCTAATCATAGACAGAGTCGGTGCCGTAAACGTATTCAATATTCTGGATAGTTCCGGCAGCGGATCAGAATCACATCTTCAGTCCACTATGGACGAAGATCTAATCCTAGAGTATATTAAGGAAATCGAAAACTTAGTTCGAGTTTCCGTTGCGATCCACCAAAAATCAGGGCATACCCCAACTCTAGAAACTGATATTCTTCATGATCTAAAGATCCTGGGAGAAACTTTCTACGATCAGTTTTTTCCAACAGCTATCCAAGAAAAACTCAGACTTACTACTGAAAAATACCTTCACTTTAATATAGATCCTAAACTAGGAGTGATCCCGTGGGAGCTCCTACATGACGGCACTTGTTTTCTCTCAGATAAATTTTACATAGGAAAAACTGTAAGAGGAGAATCAAGCAGCGGTGCATTCAAAGAAAAGGAGAAGCTCCGCATGCTTATCATCGCGGATCCAACCGAAGATCTAGAATGGGCTCAGAAAGAAGGAGAACAGATCTTTAGGGTTCTAAGTGAGAAGGTACCAAGTTCTAGATTAGAAATCGAATTTATAGGCGGACGCCAAGTTACTAAATTAAAACTTCTTTCTCTCATCAAAGGAAAGAATATCATCCATTACTCAGGACATTTATATTTTTCCGATGATCCTTTAGAAAACGGATGGCTGATCTCTGAAGGAAAAATCCTAAAAGCAAGAGAGATCAAAAACTCTGGATTTAATACAGATATGGTGTTCTCTAACTCTTGCCAATCCAACAAAAGTGCGACTAGAAATCTGAACGCAGATCTAATGAACAATTTTGCAGGATCCTTTTTGATGTCCGGAATAAAAAGTTTTATCGGGACCAATTGGGAAATCGCAGACAATCAGAATACGATCGATTTCACGATCCAATTCTATACGAACTTATTTGCAGATAAAAGTATAGGCGAGTCTTTGTATTTAGCAAAGGAACACGCTAGAAGAAATTATGATCCAAGCGATCTTACTTGGACCAATTATAGCTTACATGGACAACCGGTCATCAGGGTAGTTTCCGATCCTACAAAAGGAAAACCAGTCCATAAGATCATTAATCCTTCTTTAATATTCAAATTTTATCCAAATCCGATTGCAGCGTCTTATTACAAGTTCACTGAAAAACAGAAAGAAGAAGCACTTACTTCCTATCAATTGATGGAACACTTGATCTTTGCATTTGAGGAATTTTCCAAGGTGATTGGAGGGATCTTATTTAGCGATCATCAGAATCACTCTTTAGGAAAATATATCCCTAACAATCCGGACGATGCATATAATACTGAGAGATGGTGGGAACTGATGTTCCAATGCCTTCATGATTTCAGAAAGTTAGAGATCACTCCTGTAGTTACTGATCTTCCTGAAATACTTTTTGCGAACAAAGATACGATCTCCAAGATGATCCAATGGATCGATCTGTATTCAAAAGGTCAGATCCAGCCAGAATCCGCAGACGGATATCTGATCACATTCCAGTATTATTTTGAAAATCTTCTTACAGAGTTAGAGGAATTGGAGAGGATCAGTATCTTCTTAGTTTCTACCAACTCGAACAATCATCTATTCTTCCGCGGAATAAAATCCGAATCTTCTTTAGTTGCCGCTCCTATGATCAAACAAGACTTTATTGGAGAACAGATCGAAAAGTATAGAGGAAAGGTAATTGTTTTCCACGAAGATAGAATGCAGATCTTCCCTCTGAACTGCAATATAGTAGAAAATCCTGAAACAAAAGAATTGGAACTCTCGTTTTTAGGATTTCTTCCTTCTAAGCCTGGGAATCTGCCTCACGGCGGTTTATAAGTGGGGCTTTGCCAACCTTCTGCGGACGTTCCGTTTTCTTGCGGAGCCTGCTGCGGATTATTCAATCTAGAATTAAAGCCGGATCAGTTCAGAACTCTCTTAAAAGATAGAACTGAAACTTTCAAAGAATCTGTCGACTTCTCCAAACCATATACGATGGCTGAATTCAGAAAGGTTCGGGAAGAAGCAGAAAAAAATTACATTAAGAAAGACCCACTCACCTATAATTGTCCCTTCTTAGGAATGCTTACAGAAGAAGTGAGCGGAACTTCTCCGGACGTCAAAGTCAGAAGTAGAATTGGATGTATGATCCATCCTATTTATACGGGAGATCCACGTAGCCAGAATTATTCCTTTTATGGAGCATCCATCTGCCAAGCCTACGATTGTAGGAACAAAGAAAGAAATTTTGCAGATGAATGGGAGAATATATTTTCCGAATTTGCAGATGATTCTTTTTCTTATTCTTCTCTTTCTTCTGATTATAGAAGTATTGATCTAATCGAAGGTTATCTAACAGAAAAAGGGATCCCTTCTTCTGAATGGTTTAATGGCTCAAGAGAAACTATTCATAAAATTCTAAAGATCAAATTCGAACAGAATATCTCTTTATGGAATACTTCTTTCGAGCTGGATATGGAAAGTCCACCTCCCATCTCTTTCAAAGAAAGATTGGCGAAATGGTTGGGCCTGGAATCAGATGATCCCAGGCTTTAATCTTATAAATTGATTTGGATAGGCGGGGCAGGATAAACGAAAAGAGGTGATATCTCAGTCGTTAGAGTTTTTCTTACCGAATTCTTTTTTAGCTTCTTCTACTTTAGAATTAACTTGGCCAGCAAGTCCTTCCACAGAACGTAATGCGTCTTCGATATACTTTCTAAGATTATTTGCAACATCGCTTTGGTCTTGAGAACCTTTTGTGGAGAGTTCTTTAAATTCTTTTTCCACTTTTAAAAGAATACTGTCCGCTTGTTCTCTCAGGGTTTTTGCCGCTCCGATCGCGAAATTCAGTGCTTCTTTGATTTCCTTTTCCATACTTTTGATCCCTATGTATTGTAAGATGATTATGCGCCGCACAACGTCTTGTCAACAACTTACCGACGCCGCGAGGGCATAAAAAAGGAGTAAGGGGAAAATCCCACTTACTCCTCCGGAAATAGATCCGACTTTTTAAAGATCAGCCTATATTTGAGGTCCGAACGCTGTGAAGTCGAAGTCTTTAGAGCCTTCTACATATTTTTTGAAGTTCTCAATAAACATGCCAGCAAGCTTTTTAGAAGACTCATCGTAAGCAGCTTTATCAGTCCAAGCCTCACGAGGATCCAGGATAGAACTATCTACACCTTCTACGGTTTTAGGATATTCTACTTGGAAGATCGGATGCTTAATGAATTCAGCTTTGTCGATGTTTCCGTTCATGATCTCGTCGATAATTTTACGAGTAGAAGGAAGATTCATCCTCTTACCAGTTCCGTAAGCTCCACCAACAAGTCCTGTGTTCATCATGTATGCGCGAACATTATGTTTACGCATCTTCTCACCTAATAACTGAGCATAAACAGTTGGGTGAAGTGTCATGAACGCAGCTCCGAAACAAGCTGAGAATGTAGCGGTAGGCTCTTTAACACCTCTTTCAGTTCCCGCAACTTTCGCAGTGTAACCAGAAAGGAAGTGATACATCGCTTGTTCGATAGACAGACGAGACACTGGAGGAAGAACTCCGAATGCATCGTAAGTCAAGAAGATGATCACTTTAGGATGGCCACCTTTAGAAGGAACTTGGATGTTTTTGATATGGTAGATCGGGTAGGAAACTCTGGTGTTTTCGGTTTTAGCAGCGGAAGTATAATCTACAACTTTCGTTTTTTCATCGAAAACTACGTTCTCTAAAAGAGCGTCTCTTTTAATCGCTTCGAAAATTTCTGGCTCTGTTTTAGGATCAAGGTTGATCACTTTCGCGTAACAACCGCCTTCGATATTGAAAATTCCGTTATCGTCCCAACCATGCTCATCGTCCCCGATCAGTTTACGGTTCGGGTCAGTGGAAAGAGTAGTCTTACCAGTTCCGGAAAGTCCGAAGAACAGAGCAGTGTCTCCGTCTTTGTTTCCGATATTTGCGGAACAATGCATAGAAACGATTCCCTGTAATGGTAACTTATAGTTCATTACAGAGAAGATACCTTTCTTCATTTCTCCGCCGTACTCGGTTCCACCGATGATACAAAGTTTTTTTGCAAGGTTGAAGATCACGAATACTTCTGAGTTCAGACCATGCTCTTTGTATTTTTCGTTCTTCACTCCGCAAGCGTTGATGATAGTGAATTCAGGAAGAAGATTAGCCAACTCTTCCTTGCTAGGGCGAAGGAACATGTTGGTGCAGAAATGGTGCTGCCATGCTTTTTCGGAAACTACACGAAGACCAATTCTGGTCTCAGGGTTTGCTCCTGCGTATCCGTCGAATACATAGAGTTTTTTTCCGCTAAGATAGTTTACACATTTTTGATAAAGCTCTTCGAAAACTGCTTCGGAAGCTTTAAAGTTAATATGAGACCACCAGATATTCTTGTTAGAAGAAGGTTCGTCTACGAAGTATTTATCTTTTGGAGAACGTCCGGTGAAAATACCGGTATCCACCATCATGGTTCCGTTAGAGGAAAGGACAGTTTCCCCGTTATTCTTTTCGTGTTCGAAAATTTCGTCGTATGAAAGGTTATGGAAGACTTCGGAGGGCTCTATACCGAGCTCCTTCAGTCCCTTCACTTGCGTCTGGGCCTGCATTTGGCTCTCCTTATTGAGATCGTATTTCAATTTTTTTTCGGGTAAGGATACCGTCAATTCGGAACCGGGTCGAATTTGAAGGCAATTCCTAATCCAACCCGTATTCTGTCACTTTAGCGACCGGTTATTGCTGCTGTTGCTGCTGATCTTGGACGTCTTTACGATTTCCGAAATCATCTCCACGACCCTCGCCTTTATCGCCTCTGTCTTGGAAATTGCTACGGTTCTGGTTTTTGTTTTGGTAATCTTTACGATTGCCTCTTTCCTCGTTTCCTCGGTCACCACGATCGTATCTATTTCCACGATCTTCTCCGCGTTCTCCGCCCTTACCACCTCTGTTTTCTTTTTCAGGGGCGCGTTCACCTTTGTCAAAGCCACTGTTTCCATTAGCTTTGGTGAATATCATTTTTCCAGCAGCAGTTTGGATGATAGAAGTAACAGTAACTTTCACTTCTTTACCAACTAGATGTCCGCCGTTCTCTATCACTACCATGGTTCCGTCTTCTAAATAGCCGATACCTTGGTTTTCGTCCTTTCCTTCTTTAATGACTTGGATAGCCAATTCTTCACCAGGAAGAACAACAGGTTTTAATGCGTTAGCCAAGGTGTTCAGATTGAGAACTTTCACTCCTTGGAGTTCTGCAACTTTGTTCAAGTTGAAGTCGTTAGTTACGATCTTTCCACCGGTGTCCCTAGCAAGTTTGATCAACTTAGCGTCAACTTCTCTAGTGTCAGAATAATCTTTGTAAGTGATCTTAACTTCGATAGAACCTTTTCTTTGGAGTTTGTTCAACATCTCCAAACCACGGCGTCCTCTTGCTCTTTTGATCGGGTCAGAAGAGTCACTAATAAGCTGGATCTCTCTTAACACAAAGTTAGGTAGAATAAGCGGACCATCGATAAAATGTGTATCAGCAATATCTAATATTCTTCCGTCGATAACGACGGAAGTATCTAGAATTTTATCTCTGACTTCATCTTTACCTATAGAAGCTACGCCGAAAGGATCCACCAAGGAAGATCCTCCACCCCCGCCTCCGAATACAGAAAGGCCAGGCTCTTTTGCGAACGACTTACCTGCTCTAGCTCCGAAGAGGCCTAGGATCAGGTACAATGCAAGATTCAATTCCTCAAAACGAATAATCGTTCCAATAAACCAAGCTAGGGCAAATCCTAATAATGCACCCACACCTACACAAAAAATAACGTCTCCGCGAAGTTTTGGAAATAGTTTAGTTTCACCGAACAAAAGTACGAGAGAAATTACGAGTACAAGCCCAGCACTAGAGCCTGAAAATACAAACTCTTGAGTTTGTTTTTGCGTTACAAAGAACGACACTAAGGAGAGTAGGACGGCCGTTAGACCTTTATAAAAATACGCCATAACTCAAATCCTTTTAAATAAGATTCGAGTTTTATCGGAAATTATTCTTCGTCTATGTCGACTGCAGCTACGGGAACTCTTTCTCCCGGAGCGAATGTACTAGCTAAAACATCTGACACAAGGTTCCCAGCTTCTTCTTGGGAAACTCCTTTACTTAGGGCGACTTCCATCTTCACTAGATTGTACGCACTTTCGTACAATTTACGTTCCATGATGGACAGTTCTTTACCATTTGCCCTGCGGAATAAATTCCTGCACACATCCGCCACTTCGAAGATCGATCCGGACTTTATTTTGTTCAGGTTGTTTTGGTACCTGATCTTCCAGTCCTCTTCAGTATCGACCTCGTCTTTCTTGAGTAGATTGATAACTTTTTTGATATCCTTCTTGTCGATAATCGGTCGAATTCCGACCTGCTTTGCTTTATCGACCGGGATCATCACCTTCATCTTGCTACCCTGGATTTCCATTACGTAGCACTCTTTTTTCTTTCCCAGGATAACCTTTTTGGAGATTTCGGTGATTTCACCTACCCCGTGGATCGGATATACGACGTAATCGCCTACGCCATGATCGTAGCCAGATTGTTTCTTTTTGCCAGCCAATTAGTATTAAGACTTCCGTTAAAACTCTGCCCAAAAATATAGCAAATTTTGGGGCAAAGTCAAGGAAAAAATAAGGAATCGTTCTAGACTGAAGATAGTTCGAAAATTTAGATCAAAATTGAAGTTTGTGAATGGATGTTTTGTGAAAAATCGGATCGTTCAGAGGACGAATGGATTCCAGGGCCTTGGTAGCTTCTTCTTTTCCGTAAAAATATCCTAAGAATAATTCTCCGTCTTTGGATCTGAAAAATCTTCCTTGGAATTCAGGTTTTGCTCTTAGCAATTTTTTTCCAATTTCCATCGCTTCAACAGAATCCTCAGTTGGGATAGATAGGAAATAATTTTCCTTATCCGATCTGGCTGGAAATTTGAGTCCAGGATTTCGATTAGAATTTTGGGAAGAAGAAGTTTCAGCAGAATTTTCTGCTGTATTTGAGCTTACTGCTTCAGCAGAAGAATTTTCTCTCTCTTCTACGGATTGTTCCGTTCTTACACTTTTTCCTGCATTATAAAAAGACTGGGTTTCGTTTTGAGCAAATGCTTGCTCCTTCTGATCCAATCTAAGACCGACTACTACCCCACCAGTAAAAAGAGAAATTGCTCCCACCAAAACCAAAAAGATGGATCTGGAACTTGGAAAAGAACGGATCGGAGAATTTCCTCCCCTCACATGCTGGATTGTTTGCACGGTTGGAAAAGACTCTCCCTGACGTGGAGCCGGACCTCTGGTTCCGGATTGTCTCAGTCTTCTGGAATAATCTATATTTTGCATATTGCGTCCGGGAAAACTTGTCTCTCTTCAAATATCGGCAGGATTCGCCGTTTCTTCGCAGTTTTTTTACGCGGTGTATTCAGGCAGAAAATAAAAAAGCCGGAGAGAAACCCCGGCTTTTTTCAAACAACCTTTCGGTTGCTTGCTTGCGATATGGACTTACTTATCCCACCAGATAAAGAAGAGGGAAGAGGTAAATCCAGATCAAGTCTACCACGTGCCAGAATAGACCCACACCTTCTACAGGAGTGTAATATTCAGGACCAACTTGGTTTTTGATCACTTTCAAAAGTACCCAGAAGATAAGGAATGCACCTGCAAGAACGTGCAAACCGTGAATACCGGACATTACAAAATAGAATCCGAAGAACAAAGGCCAGTTTTTGGTTTTTTCCAAAAGAGTCAGGTGTTCGAATTCAGTTTCGTCCAGATGAAGTTTGTGCTCTCTTTCTACTACGCTAAGTTTATTAGCCTCTGCAAGTAGAGCTCCTACTTTAGTTACCTTCTCGCCGGAAGCGCTTAACTCTTCAGTGTAAGCGTATTTTCCAGGAACAGTACCTACATGGAACTTGTGAGTGTATTCGAAAAACTTTACGACCATGAAGATCGCAGCACAAGCGATAGTCACTGCAAGAGCGATGATCGCTTTGTTTCTAAGACCTCTTTGCACATAGTTGATTCCAAGAGCCATAGTGAATGAGCTGAATAGAAGAACTACTGTGTTCAAAGCTCCCAAAACTACAGAAAGCTGCTTACTTCCTGCGTGGAAAACTTGAGGGTATAGAGAATGGTAGATAGAATATCCTACGAATAATCCACCGAACATTAGAATTTCTGTAACAAGGAATAACCAGATTCCTTGTTTGGATGCATCGTATTGATGTTCTGCGCTATCGAAATGATGTGCGTGATGAAAACCACCTGAGTGATTAGCGGTACTCATAAGGCCCTCCGGTTAGTACTGGGGTCGATTCAAAATTTTCATGAGGTGGAGGAGAAGCAGTGGTCCATTCCAGAGTTTTTCCTCCGAATGGATTGTTTCCTGCTTCTTTTCCTTTAAGAAGTGCGTAAATCACTCCGTAAAGTCCAACCAAGAATCCTGTTCCGATCAACCAAGATCCAAAAGTGGACATTTGGTTTAATTCGGTGAATGTAGGAAGATAGTCGTAGTATCTACGAGGCATTCCCATATTTCCCAAGATGAATTGAGGAAAGAAGGTAACGTTAAATCCAGTAAAGATAAACACCCAGGAAATTCTTCCGACTAAATCGCTATAGATTTTACCGGTAACTTTAGGGAACCAGTAGATCAATGCTCCCATAAGAGCCATCAAAGTTCCACCAACCATCACGTAATGGAAGTGAGCCACCACGAAGTAAGTATCGTGGAAGTGAATATCCATACCAGTAGAAGCCAGATACACTCCAGTCAAACCACCGATGGTGAATAAGAACATGAACCCGATCGCAAATAACATCGGAGCATCCAGACGGATACTTCCTTTATACATGGTTGCGATCCAGTTGAACAATTTGATCGCTGTAGGAACCCCTACAAGCATTGTAATGAAGGAGAACAGAACTCCCGCAAACTCAGATTGTCCAGAAACGAACATGTGGTGTCCCCATACTAAGAAGGAAACCCCAGCGATCGCTAAGGAAGAGTAAGCGATTGCAGTATATCCGAAGATTACTTTACGAGAGTAAGTAGCAACCAACTCGGAGATCACTCCCATCGCAGGAAGAATCATGATATAAACTGCAGGGTGAGAATAGAACCAGAAGAAGTGCTGGAATAGAACCGGATCTCCTCCCAATTGAGGATCGAAAATCCCCACTCCGAGAGTTTTCTCTGCAATAAGTAGAAGCAGAGTGATCGCAAGAACTGGAGTTGCCAATACTTGCAGGATCGCAGTTGAGTAAAGTGCCCAAACCATGAGAGGAATTCTGTTCATGGTCATTCCAGGCGCTCTCAGTTTATGAGTAGTAACGATGAAGTTCAAACCAGTCAGGATCGAAGAGAATCCAATAATGAATACTCCAAGAACCATCGGAATCACTCCTAATCCAGTCTTAATGGAAGAGTATGGAGTGTAGAAGGTCCAACCAGTATCTACGTTTTCCAAGAATAGTGTGGAGCCAGTGATCGCAGCTCCGATCATCAGCATGTACCAGCTCATTAAGTTCAATCTTGGGAAAGCTACGTCTTTTGCTCCTATCATGATCGGAAGTACGAAGTTTCCGAAAATTGCAGGAATACCAGGAACGATTACCATGAACACCATAATGGCTCCATGGTAGGTCATCATTCTGTTATAAACGTCTGCGGAAAAAAGGGTTTTTCCAGGTGTGAATAATTCAGCGCGAACTAATAGAGCGAAAACTCCTCCTAAAAAGAAGAAGCTCATGATCGCGACAAAGTACATGATCCCGATACGCTTATGATCTAAGGTCGTAAGCCAGGACCAAATCCCCTTTTGGTGATTCAGGTAATTATGTTGCTCGTGGGCCATTGTCCGTAATCCTATTTAAGCGTCTTAATGAATTCGATGATGTCCTTGATCTCGTCCTCTTTGATCCTTCCTTGGAAAGAAGACATCGCAGGAGGAAATCCAGCTACAATTTTAGCTGTTGGAACAAGGATGGATTGTTTGATATAAGCGTCATCCGCAGTCACAGAAGATCCGTCTGCGAAGTCTCTCTTATTACCATAAAGACCTTTGAAACTTGGTCCAACAATTCTGGATCCGTCGATGGAGTGACATCCGCTACATCCAAGACTTCCTTTGAAAAGAGCTTCACCTCTTTCTGCAGGTCCTTTGTTGTTAGCGCCCGCGTTAGCAGCGATTTTTTCTGCCTGCCAAGCAGCGAATTGTTCTCCGTCCACCACACGAATCGTAGCCATCATATTGGAGTGTTTAGTTCCGCAATATTCAGTACAGAATACTGTGAAGTCCCCTTTCTCAATCGGAGTGAAAGTGAAAGTTGTTCTTCTGCCAGGAACCGCATCCATTTTGTTCCTGAATGCAGGAACATAGAAGCTATGTAGAACGTCATCAGAAGTAAGAATAAAACGAATGGTTTTGCCAACTGGAACTACTACAATCTCAGGTTTGAGAAGAGTAGAATCCGGATCGTCCAACAACTTTTTGTCAGTTGGGCTATTGATCTCGATATCATTCGCGTATTTGAAAGTCCAAGCCCACTGACGAGCAGTTACGTGAACTTCAACATCACCTTTCTCTCCGACTCTGCGAAGATCATGAAATACACTCCATCCCCAAGCGAAGATGACCATCATGATCACGAAAGGTATGAAGGACCAAAGGAACTCAGCAAGAGTATTGTGCGTGATATACGCACTTTTCTGATCTTCAGTTTTTCTTCTATACTTGAAAATGAATATTACCATTCCACCAATGAGAATGATAAAAGAGATAAGGCCCGAAACAAGAAGAAAGATATAGAGGTTATCTACATCTCCCGATTCTTTAGTCGCTGGAACCGGCATGAAGCTTGTCGCCGTAATAAGAGAGAACCAGTTCATCGGATCGAAATCACTCCTTCCTTTATTTATACTGTACTAGACGAGTTTTGTTTCTTCCAAAAGCGGAATAAGAACGCCGCAAGGATAACGACGGTAAGAAATCCGCCGATTCGCATGATATTGAATGCGTATAATGTATACCTATTTTTGGATGGATCAAATTGGAAGCAAAAAAGGGCAACACTGTCAGTCAAATCGCCGATTTTACCGTTTCCAGCCTCTACGAGAGATAATCTCAGAGTTCTTTCATCCATCGGGATCCCTTTCAAATACCTAGAAATTTGTCCTTCAGGCGTAATCACATAGGCTACAGAAACATGCACCCATTGATCATTATATGGATTCCATTTGTAGGAAAAGCCCAAGCTGGAAGACAAAGCCTTTATTTCAGGATCATTCCCAGTTAAAAAACTCCAACCGGAACCATCCCCTCTTCCATAATCTTTCACATATACTTCTTTTTTCGCTTTTGCTAGATCGGATTTTTCTTTTGGATCAAAACTCACTGCAACGTAATTGAATTCTTTTCCTACTTCTAAATTCAATTCTTTGAGTGCTGTTGAGATCTCATTCAGATAAAGACTGCAGAGTGTAGGACATCTATAATATACTAAGGTAAGAAGAAGTGGTTTTCCTTCTTTCAGATAGTCGCCTATGCGGACTTGTTTACCTTGTTCATCTACGAAAGATAAATTGGTATCTATACGATTTCCTAATTTTTCTTCTAGACCTACACCTTCGAGTTCTGCAGGAACAGCATGAGCAGGTAGTTCTCTTTCGGTGTCGAAGGATAGTACAGATAGGAATGGTAGAAAAAGAATTAGAACCGCAGCTATTGTAGAAAATCGCCGCGGATGATTGGAGGAGAACAACGTTCTATCCCGGATTCTTTCCTTACTTCGCTGCCGAAGTGTGGGAAGGAACTACTTCATTATAATCTTTAACACCTTTGTGGAATGCAGAAAGATAAACGAAATAAAGAATGTTAGCGGTCAACACGACCACGAATGTCCAAAAACCTGCCTTGTTGTAATGGTCTCCGTTTTGGCTCATGGAATGACTCCTAAAGTATCAGAAAAAAACGTTTCACTTTTGTAAAAAGCGAAAGATACCAGCCAGTTTTGGAGACCTGTCTTTTTTTTGAAAGCGTTTTTGCTTTTCAGTCTTTTCATACGTATAGAACCGACATAAAAAGCTTCTATTCTTAGGTCGGGACACTAGAACGTTCGTTCTTTAGAATCTTTAAATGTTCTTTGCATGAGAATAAGTCTCAGATCAAAATGTAAGCTTTCGATTTTCAAACATCAAATCTCTTGCCCCAAATCAATCTCGCTCAAGTATGGTAAAGAAGAGCTCGGATTCTCCGAAAAAACAGAATGATCGCTTCTACTTATTCTCATTTCAGAAAATTTTCTCTCTTTCTAGTCCTCTATTCAGTTTTAATTTTTCTAAATTTATTATATGGACCACTTGTCCGAGCCACTGATTCAGGACTCGCTTGTCCTGATTGGCCTTTTTGTTTCGGTAAATTTTTTCCAGACTTCGATTTTAATATTTTTATGGAAGTCGGACATAGATATTATTCCGGATTTTTAGGAATTGTTCTGATTGCTGGCACTATCTGGACTGCAATCGTTCCTGAATTAAGAAAATCTTTCTTAGGTTATTTTATCTTAGGGATCCTATTGATTGCTTCTCAAATTACTTTGGGAGGTTTAACAGTTCTTCTTTCTTTAGATCCTGCTACTGTAAATCTTCATTTATTAAATGCGATTTTGTTTTTACTTTGTATAGTTACGGCAACTTTTAAAGCGCGCAAGCTTGCAGATTCTACAAATTCAAATGAGTTTGTAACTAAACAAAGTTTATTGCAGAAGGACCAGATCCCGCTGTTAATCGGTGTATTATTGATCTTCTTCCAAATTATTTTAGGGGGAAGAGTAAGCTCCAACTACGCAGGACTTGCTTGTTTGGAATTCCCAACTTGTAACGGGGAATGGATCCCTTCTGTTCCGGAACCTAAGATACAAATCCAGGTTCAACACAGATTGGGCGCTTACTTAGTGGCATTTTACATTCTTCTAATAAACCTTTATGGAATATTCAAAGGGTTCTCCTCGGAGACCAAAAAATACGTAAGAATAGCGATTATCCTTCTTCTTATTCAAATAGGATTGGGAGTTGTAAACGTATACATGAAACTTCCGAAATTAGTGACCGCTGCTCATACTGGAGTGGCCATTCTTCTTTTCTTATCCATGTATGCAGTTTGGGTGCAGAGAGCTTCGGAGCTTTCTAAGAGTAAGGTTTCTTAATCGTATGAATAGTTTTCTTTCAGACTGGAACCAAATGATCAAACCAAGGGTAAGCTCCCTTGTTTTGGCTACTGCTGTGCCTGGTTTATATCTTGGCGGTCCTTCTGCACCAAGTACACTTCTGGTTTTTATGACCATGCTTGGGACTTTTTTGATGTCTTCTGCATCTTTTATCTTCAACCAAATCATTGAAATAGATAGGGATGCTAAAATGAAACGGACTGCAAATCGTCCGCTTCCTGCAGGAAGGATCAGCACTGCTCAGGCTTGGATCGTTGGCTTTGCAATGACCTTCGTAGCATTTGCGATCTTATATTATTTTGCGAATTTACTAACTGCGATATGCGCATTTGCCGCACTTCTCGCTTATGTTTTTCTTTATACAATTCTATTAAAACCAAGAACACATCAGAATATTGTAATAGGTGGAGTGGCAGGTTGCGTAGGACCATTGATTGGCTATGCGGCCGTTAGTAATTCTTTACCTTTACCTGCATGGATCTTATTTCTGATGATCTTTCTCTGGACTCCGGCTCACTTCTGGGCGCTTGCAATCTTCTTGAAAGAAGATTATAGCGATGCTAATTTCCCAATGCTTCCTGTTGTAAAAGGTGTGAAGGAAACCGGACGTTCAATTTTGTTTTATACAATTCTGTATGTGGGATCAGTGATCGCGTTCTACTGGGCGGAACCTTCCATGGGTTGGTTGTATATGATCTCTTCCGTTGCGTTGAGTATCTCTATACTTTATCTTTCCGTAAAATTATTTCAGAATCCTGAGCCTAAGTTTGCCAGAGGATTTTTCTTCTTTAGCATTCTTCACTTGTTTTTAATCAATATTTTAATTCTGATCGATCATTCTATCGCAGCCTAATTAAAAGCCCCTCTAACCAGTTTTTCGCTCAAAAAATTTCATTTCACTTTTTAAACCTTTCAGAGTTGACATTCGTTTAATAGCAGATAGTTTTCTCTCCTCAAGAGGTTTTTCCATGATCAATCTTTCGAATTCGGTTCGCCCTTATGTCCTGAAATTATTGGTGGTTTTAGGCTTAGTATCATTCTCGGGCTCTCCAATTTTTTCTCAAAACAAACCGGGAGAATTCGACTCGGAATTATATTCACAGTTAGTAAGACAAAGTAATGTTCAGTTCACAAATCTGATCAAGTCCAAGACTGTTCTTGCAGATCATAAAGGCTGGAAGAAGCCGATAGACAAAGCTTTCGGGAAACTTTCCAAAAATTCGGGCAATCCTCCTTTTCCACTAGTTTATAAAATTGTAAAGGAAGCAAGCTTCAACGCATTTGCAATGGCTGGAGGACAATTCTGCATTCATTCAGGGGCTTTGGATTCTCTAGATGAGATCATCAAACAAAAAGAAGCAGATGCAGCTCAGAAGTTGGACTTCCATCGTGAAAGATATATCGCGGGAGTATTGTCTCACGAGTTAGCTCACTTCTATAATAGACATGTTTTCAATAGTGTAAAAAAGTTTTACGCACTTAAAGATGAACCATCTGGAAAAGCATTTTTAGAAAATAGTAAATTTTCCCAAGAGCAAGAGTTGGATGCAGACCAAACAGGTTTATTCTTATTGGATAAGGCTGGTTACGGTGGCGACTTCATGCTCATCACTCTTCAAACTCTGAACGAAGTGGAACAATCTTATAAAGAAGCATTAGCTTCTTCTAAAGCAGATAAAACTAGACCTGAACTAATCGGTTCTCATTATTTTTCCAGCCATCCTTCTCCAAATGAAAGATTATCCAGGCTTAAAACGGATAAACAAGAGTTGTATAGCTTCTTAGCTAAGATGGAAAAAACTTTTGATGATATCCAACTAGGAAGAAATTTAGATGAAGCAAGATCTAATTTAGAAGATGGGATCAAAAAATTTCCAGAAAACACTTACTTAAGCAAAGCACTCGCAGTTTGTATGCATAAGATCTGGATGGCAACAGCTTCTAATGAAGAATTAAAACTGAAACCAGTTTTGGATATGCCTTCTTTCAGAGACACAATGGTATTTCCTCCAGACAAAAGTAAACGTGCAGTCATGAGGATTGTTCCTGGAAATGAAGCAGCATACAATCGTGCACTCAAAGCATATAGAGATGTGATCGTAAAAACAGATGATCCATACTTTCTTTCTAATTATGCAGTTTTACTTTCTTATTCTGCAGACGAAAAAGATCTAGATGTAGCTGTCAATGTTGCTAACCAAGCTTTCCAAGCAGAAGGAACTGTTGCCTTAGCAAATAACTTGGGAGTCGTTTTATTCTGGACAGATAAAAGAGAAGAGGCTAAAGAACTTTTCAATCGTCTTGCACTTTCTATCGATCAAAAGATCAGAACTCTTGCAAATCAAAGTGGAAACAATCCACAGATAGCTCAATATCTAAAAACGATCGGTCAGTCTACCGCGCAAAAACAACAAGTGGATCCTGATTATATTTATGAGAATTTCACTCCGATCTTAAATATTGCGCTAGTAGAATCTTATTCTGCGGTAGATCCAAAATCCAAAGGGCTCGCAAGTTATTATTTAACTAATTATGATTCTACTTCTGGTTGGGCAAAAGTATTAGCAAAGATCCATACGATTGAACTAACCGCTCCTACTCCTGCAAATGAGGTGAATGCATTTAAAGTTGGTGGAGTTGGTCCCGGAGATAAGCTAGAAGATCTTCTGAAAAACTGGGGAAAACCTACACGTATCAAGACAGATAAAAAAAGCGGTCTGGAATATTTCGAATACGATAACAAAGAGACTGCTTTTATCTTAGATATGGGAACCGTAGTTCAAGTAAATGTAGTAGGAGATAATAGTCCAGGTTTAGGACAAGGAATCACTGTAGGATCTTCTAAGCCTGCTGCAGAAAAACTTTTGGGTTCTAAGTTTAGAAAACAAGGCGAGTATCATGACTACTATGAAAAAGGAAAAGCTTTCGTAAAATATAATAAACACGGAAAGATAGATCTTTTAGTGGTTCAATGATTAGTTTCTTAAGACTTCTTCCTTAAACCAAGCCATAAAAGAATTCCTCCTATCGAAATAAAGGAGAAGGAAACAATAACTCCGGTTAAAAATGTAAAAATATCCCGAGTAAGTGGCTTTTGGTTTTTAGGAAGAAGTTTCTGTATTTCCGGATCAAATACAATTAAATAAGCGCTACTCATTGCAACAAAAGAGAGAATTGATGCGCTTAGAATAATAATCCCAGAATCTCTCTCCCATGATTGAAATCGGTCTATTGCTAATCCAATCAGAAGTGGAACTACGAATAAAGTCACGCAGATAGAAAAAATTTTAAATTCAAATCCTTCCGGAGATGAATCCATATTAAAAAAGGATAATGTACAAATTTCAGCGACAAAAATCCCGGAAAAAATATAAGCCAGTATTTTTATAACCTTTATAAACATTTAGGTCTCTTTCTGATTTCCAAAAAATTTATTCGAAATAGGTCGAAATAAAAAGAAACAGACAACACCAAAAAAGACCACGCTAAAAATCAAAGTCACTTTAATTGGAGAAGTAAGATACGAATAAAGTATTCCTGCAATCGAGGAAACAACGAATAAGATCCTGGACCAATTCAGTCCTTGTAAAAAACCAATTCCACAAATGGCTTGGACGATAAGTGCAGTTCCAGCAATCAAAAATTGGATCTGTAGAGGAATATGACTAGTCTGTTTTAAAATTTCGATAGCTTGCTCGTTCACTGAATAGGTTACAATACTCGAAACCATCCCGACTCCGGACAGAACAATCAATATCCAACTTATAATAGTAATCGAAACAGGTTTAATTTTCATCGTGGTTCCTATATTTAATAAGCCTCCGCATAAGAACACCAATTAAAGAAACCGATAACGCAGGAAGCCAAATCCAAATCATTTCTGATTGGATCACGATCCAACCTCTTTCCGTAAAAAAATTCTTTGGACCAATGGGAGACACTCTGATCGGCCTATATTCAAAAAAGATCCTTTCAGAACTCCAAGGAATTAAGAATCCAACTCCTAAACCTCCCGTCGTCATCGCATCCAACACTCCGTGAGAGATCGCAGATACAAATAGAAATAAAAAGATAGTAAGCCAGTTTGCTTTCAGCCTAGTTCTGAAGAATACAACTATGCAAGACATTATCAAAGCAAATAAGATAGAATGAGTAAAACCCCTATGACCCCAATCACTTTCGTAAGGAATCCCAAATTTAAAAGCGACTACGTCGAGATCAGGAAGAATAGAAAAGAATATTCCAAAAACCGCAAGTAATACAGGGATTTTCTTTTTTCCAAAAAAGAAGAAGAGGGAGATCGGAACTGCCGGGTGAGAGAATATTGTAGCCATAATTGATTTAGGATCAAGTCCTGCAACGGACCAGACTTCCATCCTTGCGGAAGAAAATTTTCATCTCCATTCCCTTCTCCGGAGCCTGGGCATGATAATCCAATTTGCATTCTGATTCAGAAGGTGAAAAAGGATTGCGGGGAAGTTTTTCCTTAGGACACCAGAATCTTTCCTTTTCGGAGCTATACAATTTCCAATCGAAAGGATATAGAGGATTAATCCCAGCGTCTAAAAATAGGTTCCTGGAAAGTTCCTGAGGCTGGTAAGGACTCCCTCCCCCGTGAACTCCTACGAACATGTCCACCCTATCGTCTCGAATGTACAAAGGCGATCCAGTATCGTTCAGGCAGAAGTAGCCATCATGGTACTTCCCATTCTGCATTTTGATCTTCTTCTCTTTGATTTTAGAGATAAAAGCTAATGTACCTATCACCTTGGATTTATTGCAGGAAGAAATTCTAGATCCAATCTTCTCGCATAGATCCTTAAAACTCACAGCCAAGGTGCGGTAAGGAAATACCTGATAATTATATCCAGCACCCCAACCCCATTCCAAGTCATAGAGTTCGTATTTTCCTTCTCCTGCGAAATGGTACTTCTTCCCATCTTTTGCGATCCCAGAACCTTCCCAACGTACTTGTTCTAAGAATGTAGCAGATGCTCGGCCAATTTCTTTTCCAGAAGGAGAATAAGCAGCCACTTCCGTTCCAGGAAATGCTTCTTCCAATGCTAAATGATAATACGTAGGATAATAAGCTCCTAGACTCATTGGTTGGAATTCCGACAAACGTTCCAGGTCATCATTGGAGAGAAATCTTTCTAAAGGCTTAGGAGAATGATCCAGAGACGTCTGCATGGGTCGAAACGCATGTTGGTATGCCAAAGGTTTCAAATTAGTCCTTGGATAGAGACAGGACTCTTTAGAGCGACGTATCTTAGAAGTTTCTGACTTGGTGAATGGATCTTCTAAAATGACAGCTTCTCCGTGAAATATACGGATGCCATGTTCCTTTTCAGGAAATTTACATTCACAACCTTCTGGAGAGTTAATGCAGAGTACTTTTGCGTAAACTGGAGGAGTGTTTTGGCTGTATAAGAGGGGGGAGAAGAGTAGAAGGTAGAGTAATATCCCGCTCCCAAAAGGGAGCGGGACCAGTTTCTTCAGAAAAAAGAGCAATTAGATGTTGCTCTCTCCTTCGCTGGAACCGCCAGTTGGGAACAGGCTTGGTGCAGGCGTAGGTTCTGGGGTCGCAACTGGAGCAGCAGGACGAGGCGCCGGTTTCTTTGGAGCAGTTTTTTTCTTAACTACTTTCTTTTTAGGCGCAGACTTCTTCTTAACTGCTTTCTTCTTAGTGGCTTTAACGACCTTTTTTTTCGCTACTTTCTTCTTTGCCGCTTTCTTCTTAGGTGCGACTTTTTTCTTTGCTTTCTTCTTAGCTACCATGGTAGATACTCCTTGTATCTGGGGAATCTTTCCGTTATTCCTAGAGTAAATTTCCACTCGTAAGACTTAGAGCCAAAAGAGTAAAACCTTTTTTCATTTTATTTCATTAAAGCAATCTAAAACATTTCATAATGTTTCATTTCTATCTTAAGTTGTGCTGAATGAGTATCCTAGATCAGTAAAACTTTCTTCAGGAGAACGTAGTCGATGGCTAATTAAGAAGGTTTTGACTAAACCTTTTCCTTTCACCTTGATCTCTCCTCTTTCTGTTAACGCAAAATCGGATTTAATTAGTTCAGCAGTGGATTCTGTGACCTGAATTTCTCCTGGAACACCATGAGATTCCATACGACTAGCAAGATTTACTGCATCTCCCCATATATCGTAGATGAATTTTTTAGTTCCGATGACTCCTGCGACTACTGGACCAGTATTAATCCCTATCCTCATGCGCAGTTTAGTACCCATTTTCTTAAGTTTGAATTTAGAAAGGAGTTCTTTCATATCCCAAGCCATATGAGCTACAAGCAAAGGATGTGCCTCATTCGGTAAAGGAAGGCCTCCTACAGCCATATACGCGTCTCCGATGGTCTTAATCTTCTCCAAACCGTACTTTTCTGCTAGAATATCGAAATGAGAGAATACTTCGTTTAAGATGCGTACTACGGATTCAGGCTTCATCACTGCAGAAATTTTAGTGAAACCAACAATATCTGCAAAAAGTATAGAAACATTCGGATAACTATCTGCGATGAGTCCCGTGTTCGACTTCAATTCCTGTGCAATAGAGTCAGGAAGAATGTTCAGCAGTAATTTTTCCGCCTTATCCTGCTCGATACGCACCTTCTCATAAGCTTCTTCGATCTCTATTCTTGCTTTTTCATTGTCTGCGAGCGTAGAGCGTACTGTTCCGAGAACCAAATTGTAACGTTCTGCAATTTGACCTACTTCTGTGAATGGTTCTACAGGAACATCCACTGCCAGGTCGCCAGTTTTTCTCTGATAATCCATTGCTAAGAACAGATCGATCAACTCAGTAGTTGCTTTATGCTCTGAGATATTCAGTCCCATTCTTTCTTCGTCCCCATCTACCCGGAGAGGGAAAAATTTGTTAATCAGATAGAAGATCAGCAAAGAAAGTCCAAACGCAAATCCTCCCACTGAAACAATTCCTAATATCTGGGTAAGAAGAAGAGAGACCCGGCTTTCATTATGCCCGATCAGATTCAGATCGCCAAAAATTCCTACAGCAATCGTTCCCCAAATTCCTCCGATCAAGTGGACCGGAATTGCTCCAACCGCATCGTCTATCTTCAGTTTTTCTAAAAGTTTTTCAGCCGGAAGAACAAAGGAGCCAGCGATACTGCCAATGATCGCGGACTGAACTGGAGTAAAACAATCTGCTCCAGCAGTGATAGCGACTAGTCCAGCCAAGGATCCGTTTAATGGTGCAGTCGCTTCTGGAAATCCTTTGATCAACCATGCTGCCAACATCGCAACCATGAGAGAAAATCCGGAAGAGATGATAGTGTTTAGAATAATGCCTGGAACTTTTTCGTTAAAACCTAAAGTACTTCCCCCATTAAATCCCATCCATCCGAACCAAAGAAGGATTCCGCCTAACATCGCCATAGGCAAATTACTTCCAGTTACCGCTTTAGGTGGTTCATTCTCCGGAAATCTTCCTATCCTTGCCCCCACGATAAGAAGAAGTGAAAGTGATACCCAACCACCAACACTATGAACCAAAGTAGAACCTGCGAAATCATGAAATCCTCTGGCGGCTAGCCAACCATGATTCTCATCGGTCAAACTTCCTCCCCAACACCAATGTCCAGCGATCGGGTAGATCACTCCTGAGATAAGAGCCGTAGCGAATAAGTAAGAATGGAATTTTAATCTTTCTGCAACTGCTCCCGAAACGATAGTAGCGGAAGTTCCACAAAAAACTAATTGGAATAAGAAGAAGGTCGGAGGCCAAGCCTTACCTTCTGGAAACACAGGAGCAAATAAAGAAGTTCCTATGAGGCCATTCCAAGTGACTCCGAACATAAGTCCGAATCCAAATGTGTAAAAAAGAAGAGTGGCAACTCCAAAGTCCGCCACATTCTTGATGGCAACGTTGATTGAGTTCTTGGCTCTAGTAAGTCCGGACTCTAATACAAGGAAACCGCCTTGCATGATTAGCACCAGTCCTGAACATACCAAGACCCAAAGTATATCTAATAAGCTCTTTTCTAAGATCATAGAAAAGGTTCCCCCGAATGATTCCTGATGTATATGTTTCGCTTATCAATGTAAATTATCGGAATCATTTTATTCTAATCTAACAAGACGCAAGCGGGAAACCTCAGAAGAATGTAACAAAGAGGTAGATAAATATCTCGAAAGTTTGTCCCCTACTTGAGTAAGTTCTAATCGCTAAAGGGACCTTGACCACTTCTCCAAACCCTGAAACTTCCTAGGATTTGAGAGAAAATTGAATTTTTTTGAAGAACAGTGTTTATTTCGAACGTAACGACCGTTCTACAAAGTCTTATAGATAACGGCTAAAGCAGGGGCTTCGGAGGAGAAAAAAGCCTTTCCCTCTTAAAAGCCTGTTTTAAACAAGGACTTAACTCTACAAAAACCGAGATGTTGGTATAATTCCATGAGGGAAATCAAAACCGTAACCGTTCTTGGCGCAAATGGGACAATGGGCGCCGGATCTGCAGCTATCGTAGCAGCTTTCGGCAAAGCGAAAGTCCATATGTTGGCTCGTGACGTAAACAAGGCTAAAGAAGGGATCGAAAAAGCAATTTCTTCTATTAAAACGGACACTATTCGTCCTAGATTAATTCCAGGTTCTTATGACCAAGATCTGGAAAAAGCAGTCTCTGAATCCGATTGGGTTTTCGAGCTTGTTGCAGAAAGTTATGAAGTAAAAGAACCGATCAACAAAAGGATCGCGAAAGCTCGTAAACCGGGCACTATCGTATCCACTGTTTCTTCTGGTCTTTCTATCGCTCGTCTAGCAGATGCTTTCGACGAAGACGGTAAAAAACATTATTACGGAACTCACTTCTTCAACCCTCCGTATAAAATGATCCTTTGTGAATTAGTAACTCACGCAGGAAACGATAAGAAAGTTACTAAAAAGTTAGGCGAGTATCTGGATAAAACTCTGGGACGCGCTGTAGTTTATACGAATGATACTCCAGCATTCGCAGGTAACAGGATCGGATTCCAGTTGATCAATGAAGCTGCTATCAAAGCGGAAGAATATTCTGACAAAGGTGGTATCGCACTTATCGACGCGATCATGAGTGGTTACACTGGAAGAGCAATGGCTCCTCTTGATACTGCTGACTTCGTTGGTTTAGATGTTCACAAGGCTATCGTAGACAACCTCTATGAGATGACTAAAGATGCTGCACATTCTACATTCAAACTTCCTGGTTATTTCCAAAAGTTAATCGATAAAGGTGACTTAGGAAGAAAGTCCGGACAAGGTCTTTACAAAATGACCAAAACTCCTGACGGTAAGAAAGAAAAATTATATTATGATATCAAAGGTGACCTGTTTGTTCCGGTACCTAAATTTGATATTCCTTTCATCAAAGAAGCAAACCGCAGGATCGGAGAAGCCGATTATATCGGTGCGATGAATATCGTAAAAGAAGCGAAAGGTCTGGAAGCAGACATCGCTCGTTACTTCATTGCCCGTTACGTAAGCTACTCTCTCTCTCTCGTGGGAGAAGTTGTGGAAAGCAAAGAAATGACCGATCTTGCAATGGGAACCGGATTTAACTGGGCTCCTGCATCCGCATTCGTAGACTTCTTAGGCGGACCTAAGGAAGCAATCAGTCTAATCACTAAAGCAAAGCTTCCTGTTCCGGAAGTATTGGCAAAAGCGAAAGCGGGAAAACCTTTCTATCAACTGAAAGATATTTTAGACGCTCGTTCTCTTTTTAAAGGATAATAAGGGAGGAAAGATTACATGAAAGATGCAGTTTACGTACTCGGCGGAGAGCAAACAGACTTCCAACGTAACTGGACTAAAGAAGGAAAAACCTTCATGTCCTTGTTCAGGGAAGCCGTTCAAGACGGACTAGAAAAAGTTGGTCTTACTCCTGACGAAATCAAAAAATTAAACAAACAAAATCGTATTGGTGTTTTCGTTGGAAACTTCGATGCAGAACAATATGCAGTCCAAGGACATTTGGGCGCTTTCTTAACTGAAGTAGATCCTTGTTTCTTCGGAGTTCCAGGCGCTCGTTATGAGGCAGCTTGCGCTTCCGGATCTGTTGCTCTTGATGCAGCTCAAACTAAACTTCGCGCTAAAGATTATGATGTAGCGATCGTTGTTGGTATGGAGATCATGAAGACAGTTTCTTCTTCCGTTGGAGGAGACTTCTTAGGAACAGCAGCTTATTACGAAAAAGAAGCGAAGGGAGTTCAATTCCCGTTCCCTAAACTTTTCGGAAAACTCGCAGACGTTCTTTTAGAGCGTTATAAGTTAGATGAAAAACGTTATATGGGAGCTCTTGCGGAAATTTCTAGAATTAATTACGCAAACGCGAAACGTAACCCTAAAGCTCAAACTCGCTCTTGGTTCATGAACAATGAACATGCAAACACAAGAGGTGGAGAGTTTAATATGGCAGTGGGTGGACGCCTTGCGATCACCGACTGTTCTCAAGTAACTGATGGCGCTGCGTTAGTGGTTCTTGCTAACAAAAATTACGCAGAAGAATTCGCTAAGAAAAAAGGAACTAAACTTTCTGCTTATCCTAAGATCAAAGGATGGGGACATAGAGTTGCTCCAATCACTTTTGAAGCAAAAGTTGCTGAATCTAAAGGTGACAAATGGGTTCTTCCTTGGACTCGTCAAACCGTTAAAGATGCATTCGATCGTTCTGGTATGAATACTAAGGACATCGATGTTTTCGAAACTCACGACTGTTTCACTTCTTCCGAGTATGCAGCGATCTCCGCTTTCGGGATCACTCAACCTGGTAAAGAGCACGAAGCAATCGAAGACGGAGTGATCGACTTCCACGGTAAAAAACCAATCAACCCATCCGGTGGACTTATCGGAGCGGGACACCCTGTTGGAGCTTCCGGTGTTAGAATGATGTTAGACATCTACAAACAAGTTACTGGAACCGCAGGTGATTACCAAGTAGAAGGCGCTAAAAATGGACTGATGCTCAATATCGGAGGATCAGCAACCACCAATTACGTTTTCGTAGTCGGAAAATAAATTCTTTCTACAAAAAAAGAATGGAAAAGCCCGGTATTCCCGGGCTTTTCGTTTATATGGGTTTACGCACAGCAAAAGATTGGAATCAATTCTTACTTAGGTTTTTCGTAGCTCTTGGAATTTGGGAAGTAGCCTCTGTTTCCCTTCGAACTTTATTATTCTCTACTTTCTATTTTGATCCAAACTTAAAAAACTTCTTCGTTCCTATGTCCCAAGTATTTTGGATCGGACCTATCGTAGCGGACGTCTTAGAAGTATTCTTCATTGGAATATTAGCATCTCTTGTTAGACCGGCATTACCTTACGGACTTTTAGGTGGATTGCTCACTGGGATTTGTTTTTCGATCGCTGCCTTTGTAGCTCCCGCTCTAGCAATTTCCCAATTTACGGGAGCCTTTCCTGTAAAACTGGTTTGGCTTTGGGTATTCTACCAATCTGTCCTAAGTATATTAGCTTCTTTCGTTTTCACATTCACAAGCGAAGAAGATTAACTGGTCCCAAATCCATTCCTAATTTTTAGAACTTCATTCTAAATCTAAAAACCCTGGGAGTAAATCTTCACTAACCTGGGTCCAATTTTCAAAAGGGAAATCTCTTTTGATTTTTGTATGAAAACGATCCTCTGGGTTCTAATCTCATTACTTTCTATCGGAAATTTAACTGCAGGTCCAAAAGATCAAAACGAGATTCCGAATATTCCCTTATATTCCTTGGATCTAGAAAGAAAAACATTATACCAAGAGCTTAACCAAATCCCAGAAGGAGATCTAGTCATTCTAAATTTCACAAGTTCAGATTGTCCTCCTTGCAAAGAAGAAGTTCCAAATCTATTAGAATATTCTAAAAAATGGAACGGCTCTCATCCAAAAACAAAATTACATCTTTGGATCGTTTTTGTAGGAGATGATCCAAGTTCTGTTTCCAAATTGGCAAACGAACTTGGGATCAAAAAACAAGCCTCTTTATATTTTGATAGTCTACAAACCAGCATGAGAATTTTAGAATTCCCTGGAACTCCTACAACCATGGTGGTCCAAAAGAAAAACGTCCTATTCAAAGAATATGGATACACCAAAGAAAACTGGTCCAAAATGATTTCCGTTCTGGAAAATAGGAGATAGTCCTTTGGAAAAGATTTCTGTAATGCCGCGGGCCTATGTAAAGGTTGACTATAAAGAGAATGTCAATAGGCAGCCTCGCGTTGTTGTAACTCCTACAAGGGGCGCTTTTTTAAAAATTGCTTGTATCTCTCTAATTTTCCTTCTCTCCGGTTCAGAACTTTTCGCCAAAGAAAATTCAGTCCAGAAGATCTATATCCATAAACTCAAATTAGAGAATGGAGTTCCAAAATATTTAGAAAGTAGATTTAGGAACGGGATCATCAATTCTATATTAAAAAATTTTGAAGGAAAATATAATATAGCCGACGATGATTCTTTAGCTGCACTTCTTAAACAAGTAGAGTTAAACCAAAAGTTAAACTGTAGCGACGAGATCTGCATGAAACAGATAGCAGATGCAATCGATGCAGATGAATTAATTTCAGGTACTATCTTTCTTTCGAATAAAGGTTATAAGATAAATTTAAGATCTCAAAAAAGAGATTCAGTTGCACTAACTTATACGATCAAAACTTCTTTCGATCTGGAATTTCCGGAATACCAAATAGATTATTATTCTTCTGAAGCAGGACGAAAACTAATCGATCCAAGATATGCAATCAATTTTGCAGCCGCATTTCCTGGAGTAGTGGAGAAGGTAGAATTTCCCAGTTTTAAGGTCCAAGACGACAAAACAGGTGAGATCAATGTTCTGAATTTCAAAATAGAGGATCAAAGTGCTAAAAGTTTTATAGAAACGATCAGACCAAAACTTTCTAAAGCAGATGATCTAGTAAAAGAAAAACTCTACGAAAAATCTATTCCAGAATATGTGGATACCTTAAATGCATTAGAACAAAGGCTTTCAGATAGATCCAAAACGGAAATGTCGGATTATCTAAAAAATATCCGAGGCAAAATATCTAATTCATATTTCCTAATATATAAGGACAAGTTTTCCGAAATGGACCTATCTGCTCAGAAAGGTGGAGAAGTTTCTTTTTTAAAAAGATTAAATGAGCAATATAAGGATCTTAAAAAAGAATATATAACCAAAACACCTTCTTCTTTTAGATTGTCTGAATTTGAAAAAGCATTAGATGATCGGATCGAAAAATTAAATTTTCTGATCTTTGGTCTCCAAGAGAAAGAAGGAGATAGACTCTACTCAGATTTCGATTTTACAGGAGCTATCTTAAATTATAGATCTGTTCGCAGTGAACTTGTCAAATTAAAATCCGGACCAGAATCTTCTGCATTAAAATCAAGAGTAGAAAGAAAGATTTTAACTTCTGAAACTACAGGAAGATCTTATCTACAAAGTAAACTTTCCGGATTATATCAGAGTTTAGAAAAATCATTTCTTGCAGAAGCATTAGAATCAGATCCGGATCGTCAAAAAAATTATATAGAAAAGATAGGAGAAGGTTTCAAACAGATCCTTGAAGTTTTAGCGAGGTCGGAATTCGTTTCAGAAGAGCAGATCAAGTATTTCAATCATTTCCGTACCAAGGCAGCTCCTCAGGTTGGTAAAAACTTATTCGATCAAGAAACTGCGAACCTTCTTCTTCATGAAGGAATCGATAAAAAATCCAAAACACAGGTAGATACATGCATCAAGTTAGGAGCAAATCCGAATTCTATCCAACCTGAATCAGGCAAAAACGCTGCACAAAGATTAGCGGAAAATGATACGATCCTGATCAGTCCCGATTCTTTGAAAATTTTAAGAAATTCTCTCAAAACAAATCCAAGTTTGGATTCAGACTTTTTCGAATCTGTTCGCCAAAGAAAAATTGATGATATCAATCGATTTGTGCTAAGAGGTTCAGATCCGAATACAAAAGATTATATGGATAATACTCCTTTGCATAAGTCAGCGGGTTTTGGATATTATGAAGTATCTTCGTTCCTCTTACAGATTGGAGCAGAATTAAATTCCAAAAACGGAGAAGGAGAAACACCTCTGCATAGAGCAGTGCTTCATGGTTTTTATGAGTTATGCACTTTATTCTTAAGATCTGGAGCAGATCCAAATGCAACTAGAAACGATGGAATGACACCTTTACATCTAGCAGTTCAATACCCGGATATCACAAGATTACTTTTGCAAAGAGGAGCCGATCTAAACATGAAGAATGATGAGGGTTGGACACCCGTTCATAAGGCTGCAGAAAGTGGAGATCCTGAATCCTTAAAACTTTTGATCCAAGCAGGCGCAAGAGTAAACGAAAAAGATAATATTGGTTGGACTCCTATGGACTGGGCTGTCCAAAAGAATCGATACGAAAATCCTAATATAGTTAAGATCCTAAAAAAAGCAGGAGCAGAATGCCAGGTAAACTGCGTGGAGTAGCTCGGTTATAGATCTATTTAAGATTCGGGAATACTTTTGGAATATTCTTCCGGACTTTTACCTACCATTCTTTTGAAATCTTTTATAAAATGGGCCTGGTCAAAGTATCCCAATTCGAGTGCTAACTCGACCCAGTCCGTATCTTTGGTAATACGATCCAAGATCTCGAACATTCTATATCGATTGATCACCCATTTAGGACTAACTCCCACATACTGGTTGAATATCCTTTGCAAAGATCGTTTATTCATTCCAGAAAGTTTCACCATATCTTCTACTTTTAATATAGATCTATCATTGGAAACTTTTTCGGTTAGCTCGTTAATCCAGGTGATCGTTTTATCTTCTTCTGGAAGCCTATCGTATAAAAAATTTTCTGCAAATTGTACACGATCTGATTCAGAATCTAATTCAAATACTTCTCTTTCTAAAGGTTCTGTTGGAATTCCAAAAACTTCTTCTATTCGAATTGTTTTATCAGTGATTTCAGAAACTGATTTTTTATAAAAAGGATAGAATGCACCGGGTTTAAATTTAATCCCGAATACACTACCTTCTCCTTCTAACCTTTGTGCGAACCTACCGCTAACCACTCCGAAAATTTTAGTATTCTCTTTTTCAAATACCAAATGAACAGAAGGATGAGGAAGATTTTCTTGTACCATTGGTCCTGCTTCTCTCATGTCCCAACGAACAGACCAATAATGTTCTACGAAAAAACTTAAACCCTTAGAAGGAGCACTTCTTGTTAAACTCCAATTCTCTCCTGTAATGGATTTGATGATCCCTCTCGGTCTGTTTAAGTCTGTTTTCAAGATAGAACCCTGGAATTATTTCTTCCAAATTCTCCTCATTTGTCGCGTTTTTACAATCTTTTTGTTTAGTGCTCTGTTATTCTTCTTCCTACAAAAATGGGAGAAGATCGATCGGATCGAACTAAACGAGATAATATGGAAATCAAATACGAAATTTATATAGCAGCTAAACCAGAACAGGTTTGGAACATTTTAGTTTCTAAAGAAGAAAGTAGCAAAATTTTTCATGGATGTGGGATCGAATCTGATTTCAAAACAGGAAGTAATTACGCATACATCGGCCCTGGACTTTCGGGAGATAAAACAGTCCATGTAGAAGGAAAAATTTTAGAAATTATTCCGAACAAAATTCTATCAATGACTCTTTTAGTAGGTTCTGTATACGGAGAACATTATAAAAACTTTGAATCCAGAACAGTTTATAGCTTGGAACCTTATGGTAAATTAACCAGATTAAAACTTGTGAACGATCAAATCAAAGAAGGAGATCCTTCTTACGAACGTTCTGCAGATGGAGGATGGGCGAGAGTTTTATCTTCTATGAAAAGTTTAGCAGAAACAGGAAAACCTTTAGAACTTCCTATGGGAGAAGATTAAGAATATAGGTTTGAGGTATGATTGTAAATGGAGAATTCAATTCCCTTTTTCGAAAGATGTTTTGAATATCTCCAAATCTTCTTCCAAAATTTTGCGGATCCAATCAGGGATCGGGATCGAAGTTTTATTACGATGATCGTAAGATACTTGGACTGTTTTTGCTTTGGTAAAAATTTCTTTGGTTTCCGAATGTCTTATCAAAGAAGTAAAATCCCAAGACTTGTTTCCTATTTTAGAAACACAGGTCCAAACTTCTATTGGATGAAATAGTTCCACCGCTTTGAGCATATCTACTTCCATTCTCGCAAGTAAGAATGGAACATCATAAATATCTTTTGTATTAAATTTTTTAGAACAATAATCCACTCGCCCTATTTCAAAATAAGACATGTATCTTGCATTATTCACATGAGCGAAAGGATCCAAATCGTTCCATCTGGTTTGGATCGGAGTGATAATCATATTAGAATTGTTTTAAGAATCTTAGATTGCCTGAATGTAAATAACGGATATCATGAATTCCGTATTTCATCATTACCAATCTATCAAGTCCGAGTCCGAATGCAAATCCAGTCCATTCTTGAGGATCTAAACCGTTCAGTTTGAAAACATTAGGGTGAACCAAACCGCAAGGCATTAATTCTAACCAACCCGATTGTTTACATACGGAGCAACCACTTCCTCCACAAACCTGACAGTTAATATCTAACTCGAATGCAGGTTCTACGAATGGGAAAAATCCAGGTCTTAATCTTGTTTTTACTTCTTTTTCAAAAACTTTGGAAAGTAGGACTTCCATCGTATAAAGCATATTGCCCGCGGAGATATCTTTCCCAACTACCATACCTTCTATCTGATAGAAAGATGTTTCATGAGAAGCGTCCACTTCTTCGTAACGGAATACACGACCGGGTCCAATGATCTTGAAAGGCGGTTTCAATTTTCTTAATGCACGAACTTGGATCGCAGAAGTATGTGTGCGGAGAAGGTTTCCATTTTCTAAATAGAAAGTATCCTGCATATCTCTAGCAGGGTGATCATCAGTAAAATTTAAGGCACCAAAATTATTAAAATCTGTTTCTACTTCTGGTCCATCCCAGATCTCAAAACCCATCGAGGTGAAAATGTCCTCGATCTCATATTGTATTTTTGTAATAGGATGTAATGTGCCTGGTTCAGCTTCACCCAAAGGACGAAGAACATCGAACCATTCTTTTTCAGATTGTTCTTTAAAACCTTTGGTCTTTAGATTTTCTCTAGTTTTCGAAACAATCTCTTCCAAACTTTTAGAAAGATCATTTGCCTTTTGACCTACAGTTTTCTTTTCTTCTATAGATAAAGAAGCCAGGTTTTTAAGTACTGAAGTAAGCTTTCCTTTTTTACCAAGGTACTCATTCTTATTTTTGTCTAGATCCGCTTCGTCTACGGAAGATCCGATCAAACGATTTGCTTCTTCAAAAATTTTGTCTAATTCTTCCGATAGATTCATTTTCTAGATCCGACCAATTCCTTCAATGAAGGATAAATTCCGCCGAAAGCCCCATTGGACATGGCTAGGATCAGGATTTTATCCTTCTCGAATTGGGGAAGGATTTTCCGAACTTTCTGGACCAGATCCTTGGGGTCCTTGCAGTAAAATGGAAGGGTACCAGAATGTTTTGGAAGTTTCAGAATCAGCTTTTTCACGTCCAAACGGCTATCTTTAGAGACCTTTTTCAAATTATAAATTTCGGTAATCATGGTTACCGCAGAACCCTTAAACGCAAAAGAATATTCCTTTTGAAAAACGTTTCGATGAGAAGTAGCGCTTCTTGGCTCAAACAAACTGATAATTTTAAAACCAGGAAATCTCTGTTTAACGGAACGGATAGTTTCTTCTACCGCGACAGGATGATGGGCAAAGTCCTCGATCAGAATACTTTTGGCAGATTCGAATAATATCTCTTGTCTACGTTTTACACCTGGAAAGGATTCCAAGGCATCCAACAGTTTTTCCTTGGCTTTAGGAATATTCTCTTTTTTTAATATTTCTTCGCAAACCCTGAGAGCAACTTCTGCATTTCTATAATTATGATTTCCGAAAAATCCTGGGCGGAGAAGTCTCTCTCCAGAGTATAATTCTCCCTTCTTCCAAGTGAGAATTGAATCCTTTTTGTTAAATTCAAATGCTTCTGATTTTATGAATTTGGAAGCTTCTCCACAAATTCGTTTTAGATTTGAAGCACCGGCCCAGTAATATACTTTTCCATTTCCAGGTACAAGTCTGAGCAATCTAGAAAACATTGTTTCGATCTCTCCGATATCTTTGAATATATCTGCATGATCAAAATCTAATGCATTCAACACTGCATATGTAGGTCTATAATGTAAAAACTTAGAAGCCTTATCGAAAAATGCAGTGTCGTATTCGTCCCCTTCGATTACGAAATAGTTTCCGTTTGTAAATTCGAAACCAGGAAATCCGTCCTTACGAATTCCACCTACGAATAATCCAGGATTCAATCCAACTTCTTTCAGTAAGTGATGAATTAAGAATGTGGTCGTTGTCTTGCCATGAGTTCCCGCAACCACTACTACTTTTTTTCCAGCAAGAATATATCTTTCTAATGCTGCGGACATGGAAACATATTCCAATCCTGAATTTAGGACTTCTTCTACCTCAGGGTTTCCTCTGGAGATCGCGTTTCCAACTACAATTAAATCTTTACCTTTGACTCTTTCTGCATCAAAACCTTCGGAGTAAGGAATTCCCCACTCTTTTAATTTATCGGACATCGGAGGATATACTCCAGCATCAGAACCGGAAACTTCATGACCTAGACTTCTTAACATAGAAGCCAGGTTTCCCATTGCGATCCCGCCTATCCCTATCAGATGGATTTTCAATTTAATAATGTCCTAATGATATTATAGATGAATACAAAGACTAAAGAAATACTTAAAAGATAAGCACTTCCAAAAAGAAAGAATATTAGAATTTCTTTAGAGTCCACGCCGCTGACTCGTTTCATTCCAATATAAGAAAGATAAACCGAATACAAAAAGGAAATTCCTATCAGCCCTAAGTTAATCGGGCTTGGCAAGATCCAAAATACAGAAGACGCAGAGAATGCTAAAAATGCCAAAGTTAGAACATCCGCAGCAGGATAATTCTCGCCTTTTGTACGATCCACTTTTCTATAAAACACTCGGACCACATCATACTGCGAAACTACTAATAGTAAAACAGGATAGATAATAAGAGAAGTGATCACTCCGGATAATGGATTAAAATCCACTTCATTTCCGAAAACAAGATCCAAAACAATTTTGATCAGATTACCTGCGATTTTAGAAATCGGAGCAAGCACCCAAAGTGCATAATGTAATCTTAATAATTCCTTTCTACCTAGAGAAACATTTCTAAGATACAGATCAAAAGCTTCCGTAGGAGCCCTGAAAATTTTCTCTAAAAGAGAAAGTTTAGACTTTTCTGCTTCAGTAAGTTCTGAGTTCGGCGTGATCAAAAACATTATTTTTTCCGAGAAGTATTTCCTGTTTTGCCTTTAGCAGGTTTTACAATCGCCTTTGCATCTTTGATTGCGTTTGCCGCAGCTTGGATCTGAGTAAATGCATTTGCTATTACATAAACCGGAGGTTCTTTAAAATTAGAATTTATAATTCGGACCACAGGAGTTAGTTTTTTATCTCCTATACTTGTTTCCTTATGAAAACGATATACGATCTCGTTCCCATCGGAAATCAAAACCTTTACACTCGCTAAAGAAAATTCAGACTTCTCCGCGTTTGGAGCTAGAATATTCCCAATACCGAATCCCGCGCCATTCTCATCATCCGGAAAAGTTTCTACCTTTAAACCGGTCATAAATCTGTAGAGATCTTCTCCAAGCTTTGGCTCTAGTAAGATAATCTCTCCGGAAAGTCTGCGCCAGAAATTCTTTTTGATACTATTGGATTCGAACGGTGTATTATCGATACGGATAGAAGTCCCGCTCTCATCTATATAAGAAATTTCTTTTACATATTCCTTATTCAAGGTCAGGATACTTTTTTGACGGAAATCCTGAGGACCTTTTTGGAATCTATCAAACAGATAAGAAGAAGAAGTTAGAATATTACGGATCTGCCCTTCATGCAAGACCACTCGAGTAGAACCTAAAGAATGTTTTTTTCCGATCCTTAAAGTTTTAGAAGTACTGCCGGAATAAAAAACTAATTTAGGAGAGTCCTCTCCTAATTGTAAGGATTCTTTAATTTGAATTCCTTCTAAAACTTCTTCCGTTCCTTTTACTCTATAAGTCGCAAAATCTCTGACGGTATTTTCAGAATTATAACCGCCTTCGTATTCTATATCTTTTCCTGTTTCAGTATCTTTGTTCAATACTGAAAAAAATTTTTCTCTCTTCTTGATCCCTTCTTTCACAAAGATCGTAAAAGGTTTAGAATAAAATTTGTCTCCGGTTCTTTCTACCCACTGTTCGGTAGGGGGATAGTATTCGATACGATCTAAAGAAAGTTTCCAGTATTCTATTTCAGTTGAATCTTCTTTTGTTTTTTCTAATAAGAAGAAGGCCAGAAATAGTAAAACAACAACTAGGCCGAGTAGATAGAGTTTATTTCGCATCTTTCTGTCCGGCCTTTTTGCGTTTAATTACGTAAATGGATCCAAGACCTGCAATGAGTCCAGGGAATAAGAACATTCCCAAAATCCAAACTGCTCTTTTCTGTCCGTCTGTTAAAGAAACTGTTTCGATCTCTTCTTTTTTAGGAGCGATCGCAGGAAGACTAACATCTTGGTACATCCAAGTCACCGAAGCGCCAGCAAGTTCATAGTTTGCTTCATAAGGAATATATTGGTTCGTAATCCAAGAAGTTCCCGAATAGATCACGATCCTGCCCTCGTCTTCTGATTTTGTTTCAGGCAAGGTCGTAGGAGGTGCATTCGGATCTGCAGCTGGAATAACAGGAGCTGCTGCTTTAGTCTTTAATACCAAAGCGATCGGAAGATTTTTTTTCTCTTCTTCCTTCTCTTGTTTTCCATTTCCGTTCTTATCTATATAAACATCTCCACCCGTTTCCAAAAGGATAGAGGCATCTAACTTCATATCAGAAGGATTCGAAGAAGGTTTCTGCTCGAAATATCCTCCGTAAGGGAATACGATACCGGTATCTTTTTTAGAAAGTGATTCTTCGATCGCATGATCTCTGAATGCCTTTGTAAGGATCAAACCTGGAGCCCTACCTGGACTTTGAGAAAGATTTCCCTTTGCAAAAGAATAACCTGCTTCTTGCAAGAGCCAATCAAAACTTTCTCCGCCTCTTTGTTCGATAGTAATGAAAAGTTTTCCCTTCTTCTTAAAAACAAAATCTAAAATAGAAACTTTTGCCTCTGGAGAGAATGGAACAGTAGGTCCTGCTATAACTAAAAATTCTGCATCATCCGGGATTTTAGAAGGCCAATTGTTTTGGAAACCAATCCCTGTAGATTTAAAATTCAAAAAGGATAATGCATCTGCAAAACGAACTAGTTTTTCATTCGGAAGATTTTGGAAAGTCTGAGAATATCTCTCTCCATTCGCTTCTGTGAAGTAAACTTTACGTTCCTTTGTGGTAACGTTCATAAAAGCCTGGACTAATCTTCTTTCCAAATCTTCTAATTCGGATTTATCTTTTACTCCGACCTTTTGTTCAGGATAAGGTCCAGCTGTTGCACCCGCTTTACGAAAACGTATCAAAATGTTTCCATTGGAGACTTGTCCAAATTCAGCGATCTCGTCCAACTCCACATCTGCATTGATAAATTTTACTTTGAATCCAGGATGGATAGAAACCATTTGGCTGAGTAAAATTTCAAGATCGGGGCGAATTCTTTTTAGAGCTAAAGAAGAACTTCCATCTGCATTTCTTGCAGTGCTATCGAGTGGGCGTGGATAAAAAGCGATTACGTCTACTTCTGCCCCTTCTGGAATTTCTTTTAAGATCTTTTTAGCTTCAATGGAGAAGGAATGAACTCCCTTGGAGCTTAGATCGAAATTATGATTTCTCATTACAGAAATATAATTCGCTAATATTAAAATAAGAAGAAGTATCCCTGTTCCGAGGAAAAAGTCTCGAACAAGGCTTTGTTTTCTTCCCTTAAGACTGGATTGATTCTCAAAAGAACTTCTTTCCCATTCTCTTAATATTCCTAAGAATACACTTCCTAATACAAAAAGAACTAAGAATACCAAAAGGAATTCTCTAAAGTTTGTGATCCAAACAGGAGCTGTTCCACCTTTTTGCAAAGAAAGATCTTCCAGATAAACTCTCAGGAAATAAATTCCCAAAGATATAATTCCGAGTCCGGAAGAAATGAGTAAATTGATTTCTTTATCTTCTTTTTTGGATCCTATATAGGATAAAAATCCAGATCCAGCAATGACAGATAAAACGATGATTGAAGTCGCCCATCTGAGCCCCGCACTTGAAAAAGATTCATAAATCGGGAAGAAGAGTAATAATAATACGATCGATGCCCAGGAAAGAATTCTGGAAATTAGATTTGATTTCATCCTCTCCATCTCCTAGATTCCAAAACTTTTACGGTCAGATACAAAAAGAAGATCGTTCCGCTGATAAAGAAAACGGTACTGCTCAAAGGGAGCACTCCTTTTGAAAAACTGATAAAGTGAGTGAATATATGTAAGTGAAATAAAACACTTCTTGTTGCAGCGTCGAATAAATGGGAGAAGTATCCGATCACCCATAGAGTTAACAAGATCGCAATTGAGATCAAAAGAGAGATCATTTGATTTTTGCCCAAACTGGATCCGAATAATCCCACTGCAAAAGTAAATAACCCGAGTAAGAAGACTCCGATAGTTCCGGAAGCAACGATATATAAAGGAGCTTTCCAGAAAAAATAAAGGAACATAGGAAAGAGCCCATCCACAGCGATTGAGATGATCGCACAAACAAATGTTCCGAATAAAAACTTACCTACTACGATCTCCATATCTGAAATCGGAGCAGTGAATAGGAACTCCAACGTTCCTCTGTTTTTTTCTTCCGTGATAGAGCCCATTGCTACGATCAACATCGCGATCAACATTGTACTCATAAAAGAGATAAAAGTAATGATTGTGGTTTCGGTATAATTTGTTCCTGAGTTAAAATTCAAGATCAATACGAATAATGAATTTAAGAACGCAGTCCCGCCTAAAACCAAAGGAGCCAAGTAGGTACCAAAAAATACCCTGACTTCTTTCCAGAAGATCCATTTAATATTTCGAAACATGAATTAAACCTTGTTCATAAAGATTTGTTCTAAGGTCACATCCTGCTTGCGAATAAATTCAGGCAGGATACCGGAAGAAGAAATTCCCGAATATAATTCTTCTTTAAACTTTCTTTCGGAAGAAGTGTTGATCAAGAATGTAGAACCTACCGAATCTTCTCCCACGAATTTGAATGTCGCACCTAACTTGCTTGCAACACCGCTCAAATAGGATTCGGTTTCCGATCTGGATTTTCCGGACAAGGTTACTTCGAGACCAGAAAGATTTTCCATCTCTCTTTCCAATTCCTGGCGATCACATTGGTATACCAATCTTCCTTTATGCAAGAAAAGGAATCGATTACATGTTTTGTAAACTTCAGGAAGAATATGGCTAGAAAGAAGAATTGTATGCTTTTCCTTCAAACCATGAATTAGATTACGAATTTCTACTATTTGTTTCGGGTCCAAGCCTGAAATAGGTTCATCCATGATAATAATTTCAGGATTTCCTAAAATAGCCTGAGCAATCCCTACCCTCTTTCTGAATCCTAAAGAAAGAGTTTCGATCACCTTTTCTTTTACTTGAGTAAGATCAGTAAGACCTAAAACTCGATTCAGCTCGGAAGGAATATCTTCTTCTGAGATCTGTTTGATCCGAGCTGCGAAAGTGAGATACTCACTCACAGTTAATTCAGGATACAAAGGAGGAGTTTCCGGAAGATAACCGATCTTCTTCTTTACATCAATAGGATGTTCGAATGTGTTAAGTCCGTTGAACTCGCATAACCCATCGGTCGCCATTAGGTAACCAGTGAGTATCCGGATCGTGGTTGTTTTTCCTGCACCGTTAAGGCCAAGTAAGCCTACAATTTCTCCCTCTTTGAGTTCGAAATTCAGGCGATCAATGGCTAATTTCTCTCCGTAAAATTTGGAAAGGTTCCTTACTTTTATCATATTGTTTTCTGTCCGGTCCTACCGGAGATTGGAAGATATTTCTAATTAGAAGGGTTTCGGAAAGAATAACCTCATGCGGACCCGACTAGGTCAATCATTTTCCCGGAGAAAGACCGAACCACAAGGTTTTGAGAGATTTCAAGGGAATAAACGGATGTTTAATGGAACGGTCGTTCTTTACGAACAGCAACGGATGGCAAAAAAGCTCATTAAAAAAGAATTGCGAACCCAAGGCTAGAAAGAAAAGCATCTTCTAACGACTTATAACAAGGCATTGTATGGCAGTAGCAAACTTTTTGAATGAAGCAAAAGCTCAAGGCAATAAACTATTTTTGCAATTTGGGGGCCAAGGTTCTCCTTGGTTGAAGGAACTTTCCAAACTTTACGAAACAGATCCTTCTTTAAAAGAATTGTTTGATACAGCTTTCAAAGCTCTAGCAGAGGAAGTTCCTAGCTTAAGAAAAGATATCATCTCTCAAGGATATGATTTCGAATCTTGGATCAAAAATCCAGAATCCGCTCCAGACGAAAACTATCTCTGCAGCGCTACAGTTTCTATCGTAGGTATCTTCCTTACACAAACAGCAAATTACGTCTCTTTAGTTAACAAAGGTTTCGCTACTTCTGAATTAATCGCAAATGCTTCTGGAGCAACCGGTCATAGCCAAGGGATTATTCCTGCAGTATTAATTGCATTAGGAAAAGAAGGCGCTGACTTCTACAAAGAATATACTAAGTTTTTGAAATTCGTTCTATATCTTGGATACAGAGCTCAGGAACTTTATGGAATTTTTAATCCTTCTGAAGAAGTTCTAAAAGGAAACGAAGAGATCGGAGACAAACAGCCTGCTCCAATGGTTGCAGTCATCGGTTATAGTGCTGCTGAACTTTCAGAAAGAGTTCAACAGACAAATACAGAGCTTGGGCTCAGCGGAACTAAAGCAATTTATGTTTCTCTATTCAATACTCCTGATTCAAATATCGTTTCTGGAAATCCAGAAGCTCTTCTTGCTCTACGCAAAAAGTTCAAAGCAGAGATGGATGAGAAAAAAGTAAAATTCGTCTACTTAAGAACTACTGCTCCTTTCCATTGCCCTATCATGGACGAGACTGAAAAAACTGTTCCAAAAGATATGGAAAGAATCGGATTCAGCTATAAAGGTTCTGATCTGAAAATCCCAGTTTATTCTATCTTTGATGGAAGAAATTACCAGAACGAAGCGGACATCAGTTTACCTTTATTCAGAGAAGTTCTGATCAAAGCTCTTTACTGGGACAAAGCAACGACTACTTTTGTTAAAACTCCTAAGTTAGTCGGTATCGATTTTGGACCAAGCGTTGTTTCTCAAAAACTAACCCAAGCAAACTTGGGAACTTCTGAGAACAAAATTTACAGCGCATCCAGCCCGAAAGACATTAAGGTACTTTTGGCTTAAACTTTCCGATCTCGGGAATTTTTCCCCTCGGACAAGAAAAGACTCCGCCATGGATTCGGTTCCTAAATTACTAAGAACCTCGATTCGGCGGTTGTCTTTTCTCTTTCCGGAAACACTCAGACGAAAACTTCTATTCGATGTTCTGGCTCCCTACAGGGAAAAAGAACTTCCTCTCTTAGGAAGATCCGCTTTCCAAACAGGACAATATTGTGAATTACAATTTTGGAAATTTCTAAAAGAGCCGAATTATGAATTCGATATTTCCAATCAGTTCATTTCTCCCAAACAAAAGTCCTTACTCAAAGATATTGCAGGTAATCTTTTTCCAGATGCAAAACATGCAGGATATAAAGATTCAAAAACCAGATCGTATCTAGATTCAAAACAACCTGTCAAAGGCGCTTGTGTTAGAACAAAATTTTTTGATACAAGAGCTGACTTTCTAATTCCTAATGAAGAAGGTTGGCAGGCAATTATCATCAAAGCATCCTCTTCTGCTAAAAGAACTCATATCTCGGAACTTTCTTTTATCAGAATGGTTTTGGAAGAAGCAGGATATAAGGTAAGTTCTACCCAAGTATGGACAGTAAGTTCAGAATATTCTTATACGGGAGCAGAAATAGATCCGAATCGATTATTTCATAAAAAAGATTGTAGCAAGGAAACTTTGGCAAATCTGGGAGATATCAAAGAAAAAGCATATAATCTCCTAGAAGTATTAGAAAAAGATAAAATTCCTTCTATCACCTCTTCCAAACATTGTGATCATCCCAGAAATTGTATCCATCCAGAATCCTGTTATTCAGATTCTCCTCCAGGAGATCTATTCACATTAAGGGAAGGGAAAGATCTCACTCTTACTCTTTGGAATCAAGGGATCCGAAACCTTTCCGAAGTAGAGCCTGATTCTGAATTTACTCATCGCCAAAAGATCCAAGTAGAAGCTATAAAGACCGGAAAAGAATATCTAGATAAAGATTCACTTTTGGCTTTTCTTAACAAATTAAAGTTTCCTTTATATTGTTTGGATTTTGAAACAATCAATCCACCTGTTCCTGTTTATAAGGATACCCATCCTTTCCAACATGTTCCTTTTTTATATTCTTTGCATGTGATCCGAAATGATCTAAAAGAAAAGCCAGAAGAATATACTTATATAGACGATCATGAAAAGGATCCAAGGCTTGGGATCTTAGAATCTCTCTCTTCTCAGATCAAACCAGGAGGGACCATTCTTGCATTCAATGATAGTTTCGAAAAACGTTGTTTGAAGGAATCAGTCCAAGCTTATCCAAAATATAAGGAATGGTTCCAATCCATAGAGCCTGATTTTTCGGATCTAGCAAAACCATTTTGGGACTACGATTATTATCATCCCGCCCAAGGAGGGACCACTTCTTTAAAGGTTGTTCTCCCCGTTCTTACAGGCGCAAATTACAAAGAACTTACGATCAACGCGGGTCATATCGCTAACTCCGAATTTTTAAGGATCAAAACTGAGAATGTCTCGGACCAGGAAAGAATAAGAGTGGAGTCAGACCTGATTGCTTATTGCAAGATGGATACCTACGCTTTGATCCTAATCCTTAGGGCTTTAGCGGAGAAGTTAAACTGGCCAGAAAAATTATAACAAATCCTTCCTGATCGATTCTTCCGTAGGAATTCCAACCAAAATCGGACTTGTCGGGAGGGGTCCAGCGATTTCCCTATCCTTAGAATGGCGGCTCAAAAGAACATAAAGAAAATCGTATTAGCATATTCAGGCGGATTGGACACATCCGTAATTCTTACCTGGCTTAAGGAAACCTACGGTTGTGAAGTGGTAGCATTTACCGCTGATGTAGGCCAAAAAGAAGAGCTCACAGGCCTGGAAGAAAAAGGTATCAAGACCGGAGCCTCCAAAGTTTATATAGAAGATCTTCGTTTAGAATTCGCAAGGGACTTTATCTATCCTGCAATCCAAGGAAACGCGATCTATGAGATGAGATACTTACTCGGAACTTCCTTAGCGCGCCCATTAATCGCAAAAGCAATGGCAGAAGTTGGTAAGAAAGAAGGAGCAGATGCTTTCGCTCACGGCGCAACAGGAAAAGGAAACGACCAAGTTCGTTTCGAATTAGCTTTCAAATCCTTAGCTCCTGAAAAAGAAATTATAGCTCCTTGGAGGACCTGGTCCTTCGGAGGAAGAGCCGACCTAATAGAATACGCAAAATCAAAAGGTATCCCAGTACCGGTAACAGCTTCCAAACCATATTCTATGGACAGGAACCTAATGCATATTTCTTACGAAGGTGGAATATTAGAAGATCCTTATAGAGAACCGAATGAGGATATGTTCCTTCTTACTGTTTCTCCGGAGAAGGCGCCTGATTCCGCAGAATACGTAGAACTCGACTTTGTTGAGGGAAATTGTGTAGCAGTGAACGGTAAAAAAATGGATCCTTACGAAGTGGTGGACACTCTAAATACAATCGGTGGAAAACACGGAATTGGAAGAGTGGATATAGTAGAAAACAGACTCGTAGGAATTAAATCCAGAGGAGTATACGAAACTCCAGGCGGAACAATTCTATTCCATGCACATAGGGACTTGGAATCCATTACAATCGATAGAGATACACAACATCATAAAGATAAATTATCTTCAGAATTTGCTGAGTTAATCTATAACGGACATTGGTTCTCTTCCAGAATGGCCGCAGTCAGAGCATTCATCTCCGAAACCCAAAGATTCGTAACTGGAACTGTAAAAGTGAAACTATATAAAGGAAACTGCATAATCGTAGGAAGAAAATCCTCCGTTTCACTTTATAATCCTGAGATGGCAACTTTCGAAAAAGAAGAACTGTATAACCAAAAGGATGCCGAAGGTTTTATTAACCTATATGGACTTCCTGCAAAAGAAGCTGCAAGGCTGAGAAAAAAATGACAAGAATTGCTGTTTATCCTGGCTCCTTCGATCCTTTAACTAGAGGGCATTTGGACATTCTCCATAGGTCCATAGGTCTATTTGATAAAGTAATCATAGGTGTCGCGGTAAACTCCAATAAAAGTTTTCTTTTTTCAATCGAAGAAAGAATAGAATTCATCAGAGAAGCAACCAAAGGTTGGGAAAATCTGGAGATAGATACTTTCGAAGGACTGACTGTAGATTATTGTAAAAAGAGAGGAGCTAAAAGTATCATCAGAGGACTAAGAGCAGTCACTGACTTTGATTACGAATATGCGATTTCTCTAATGAACAGGAAACTTGCTCCTGACATAGAATCGATCTTCCTAATGTCCTCGAACGACTATTCTTTCGTATCTTCTACAATCGTAAAAGAAGTTGCAAGGCATGGAAGAGATGTATCCGCTCAAGTGCCGGAGCACGTTAGCAAAGCATTACTTAAAAAATTATACAACAAGTAACTAAGGAATAAAAATGGCTAGAACATTTATCATGATCAAACCCGACGGAGTGAAAAACAAACATGTCGGCGATATCCTACAAAGAATCGAAAAAGAAGGATTCAAAATTTTAGGACTTAAATATCTTAAACTTTCTTTAGAAGACGCAAAACAATTCTACAAAGTGCATTCTGCTCGTCCTTTCTATAACGATCTTTGCAGCTATATGTCTTCCGGACCAATCGTTGCTGCTGCTTTAGAAAGAGATAATGCAGTTCAACACTGGAGAGATGTAATTGGAGCTACAGATCCTAAAGAAGCTGCTGCAGGCACTATCAGAGCTCTATTTGCAGAGAGCAAAGAAGCAAACGCTGTGCACGGTTCTGACTCAGATGATAACGCTGCATTAGAGATCAGCTTCTTCTTCAAAGGAAACGAACTGTTCTAATAGAACCGATCCTTTCTTTTATAGACCCGGTGTCCCTAAAAAGACCACCGGGTTTTTTATTATTATCTTCTAATATACAACAACCTAACATTCGTTCTATATAAAGAGCCTTCTTGATCGACGTTCTTGTCGGAGAAAAAATTCAGGATTATAACAAATTTTTCTTGTACTTTTTGGAAATATCTTTCTCTATTTTTCCAACGTAGGCGAAATATAACCACCGTTTCGACCGAAGCTAATAATATGAACGCAGTGACCAAAGAGCAGATCATTAAGCATAGCCGTATCATAGAAAAATATAGAACAAAGGACACTTTGTTCGACGGCTCCCCTGATTGGATGGACGATGTTTTGGAAGTGATCTACTCCCAAGACGATTTTATAGCGGAAAAACCCGATATAGATCTGGATATTGAGTAATCTAATCCTTCTTCTATCTTTCGAAAGTTCTTTAAGCCGTGGCAACTGCTCCGGACTCTCTTAAAATTTTCATTATCTCAGGCTTACAGCTTCCGCAACCTGTTCCTGCTCCTGTCTTTTCAGATATAGTTTTAAGATCACAGACACCATTTCGTATCTCTTCTTCTATATTACCTTTTCCTACTCCATTACAAGAACAGACCAACGCACCTATTGGAGGTTTAAGCGGAGAAGATCCGGTCAAAAGCCTATCTCTCTTATCTCCTAGCTCAATACCGGAAGAGATCATCGCCTTGAATTCTGAAAACTCAGACTTGTCTCCAACTAAGATCGCTCCTACTAAACGATCTCCCTTGATAATACATTTTTTATAACGTCCCTTTCTTTTATCGAAGAATACAATCTCTTCATATTCAGGACCTACCTCATCCATTGGAACATCTGGCAATCTCAAAGAGACCAATTCTAAACCAGGTATTTTAAGCAGATTCGAATGCATCGATCCTGAGTAAGAACCAATCTTATATCCATACATATGCCAAGCTGCAAACTCAGCCTGCTCTTCTGTAGCAGCAACAGTTCCGTACATTCCGGTAGAATGTTCAGCGACTTCTCCTATTGCGTAAATATCCGGATCACTAGATTGTAAGAAGTCGTTCACTAAAATTCCAGACTTACAATTGATTCCCGCTTCTTTTGCTAATTCCAGATTAGGGACTGTACCTACGGCAAACACGATACCATCCGGACGAATACTGGAACCATCTCTGAACTTAACACTTTCCAGTCTTTCTGTTCCATATACTTTAGAAATTTCAGTATCGAATAAGATCTGAATTCCTCTTGCTTCTACTTCCTTTCTTAAAATTTCTCCAGAGATCTCATCCAATTGTTTGGACATCAATCGATCTGTCCTTACGAGAACTGTCACATTTACATGCAGAGATCTTAATGCAGCAGCAAGCTCTAGCCCAAGTAAACCTCCGCCTACAATCAAAGCATGAGTATTTGGAACAAAAAATCCTTTGATCCGATCCGCATCGTTTTTGGAACGAAGGCTGAAAATCCCCAACATCTTCTCTGGAATATATTTAGGGATAGAAGGCCTGCTTCCGGTTGCAATAATCAGTTTATTATAAGAATATAAATTACCTTGGGAATCTCTAACCTTCTTCCCTTCTGGAAGTATCTCTGAAACAGAAATAGATGATTTAACTTCTATATTCCAAGATCCTATCTCTTCTTCGCTAACTGCAGATAATTGAGAAAATTGTTTATCGCCGCTGATCAGATCAGGTAATAGAATACGATTATAAAATGGATGTTCTTCCTTGCATAAAACAGTGATCTCATCAGCTGGAGAGATCGCTCTAAATTTTCTGAGGAAAGCAAGAGTTCCGTTACCACCACCTATTATCAGAATTTTTTCCTTAGGTTTTTTGTATGGAAGAACTTCTACTGCTGAAATTTTAAAACCGGGTTGTTTAGAGAATGGATCAAACTTAGAACTAGTAAGATTATTCGCTCTAGCTTCATCATTTCCATTCTTTCTTCCCCAATGCATAGGTAAAAATACAGTCCCTTGTCGGATACTTTCAGTGATCGTAGCTCTGACTCGAACACTTCCTCTTTCATTTTTAACTTCTACGATTTGGGATTCTATAATCTCTCTTTCTTTTGCATCAATCGGGTGGATTTCTAAATATGGTTCCTTCTTATGCTCTTTAAGTTTTCGTACCTTCCCGGTACGAGTCATTGTATGCCATTGGTCTCTGATCCTTCCCGTGGTAAGAATTAATGGAAAGTTCTCAGTTGTTTTTTCTGAACTATCTTCTGGTTCCACCGAATGTATTTTTGCTTTTCCACCAGGACGATAAAACTTTCCGTCAGAAAATAATCTTGGGGTTCCTTCGTGATCCTTGGAAGGAAAAGGCCATTGCACTGATCTTCTTTCTTGTAAAATAGAATAATCCAAACCCCCAATATCCAGATTTGTACCCTTAGTAAGAAGACAATGTTCTAGAAAAACTTCTTCTTCATTTTTATAATTGAAAGAAGGACCAAATCCCATCTTCTCCGCAAACTCTGTTAGTATCCAAGTATCCGCCTTTGCATCTCCAGGAGGATTGAAAATTTTAGGTAGATACGTTATTCTCCTATCTGAGTTTGTCATGGTTCCTTGTTTCTCTGTCCAACCTGCAGCAGGAAGAACGTAATTAGCAAATGGAATGGACTCATGATTATTTGAAATATCTTGGACAACTACTAACTCTGCATTTCTAAGTCCAGCCTCTACTGTCCTTGCATCCGGAAGACTTACCGTTGGATTTGTACATACAATCCATATAGCTTTCATCTTTCCGTTTTTGAGATTTTCAAACATCTCTGTAGCAGAATAGCCAGGCTTGTCCCGAATAGATTCCACTCCCCAAAAATCTGCTACTTCCTTTCTATGATTTTCATCTGCAAGATTTCTATGCGCAGGAAGAAGATTACATAATCCGCCTACTTCTCTTCCACCCATGGCATTCGGTTGCCCCGTTAAAGAGAATGGACCTGATCCCGGCTTACCGATTTTACCTGTAATCAGATTCAAATTAATTAATGCTAAGTTTTTATTTACCCCTACAACACTTTGGTTCAGGCCCATCGCCCAAAGAGTTAAAAATCCTTTTGAATTTGAGATCAGGTTTGCTGCTTCTCTAATGGAGTCTTTTGGAACTCCGCAAGAGTCCGCATATTCTTCCATACTGATAGAAAATACTTTTTCTTTCAGCTCTTCGAAACCTTCTGTATGCGATTTGATAAAATTAGGATCTAAGGAATTTGTCTCTATAAGACTTCTTGCAATTGCGTTGAATAATAATATATCAGTTCCAGGTATAATCTGAAGATGTAAGTCCGCATTCTCACAACTTTCAGTTTTTCTAGGATCGACCACGATGATCTTAACGTTTGGGTTTGAATTTTTTCTGGCTTCTATCCTTCTAAAAAGAATCGGGTGACACCAGGCTGGGTTGGCTCCGGCAATCAAAAAACAATCTGCAATTTCAATATCATCATATGAAATAGGAACACTGTCCTCACCCAAGGACATCTTATAACCTACAACGGCGGAACTCATACAGAGTCTGGAGTTTGTATCTATATTATTTGTATTTAAAAAACCTTTGGTGAGTTTGTTCACCACATAATATTCTTCCGTTAATAATTGTCCGGAAACATAGAATCCTACCGAATCAGGTCCGTATTCTTTAATTAAATTTTTAAAACGAGAAGCGATCTCCCCTAACGCAGAATCCCAATCTGTCTTTTGCAATTCTCCTGTTTTAGGATTTCTTGCCATTGGATATAAAAGCCTATCGCTTTTATCCAAAACAGTGTGATGCAAATTCATCCCTTTGGAACAGAGCATTCCTTTATTTGCAGGATGATCCGGATCTCCTTGGACTGTAAAACTGGTCTCGCTTTCTTTTTGAATTAATACACCACATCCGACTCCGCAGTAAGAACAGGTGCTTCGAAATCCATTTTCTGTATTCACAAACGATTATTAGCAATTTTTATGCCAACTTGTAAATTTTATGTTCAACTCATCTAATCTTGCAGTATTTACGAATAGAAAATAGGCTATTTTGAATTGTGAGTATTTTAATTAAGCATGTTGTACGATATATGCGTAAATTCTAGGAATTCTGTCCTCTATTCTTTGATTCGATACTATGAGGATTTTAAGGTGAGGTCGAAGAAGGAGGCCTTTATTTAAATTTTTGTATGATTATATCTTAATATAATATTTTTCAAAAACTCTTCCAATAATTTGGCACGACTTTTGCTAAAAGCATATGTGAGCGTTTCTGCTCGTTAACGGAGAGCTTTAAATGAAAAAATTTCGTGAATTTCTATCTATAGGTCACTTTCCATCGCTCGTGAGCTCCTTTCTATACTTTGACTTCAGCTTCATGGTATGGATGCTCCTTGCCGCTTTAGGCGTCTTTATTTCAGAAGAATTCAAATTAGGCCCTGCTCAAAAGGGTATGTTGGTTTCTGTCCCTTTATTAGGAGGAACACTATTAAGGATCCCAATGGGATTACTTTCCGATCGTTACGGATCAAAGATCGTTGGTCTTTGCGGAATGGGCGTCACAATGCTCACTCTGTTGTTGGGTTGGAAATTCGCTCATACTCTTTCTGAAGTGATCCTTGTTGGTTTACTATTAGGAACTGCAGGAGCAAGCTTTGCAGTTGCTCTTCCTTTAGCTAGCAGATGGTATCCTAAAGAGCACCAAGGCTTAGTAATGGGAATTGCAGGGGCTGGGAACAGTGGATCAGTGATCGCTACATTCTTTGCTCCTGATCTTGCAAGAAACTTCGGATGGCATTCTGTTTTTGGTATCGCCCTTATTCCTTTAGCTTTTACTTTCTTATTCTTCTTAATCTTTGCAAAAGATTGTCCTGGAACAATTTCTAAAAAACCTATAAAACAATATTTGGTACCGATCAAATCCAGAGACGCTTTATTCTTTTGTTTGCTGTATAGCGTAACGTTCGGTGGATTCGTAGGTATCGCAAGCTTCCTTCCTATCTTTTTTCATGACCAGTACGGTGTGGATAAGGTCACTACAGGATTTTATACTTCTTATTGTATCTTGGGTGCAAGTTTGGTTCGCCCTATCGGCGGATATCTTTCGGACAAATTTGGCGGAGTTACCGTTCTACTTGGAGTATTCGCTGGAGTTGCTTCTTGTTTGATTGCAGTCTCTTGGTTACCTTCTGTAGATATCATACTTCCTACCTTCATCACTTTAATGATCTTCTTAGGTTTAGGAAATGGTTCAGTATTCCAACTCGTTCCACTTAGATTCAGCAAGGAGATCGGGATCATCACAGGTTTTATAGGAGCATTCGGTGGTTTGGGAGGATTTTTCGTTCCGAATCTATTAGGAAGTTTGAAAGCGATTTCTGGGAGCTTCTCTGTTGGATTCGTAGTATTGTCGGTGGTAGTTGCGTTATCCGCCTTCCTTCTGTTCATGATGAATACTTATGTTTGGGAAAGAAATAGAAAAAACGAATCCTTAGAATTGGAGTCGGCTTAAGCCGGCTCCTTAAAAGGGAAAGGAGATAGATAAAAATGAAACGGAAGTTAGTAATTCTAGGAAATGGAATGGTGGGCCATAGATTCGCCGAAAAAGTCGCTGAGTACGGTGGAACAGAAAAATTTGAAGTAACAATTTTAGGAGAAGAACCTAGAAGAGCTTACGATCGTGTTCATCTTTCCGAATATTTCACAAATAGATCCGCTGATTCTCTTTATCTTTCTCCTTCTGATTGGTACAGAACCAATGGGATCCGCTTACTACTCTCTGAGCCAGCGATCTCTGTGGATACAGTTTCTAGAAAAGTAATCACTTCTGCAGGAACTGAATTACCTTTTGATGAATTAGTTCTTGCTACTGGCTCTTCTGCTTTCGTTCCGAATTTCGAAGGTGTAGATAAACAGGGAGTTTTCGTTTATCGCACTATTGAAGATCTAGAAAAGATCATGTCTTATGCTAAACAAGTTTCCAAAGTAGCGGTACTTGGTGGTGGTTTATTAGGTTTAGAAGCAGCTAAGGCAGTATTAGACATGGGAAAAGAAAGCCATGTAGTTGAATTCGCATCACGTTTGATGCCTAGACAATTGGATGAGGCAGCTTCTTCCGTTCTAAAATCCAAAATTGAATCTTTAGGGGTTCGTATTCATTTAAATAGAGAAACCAAACAAGCATTAGGTGAAACTAACTTTCAAGGGTTAGAATTTGTAGATGGTTCTGTTTTAGATGTAGAGATGTTGATCGTATCCGCTGGTATCCGGCCCAGAGATGAACTGGCAAAAAATTCTGGAATAGAAGTCGGACAAAGAGGTGGGATCATCGTAGACGACGAATTAAGAACTAATGTCTACGGAGTTTATGCAATCGGGGAAGTAGCACTTCATAAAGGAATGATCTACGGACTTGTAGCTCCAGGTTATGAGATGGCTGAGACTCTCGCTTATAATCTTTGTAGCCCTGGACAAAAAACAAAATCTTATGCGGGCTCAGACCTTTCAACAAAACTGAAACTGATCGGAGTAGATGTTGCGTCTTTCGGAGATGCTTTAGGTCAAACTGAACACCTTCCAATTGCTTATACAAATCCACGCACAGGCGTGTATAAAAAATTAGTTCTTTCTCAAGACGGTAAAAAGCTAAAAGGAGGAATTCTGGTAGGAGATGCAGATGCATATTCTAACCTTCTCACTCTTTACTTGAATAACGTAGAACTTCCTGCCGAGCCAGAATCCTTAATCGTAGGAACTCCATCAGAAGAAGGTTCTGCATTAGGATCTCTTCCCGATGATGCAAAGATCTGTTCTTGCAATAACGTTTCTAAGGGAGATCTTTTAGGTGTGATCCGTTCGGGTGCTTGTTCTGATCTTAAAGGATTAAAAGAATGTACTAAGTCTGGAACTGGTTGTGGTGGCTGTATCCCTCAGATGAATTCAATCTTGAAGGAAGAACTTCGTGCTCAAGGTAAAGTGGTTACTGAACATGTATGCGAACATTTTAAATATTCCAGGCAAGAGCTATTTCAGATCGCAAAGGTAAAAGGTATCCGAACTTTCGAAGAGATGATCCGCACTCATGGAATGGGAAATGGTTGCGAGTCTTGTAAACCTACTGTAGCTTCTATCATCGCAAGTATTTACAACGAACCAATCCAAAAGTATAGAGAGATCCAAGATACTAATGATAAGTATCTTGCAAACATCCAAAGAGGTGGAACTTACTCCGTTGTTCCTCGCATTCCTGGTGGAGAAATTACTCCGGATAAATTGATCGTGATCGGTCAGATCGCGAAGAAGTACGATCTTTACTGCAAGGTCACCGGGGGTCAAAGAATAGATCTACTTGGTGCAAGAATGGATCAACTTCCCGATATCTGGAAAGATCTAGTAGAAGAAGGTTTCGAAAGTGGACACGCTTACGGTAAAGCGATGCGAACCGTTAAAAGTTGTGTGGGTTCTACTTGGTGTAGATATGGAGTGCAAGACAGTACTGCATTCGCAATTCGTATCGAAGAACGATATAGAGGGATCAGAGCGCCTCATAAATTAAAATCAGCAGTGTCAGGTTGTATCAGAGAATGTGCGGAAGCAAGAGGTAAAGACTTCGGTATTATCGCTACTGAAAAAGGTTGGAACCTTTATGTTGGCGGAAACGGAGGAGTGAATCCTAAACATGCAATCCTTCTCGCAGCTGATTTGGATGAAGAAACCTGCGTTAAATACATAGACAGGTTCATGATGTTTTATATCAGAACTGCGGATAAACTCGTAAGAACTTCTGCCTGGCTAGAACAATTAGAGGGTGGAATAGAATATCTGAAAGATGTGATCATCAATGACAGACTTGGTATCAACAAAATGTTAGAAGAAGAAATGGACAATCTTGTTGGGACCTATGTATGCGAATGGAAAGACGTAGTAGATGACCCTGAAAAACAAAAGAAATATAAACATTTCATAAACAGCGAAGATTCAGATCCTACAGTTCGTTTCATCGAAGAAAGAGGACAAAAACGTCCAGTAGACTGGCCTAAAAAAGAATTGGTTTCGAACTAGGAGATAAAAATGAATACAACTACAAAAGAACCTGTTTGGATACCCGTTAGTACAGTTAGTGAATTTCCGGAAGACGGAGGAGTCTGCGCTAAAGTTTACGGAGAACAAATCGCGATCTTTCATTTCAGTTCTAGAAACGAATGGTTTGCATGCGAGAACAAATGTCCTCATACAGGAGACATGGTTTTAGCAAGAGGAATGATTGGTGATTCTCAAGGAGAACCTAAGGTTGCATGCCCAATGCATAAAAAATCTTTCTCTCTTAGAACCGGTGCTTGTATCAGCGGAGAAGAATATTCTATAAAAACATTTCCTGTTCATATCGAGGACGGGACAGTTTATATCGGGATCGAAAGTCCAGGAACTCAGGGTTGAGATCATGAATTCTGCCGCAGGAAAAGTATATCTAGTAGGTGCTGGTCCAGGAAATCCGGACCTTCTCACTGTTCGAGCAGTAAAACTATTAAGAAAAGCAGATGTAGTTCTATACGATGATCTTGTTTCTGCAGGAGTTTTAAAATACTGTAAAAAGTCTGCAGTCTTGGAATACGTAGGAAAAAGGATCGGACAACATAGCTGCCTTCAAACAGAGATTAATCAAAAATTAGGAGAATATGCTAAACAATATTCTAATATAGTTCGTTTGAAAGGTGGCGATCCTTCTATTTACGGAAGAGCTGGAGAAGAAATAGAACATCTCGCTTCTTTAGGAATTGAATGTGAAATTTTAGCTGGAGTCACAACTGCTTCCGGAGCAGCCTCCAGTTTAGGAATTCCACTCACTCATAGAGAATACGCGAGAGAGATACTTTTTTTATCCGGACATAAAAAGACCGGTAAAAATCCAGAAAGTTTCGAAGACCTAAACTTGGAAGGTAAAACCGTTTTGGTTTATATGGGGCTGAATAGTTTGGAAAGTATTCGGGAGAATTTATTAGAATCCGGAAACTCTGGCTCCACTCCTATGGCGTTCATAGAAAATGCCACTCTTCCCAACCAAAGATTGATCTTAGCGAATATAGATACCTGTTTGGAAAAGGCAGAAGAATTCCAGATCAAGACTCCCGCGTTGTTGATCTTCGGGGAAATCGTAAATTTCTACACCGAGCTGCAACGGTTAAAAGAAGAAGGTAAGATCTCCTACTGTTAGGAAAACTACTCGCAGTTTTCCTTAGCGGAATTATATTGATTCCTGCGGATTCCCGCTAAGAGGAAGCATGAACGATATTACCGGAAAGAAGACAACTCTTAGAACTGCCCAAGCAGAAGGTTTTGTATTCTGCAAACCGGAAACCATAATTAGGATCAAAGAAAATACTCTTCCCAAGGGAGATCTTTTCGGAGTGGCAAAGGCAGCCGCACTTCTTGGTTCTAAAAAGACTTCTGAACTAATACCTCATTGTCATCCTGTTTCCATAGATTCTTTCCAAATTGAATTCGAAGTTATTTCCGACAAAAACGCTGTCCGCATTTTAACCACTGCCAAATCCATCGGAAAAACGGGCATAGAGATGGAAGCTCTGACAGGTGTAAGCGTAGCTTCATTAGTGATTTATGATTTACTAAAACCTATAGATAAAGAATTAGAAATTTCTTCTATTCGCCTTTTAGAAAAGAAGGGTGGAAAAACGGATTCACAGATCACAAAATTTGCAGCAGGCTCCAAAGCTGGCATTCTGGTTTGTTCTGATTCCACTTTCCAAGGAAAAAGAGAAGATGGTTCCGGAAAAGCTATTTTAAATCTATTAAAGGAACATGATGTAGAAACTGTTAAATCAGAAATTCTTCCTGATGAGCCTGAACAAATACGAAATACAATATTAGAATGGTCTAAACTAGGCTTAGATCTTATCGTTACCACTGGTGGAACGGGACTTGGGCCCAGAGATAATACTCCTGAAGCAATAAAAGAAATTTTAGAGCAGGAAATTCCTGGAATTGCAGAAGCAATGAGATCTTTCGGACAAGACAGAACTCCATTTGCAATGTTATCTAGATCCATCGCAGGCAGAATTGGCAAAACACTAATAGTGTCCGTTCCGGGAAGTACGAATGGTGCTACTGAAAGTTTACAAGCAATTCTTCCCGCAGTATTCCATGCAAAAAAAATGATGAGAGGAGAAGGACATTGATCTCCGTCCAAGAGGCACTCAGACTCGTAGAATCTTCTGCTAGTGAATCTTCTCCTGAAAATACAAACTTGGAAAATTCTCTTGGTAAAGTATTAAGAGAAAAGATCTACGCGGATAGAGATTATCCTCCTTTTCATAGAGCAACCATGGATGGATTTGCTTTAAAGTCAGAAGGTTTTTCAGAAGATCGAATTTATTCTTATACAAGAGAATTACATGCTGGAGAATCTTTCCAATTAGAAAGCGGAGAAGAAGCCATCCGCATAATGACAGGCGCCCCTGTTCCAGAAGGTTTCGATCTAGTTATTAAGATAGAAGATTCCGAAGATTTAGGAATTTCTAATGGAAAGAAGCAGGTCCGCTTTAAAACTGAAAAATCCAGCTCCTTCTCCAATATAGCAATCAAAGGAGAAGACCTAAAAATAGATCAAGAAATCTTAAACGAAGGAATATTGATCAGTGCTCCTGTTCTTTCTTTACTTTCTTCTTTAGGAAAATATTCCATTCAAACTTCTAAACTTCCTAGAGTGAGAGTAATCTCTACTGGAAACGAAATCGTAGGCCCTGGAGAAATTCCAAAACCTTGGCAGATCAGAGATTCTAATTCATATTCTATCAGATCTTTATTACAAAAATATGGTATAACTCCGTTGTCTGTTACTCGTGTGGGGGACGATCCAATCCTTTTAGAAAAAGCAGTAAAAGAAGGTTTAGATTCTGATCTTCTCATTCTCTCAGGTGGAGTTTCCATGGGAAACCTAGACCTAGTCCCGAAAATTCTAGAAACTTCCGGAGTGAAGGAAGTTTTTCATAAAGTAAAGATCAAACCTGGAAAACCAATATGGTTTGGTAAGAAGAATGAGCAGGCAGTCTTTGGTCTACCTGGGAATCCGTTCAGTGTCCAGGTTTGTTTCCGGATTTTTGTAGAAGCATATATACGAAAATTTTTAGGACTTTCTTTAGAGAAACCTATCTATCTGCCTTTTGCTGGAGAAAGAAAAAAGAAAAACAAACTGACCGAGTTCTTCCCGGTTTCTTATGAGACCAAAGTCCAAACCTTTTTATCTGAAAAGAAGTTTAACGGAAGCGGAGATATTCGAGCTGGAATTTTTTCGGACGGACTAGGAGTCCAATTTTCCGAAACGGAAAATCTGCATGAGGGAGATTTGTTGGAATTCTATCCTTGGGCCTAATCCAGATTGACGCAGGGTAGCTCATCGATTGAAATAAGACTGTAAATTATCTCAAAAACATTTTGTAGGAACTCCTACATCGGAGGGTCAGTATGAGCTCGAAGAAAAAAATCGCTGTTGCTAAGGGAGATGGGATCGGTCCGGAAATTATGGACGCCACTCTTAAAGTCTTAGAAGCGGCGGGTGCGAGCATCGAACCGGTCTTTATAGATATCGGAGAACAAGTCTATAAAAAAGGCCATAGCGCAGGAATTGAACCTGCGTCTTGGGACATTCTCCGCGACACAAAAGTATTTTTTAAAGCTCCAATTACTACTCCTCAAGGAGGCGGCTACAAAAGTTTGAATGTAACCGTTCGGACCACCTTAGGACTTTTTGCTAACGTTAGACCCTGTATTTCACTTTATCCTTATGTAGATACAAAACATCCTAAATTAGATGTAGTCATCGTAAGAGAAAATGAAGAAGATCTTTATACTGGAATAGAACACAAACAAACTTCGGACACTGTCCAATGTTTAAAACTGATCTCGAGACCTGGATCAGAAAAGATCATACGTTATGCTTTTGAATACGCTAAAGCTTATGGCAGAAAAAAAGTAACTGCAATGGTAAAAGACAATATCATGAAACAGTCCGATGGATTGTTCCATGATATATTCAAAGAAATTGCAAAAGAATATCCTGATTTAGAAGCAGCAAGTGAGATCATAGATATTGGTGCGGCCCATTTAGCGGAAAGACCTCAGGTTTATGATGTTGTTGTGACATTAAACTTATATGGAGATATCATATCTGATATAGTCGCTCAAGTAGCTGGATCAGTTGGAATGGCAGGATCCGCAAATATTGGAGAAGTTGTCTCCATGTTCGAAGCAATCCACGGTTCTGCTCCTGACATCGCAGGAAAAAATATCGCAAACCCAAGTGGACTTATTAATGCAGCAGTGATGATGCTTGTTCACTTAGGACAGCCTGATATCGCAGCTAAAATACAAAACGCTTGGTTACTCACTATCGAAGAAGGAATTCATACTGGAGATATTTACAAAGCAGGAGTAAGTCGTATCAAAGTTGGTACTAAAGAATTCGGAGAAGCAGTTATTGGAAACCTTGGTCATCTTCCAGAAAAATTCAAACCAATCTCTTTCGGAAAAGCAAAGGCGATCCATATTCCAGAGTACAAAAGAAAAGCTCTTCAAAAAGAATTAGTGGGCGTGGATGTATTTTTAGATTGGGAGCCTGGAACTTCTGAGGACCTCGCTAAAAAACTAAGTGCAGTCTCTGGAGATTTAAAACTCAGAATGATCACCAACAGAGGAGTAAAAGTTTATCCTAATGGTGCTCCTGAAACTTTTTTAACAGATCATTGGAGATGTAGATTCGTAAATCCGGAAACTCCAGATAGCGAATCAGGGGATGGTTTTATAAAAATACAACCAGAACAGATCGCAAAATTATTACTTAGAATTTCAGAAGCTGGATTAGACAGTATCCAAACGGATAATTTATATAAGTTCCAAGGAAAAAGAGCATTTTCCTTAGGTGGCGGAGAATAATTAAGGTTGATTAGATAGTATTCTTTTAAACGAATCCAGGGACACAGGCTTAGTTATATAATCTTTTACTAATGGAATTTCTTTGGCTCTTCTTAGATCAGAATCATCTACAGAAGAGCTAACCATGTAAATTTCAGGCTTTTTGCTAAGCGAATTCACAAAGTTTGCATACTCATCTAAAAATTGCCAGCCATCCATAAACGGCATGTTGATATCCAAAAAGATAAAATCAGGAATGATATCAGGCTCGCTCTGGTGTTCTTTCAAAAAGCTAATAGCACCTTCTCCATCCGGAAATACTTTTAAACTTTCGACAGCGCCGGTCTTTTCGATGGTTCTTTTAGCGATCTCAACAAAGATCGCATCATCATCTACGAGTAAAAGTTTTTGTTTTTTAGATAGCGAATTCATTTGCTTTAGAAAGATGAATTATAAATTTCGTGCCCTGTCCGGGAGTACTTTCCACATGGATTTCTCCACCCAAGGATTCGATTTGGTTTTTGGTCATAAACAGACCCAAACCTCTTCCGTCCGTGTTTCGGTGAAATCTTTTGTGTAATTTAAAAATTTGATCCCCATGTTTATTTAAGTCAATTCCTAAACCGTTATCCTGCACTTCCAAAACGTGATTTCCGTGAGACCAATAGGTCCTAAATCGGATCACCGGATGAGGGGATTCACATCTATATTTCAAAGAATTAGAAAGTAGGTTTAAGAATATACTCTCCAAATATACCGGAGGGTAGACAATTGAAGGAGATTCGGAAAAATCCGCAATGATTTCTGCATCACATTCCAATATTTGGCCTAAAAACATGGCCTTTACTCTAGAAAATACCGACTCGAATAAGATTTCTTCTGAAACAACCTTTGGACTTTGTCTTATTTTAATAACTTCTACGATTTCGTTTAATGTTGTAAGTAATTGGTCAGAGGTTGTCTTGAGATAGTCCATGTATTCGACTCTCTCTTCTTCCGTTTCCGCTTCTTCTAAAAACTTTACTAGCGTGGAGATGTTACCGATCGGAGATCTCATATTATGGGACACAATCTGGTTAAATTCTTCTAGTTGGGAGATCCTTTCTTTTAAATGAGTGCCTACTGATCTAAGCCTTGCATTTTTTTCCCTTAGGATATTTTCTAAGATCCGTTTACGAGAGATATCCTGGATCTGAGCAACGATGAACATCAGTTCTCCAGAATCTTTTCGAACTGCAACTCCAGTAATAAATACCCAAACTATATGTCCTTTTCTGTGGATGTATCTTTTTGCGAATTGAGCGCCGTTTCTTTCTCCATCGATAATTTTACGAAATGCTTCTGCACCTACGTTTAAGTCCTCAGGATAAGTAATATCTTGGAAAGATTTGAAAAGAAGTTCGTCAGGTTCGTATCCTATCATCTTAGCGAAGGATTGATTGAGTTCTAAAAAGTGTCCGTTCTTATCTAATAGAATGATCCCATTACCGGAACTATGAAATGCTTCCGAGAATTTTTTTTCACTTAAGCGGATCTCTTCTTCTACCAATTTAGAAAGAGTGATGTCTTGCATCGCACCGTATACACCTACGATTCTTCCTTCAGAATATGCAGGCTTACCTTGGGTACGAACCCAAATTACTCTTCCAGTTTCTGTTACCATCCTATGTTCTACAGAATAAGTCTCACCTTTTTGGTAGACTCGTAAGTTATTCTCTCTTAACTTTTCCATATCTTCTGCATAAGAATATTTTCGATAAACAGTTTCCCTATCAATTCCTAGAGAAGGATCTCTTTCCAAGATCTTATAAATTTCAGAAGACCAATACAAATGGCCTGTTTCAATATTTGATTCCCAAGCCCCTACCTTTGCAAGTTCCGACATGATGGAGGAGAATTTTTTTTCCTGCTGCAAACTCTCCGTTAGTTGCACTTGGTCAGTAACATCTCTGGAAGTAGTATTTAAGTGAGTAACTTTGCCTTCTTTATTTCGTAATGGCTGAGTTAAGGTTTCGAACCAAATGTAGTCACCATTCTTTTTTAAAAAACGATATTGGGAAGCGACTGTAGGTCTTCCCTCTTTTGCAGGATTATGAGAATCTCTTAGGATACGCTCTCTGTCATCGGGATGAATAAAATCGTAAGGATTACGCCCTAACATCTCTTCCGGTTTAAAACCAGTAAGAGTCTCGATGATAGGATTTACATAAAGATAAATCCCTTCTGGGTCATGTAAGCAGATCAGTTCTCGGCTTGTTTCGATCAAGATCCGGTACAAATCTTGGTTTTGATCCAATTTGATTCCTTCCTGACCTAGTCTTTCTTCCATAAACTGCAAGAACTTGCTCTATTAACTAATACATAAAAAGACGACTTATACGAGTACATTGCGAATAAAAAAGTCCCAAAATCCTAAAATGTAAGGAATATATTTCCGCAAAATAAACTGATCTAAGATTTCAAATTTCACTCGGAACTATACCTTTTGTCCTAGAACGAGTGGTCTGTTTTTGAGGGTTCAGTTCCGAAAAAAGAACTATTTTTCGCGTGGGTTTTATCTCTTTTAGAAGAATTAAAAAGAGGAAAAGTAAATTAAAAAAACGTAATTCGCTTATTAAGGGAAGTTTTCCGATCTGGATAAGACCGAAAAACTTCGGCCTGATTATTCTCCGTCGTCTCCGATCGCTTCTACTGGACAGATTTCCATAGCTTTACGAGCGGCAACCGCTTCTTCCGGACTGGCAGGCTGTTTATGGAAATATACCTTAGACTCATCGTCGGTATATTTCAAAAGTTGAGGAGCCTCTTCCAAGCAGTCGTTACAAGGCACACAGCTATTATCAATATAGAATTTTCCCGGAACGTTTTCCGGAACTTTGTCATTCTTATCTGCCATGAATACTAAGGATTATCGAACGTTTGGAACGTCAAGTTGGTTTTCTATATAGAAACAGGTAGGATAGGATTGACAAGTCCAAGAATCGAAGGAAAACACTGCAATGGCAAATTCAGCCCCGCGTTTATCTCGCAGAACATTCCTGAGACTGGGACTCGCAGGTTCAGGAGCCCTAGTACTTGGGGGATCGATTTGTATCTTAAACAGATCTTCCAGGCAACTGCCTAAAGCACTATTCTTCTCCGAATCAGAATTAGAAACCCTAGCTGCATTATCAGAAGCTATCTTACCTGAAGCTGCTAACGCTCCAACATATAAGGAAGCAAAGGTATTAGAAAGATTAGATGAAGAATTTTATTTCGTAGACCCTTTCTTATCCGATGATTTTAAAACTTTAATAATGGTTTTAGAGTATCTTCCATTCTTTCATTGGAAGTTTTCTAGATTCTCTAAACTTTCTTTAGAATCCAGAAGAAAGTTTTTATCAGAATTGAATCATTCTGACTCAGACACTGTAAGAGCAGTTTGGGCAAATTTAAGAATGCCTATTTTTCTAATGTATTACGGACACGAGTCCACTTTTAAAACAATTTCGTATGACGGACCTTTTTTAAATCCTCCTGAAAAATTAAGCGAATCCAGGATCTATTATCGCAAACTAGTAGGAGGTTCCGATGTCGGGTAAAATTTATGAATGGAAAAATTTAGGCGAATCCAAAGAGATCCGCACTGAAGTTTTAGTGATCGGGACAGGTTGTGGAGGTGCAACTGTTGCTTACGAACTAGCTAAGGCGGGAAAGAAGGTAACCTTAATAGAAGAAGGAGGTTACTACCATACAGGATCCTTTGATAATCATGAATTGAATATGGCTGGCAAAGTTTCTGCAGAAAGAAATATGGCCACCACTGCAGATGGAACAGTAAATATAGTGTATGGGAAAAATGTAGGCGGTGCATCAGTCCATTATTGGGCTGATAGTTATAGAACTCCTAATGACAGATTAGAACTTTGGAAAGATAAATTTGGAATACTAGGTCATAGCGCAGAAGATCTAGAACCTTTTTGGAAAGAGTTAGACGACACACTAAATGTCCATCCCGCCAAGGAAGAAAATTATAATAGAATGAACCAATTGGTTCGTAAAGCTTCCAAAGAATTAGGTTGGGAAGGAAATCCAGTTCCACAAGCTCGTAAGAACTGCCAAAAATCCGGGCATTGTATGCAAGGTTGTATGTTCGGAGCAAAACAAAGCCAACTAATCACTCATATTCCGATGGCAATAGCTTTAGGTGCAGATCTTTACGCGGATACTAAAGCATTAGAATTGGAATATGAAGGAGATAAGGTTGTCGGACTAGAAGCAGTTGTAATCGACAGACCTTCTCAAAAAGAATCCGAAGTGAAATTACGTTTTAAAGCGGACACAGTTGTCGTTGCTGCCGGAGGATTTGGAAGTTCTACATTTCTTCTTAAAAACGGACTCAAGAAAAAGTTACCAGCATTAGGAGAATTTTTAGCAATCAATCCTTCTCCATTTGTTCATGCTCTCTATAAAGAATCAATTATACAATGGAGAAATATTCCATCTGCATACGGGGTAGAAGAATTTAGACTCGCACGTTATGCAGGAGGAACATATAGAGAAGGCGGCTATCTAATTATGGCCAATCAATTGCAACCAGGAGCGATAGGTGCACTTGTCCCAGGATTCGGAGAAGAACATTTCGAGATCATGAAAGAACTTCCTAGACTAGGAGGAACCATAGGTTGGATAGACGATCCGGATACTGAGTTAGGGAGAATAGAAATTAAGTCAGGTGGTAAAAGAGAAGTCCAATACAGTTTCGGACCACTTACTAAAGAGATACTTAAAGATTGTATTCGCAAACAAGTCATTCTAAACTTTAAAGCGGGCGCTTACAAAGTAATACTTCCGGATCTAAAAAGAACTGTATTAACTAAACCAGAGGAAGTAAATGTTGTGGAGTCACTTCCATTAACTCCTGCTTCTATGGCGATGGCTGCTCCTCATCCTGCCGGAGGATGTAGAATGGGATTAGATCCTAAAACTTCAGTTGTGGATTGGAAACATAAGGTACATGGAATTTCGAATTTATATGTAAGCGATTCAAGTGTGTTTCCTACTGCGGTTTCTGTGGACCCAAGCTATACGATTATGGCATTCTCGAAAAGAGCTGCCCAATTTATTTCAGAGAAGAAGTCCTGAGCCTATGCTCGGAACTTTTGGGTCGAATCTCCTTGACCGGACCGCTCCTTGGAAAAACATCGTAATCGCAACCAAGAACCGGAGAGGTGTCCGAGCGGTTTATGGTACTTGCTTGGAAAGCAAGCGTAGGGTAACACCTACCGGGGGTTCGAATCCCCCCCTCTCCGCCAGTTCTTGTTTCCAGTGGATCTAATATGGAACCGCTAGGTAAAACATTTCTTTGGATCGGGGCATTCTTCCTGATTATTGGGGCCATTATCATTTTCGGCTCCAAACTTCCATTTATCTCTTCTCTTGGTAATCTACCTGGAGACTTCAAGATCGAAAGAGAAAATTTCAGATTCTATTTTCCTTTCGCAACTTCTATTCTGATCAGCGTCGGACTTTCACTTCTTCTGTATCTTTGGAACAGATTTATACATTAAGAAAAACGTATGGATTTGGAAAACGCTCCTCGCTTTAGCGACCGATTTGAATTCATTCCTGGGGAGAATGATCTATATTCTCTCTTAGAATCTTTTAAAAAAGCCGGACAAGACTGGATCGACCTTACTATTTCCAATCCTACAAAAGTTGGGCTTGTTTATCCAAGAGAAGCAATATTACATTCACTAGAAAAGCCGGAAAGTCTAGAGTATGATCCCGATCCGAAAGGAACTCTCAACGCTAGAAAATCGATCGCAAGTTATTATAAAGAAAAAGGTCATACTATCTCAGAGGAAGATTTATTCTTAACATCTTCTTCCTCCGAAGCGTATTCTTATTTAATAAAATTATTATGTAATCCGGGAGAAGAAGTTCTCATCCCTTCTCCTGGATATCCACTCTTTGAATTTTTATCCTTACTTGATGGAGCAGAATTTAATTCTTATAAGCTAGACCAAAGCGAAGGTTGGAAAATAGATTTCGAAGATTTAAATTCTAAGATCACTAATAAAACTAAAATTCTGTTCTTAGTTTCGCCTAATAACCCTACAGGAAGTCTGCTTACCTCGGAAGAATTCGAAAAATTAAAAGTCATTTCAAAAACCAAAAAGATAACATTGGTTTTAGATGAGGTATTCTCAGATTATCTTCACAAAGAAAATCCTCATCAAATCGATTTTTTTCATACTGATTTTCCGGTGTTCGTAGTAAATGGAGTTTCTAAGATACTTGCACTTCCCCAAATGAAACTTTCCTGGATCCATGTTGGAGGTCCCACTAACTGGAAAAAAGAATGTAAGGAAAGATTAGAGATCATTTCAGATACTTATCTTTCTGTTGGAACCCCTATCCAACTCGCTCTTCCTGAATTATTTCAGTGGAGAAATATGATCCAAAGCCAAGTGTTAAGAAGAATAGGTAGAAATCTTCAGGTTCTAGAAAGTTTTCATTCTTCTCATCCAAATATTGCTTACATATCTCCTAAAGGAGGCTGGTATGCAGTATTACAATCTCCATCCTTCTTAAACGATGAAGAATTCTCTTTTAGATTATTAGAAAAAGAGAAAGTGCTGGTTCACCCAGGTTCCATGTTCGGATTCGAAGAAGATTCAGGAAGTATAGTTATCAGTTTAATTTCTGAAACTGAATTGTTTCAGTCTGGACTCGAAAAAATCTCAGCGTTCTTATAGAATCACTTTTTGCACGAAACTTTTGTACTGTTTAGGAGTAAGGCCTGTCGCCTTCTTAAACTCCACATTAAAAGAAGTTTTAGAACCAAAACCCACTGCAAATGCAATGTTTAGAATATTGTCCTCGGTATCATTTTTCAAAAGAAGTTTTGCTTCTTCTATTCTTTTAGAATTCAAATAAGCGGCAAATCCCATCCCAAGTCTAGAATTCAAAAGTTCAGACAATTGGTGAGTGCTTAGTCCGATCTTAGAAGCAAGCATCTGGATTGTAACTTCTTCCTCTGCGAATAATTTCTCAGTGCTCATCAGATGTTCCAGAGCATTCAATGATTCGTCCACATCCAAACCTGAAATCTTAGAACGAGCATATCTAGGCTTATTTATAAAACCCCTCAATGTCTCGAGAAGGCTATTCTTCTCTTCCAAGTTTTGAGAATACTTTTGGATAATATTATAAAGAAGAATGAGAAGATCCGCCGGAAAGAAAAGAGGTACTGAATACACAGTAAAAAACCCGTATTCCAAAATCCCAATATAGTAAAAAATACTAATATATCCGAAAGTAAGATACAATCCCCAGGAGACCAAAAACAGATTTAATTTACGATTTCCCCGGCCGCGAAGATAGATTCCAGCAATCAATATCATAGGAATAGAAATAGAATATATGATCTCGTTGATCAGAGTCAGATATGCAATCGTTTCCATCGTAAAAATGAGCGGAAGGGTCAGACCCAGAATAACAGAAAAAAAGAATAAGGTCCTATCTACCCAAGGCAGAAAGGTTTCTGTTTCCAAAAACTTTCGAATGAATTGGAATCCAAAAATGCCTCCCAAATTAAAGAAAAAATAATTCACCTTTTCTGTCCAAAGAGGGGAATCTTCCCAAAAAAGCTCTATCGCATTTCCATAATTTACATCGTAAGAAGCTCCCATACAGAAAGCATAGCAGGTATATAGTAGAAATTCTTTATATTCCGTTGCTCTATAATAGAATAAAGCAACTAGGATAAGCATCCCATACAAGCAGGCCGAAAGTGAAAACGCTCCAGTTTCAAGAGCGAGATTGGCTCGAACGCCAGCCTCATCCATAATATCAATTGGAAATGACATAATGGATTCTGATTTGATCCGAACGATAAATTCTTTTTCTTCTCCAGGTTCTCCTTGCAAGAGTAAGGTTGGATAGAGAACATTCTTAACAGGCCAATTACTTTTTGATAATGTATCTCCAACTCTTTGTAAGGGAGTTACCCCATTTGGGGTATATAATTCTGCTAAATCATGAGCCTTCCAACGAATTACGAAGTAAAGATTTTCACGAATTTCTTCGCGAAATCGAATTCGGAATTTTAACCAATACGATCTTTTGGAAAAATTGAAATTTAAGGCGTTTGATCTAATTTTTTTCCAACCAACATTTTGATTCGATGGAGGAGGAATATTTTCTGTATCGGTTTTTTCCCAAAGATAAAGTTCGGGTGTAATGTTTTTATTATGTTCGTTTGTTTTTAGACTGAACGGAAGTTCTTTTGCGAAGATGGAACCGAAACTCGAAATTAGAACGAGAAGAAAAATCGAAATTCGGATCATGCGTTAAAAAACATTTTTTCGTAATTCAATTAGGTGCAAACAAAAAACGTTCATGTATATAATTCCGAACGATTTTCGATTCTATATAGTATATTATCGAAATGTTACTCTCCAGTATGAGTTGTTACTTAACTCATAAACGTTAACTGGAGTTTACACCAACGCCTTGACGGCGTTTTCTATTCGCCTTGCCTCGGACGAGTTTAATCCGCTTGTCCGAATGATTTTCAGGCCCGCTTTTTAGCGGGCCTTTTTTTATCTTTTTCTAAAAATTCTTCAGAAATCCAGTCACACTAAATCCGCAAATTCGATCCTATCATGCGAAATCAAAAAAGGATATTCACATGCATCCAAACGAAGCCAAAATTAGAGACTTTTATAAAAGTTTTCATTCAAGAAACTCTGCAAGTATTGCAGACTTCTATTCACAAGACGTTGAATTTTCAGATCCAGTATTTCCTAAATTAAAGGGCGGAGCAGTATCTGGTATGTGGTCTATGCTTTTAGAAAGAATGGACCCAAATGCAACGATAGAATTGGTAGAGGCAAACGCCAGCGCAGATTCAGGAACAGCATACTGGGTGGCGACTTATCTGTTCTCAAAAACAGGAAGGCAAGTCCAGAACCATATCAGATCCGAATTCCAATTTAAAAATGGAAAAGTAGTCAAACAAAAGGATAGATTTCCTCTCTGGAAATGGACCAGAATGGCATTAGGCACTCCTGGAGTTCTTTTGGGATGGTCACCTTTAGTCCAAGGAAAGGTAAGATCAGAAGCTGCCAGAAATTTAGAACATTATCTTAGGAAAAAAGGGATAACAGCTTAGAATGGAAAAATCCGTAACGATACAAGACGAGTTTACGGATACAATCCGAATCGCTCTAGAGGGAAGACCTAGAGCGATGGAAATTCTTTTAGAAAAGATCCAAGATTATATCTTTAATCTTTCGTTAAGAATGTTATGGGATCCTCAAGAAGCAGAAGATGCTACCCAAGAGATCTTACTCAAAATTTCTAATAAACTTTCTGGGTTTAGATTCGAGAGTAAGTTTACTACTTGGGTATATTCTATCGCGAGTAACCATCTTCTCACAATTAAAAGACCTAAGAATATTGTACATTTAAGTAGAATACGACAAGAATATCTATCTAAACCAAACTCTATCTCTTTAGAAGACCAAGTAGAAGACAAAATTTTAGAAGAAGAGATCCGATTCGGATGCGTACATGCAGTTTTATTAAAATTAAATTCTGCAGATAGGATAGTATTCGTTCTATCTTCAGTTTATGGTATGAGTAGCGAAGAAGGAGCCGAAATTTTAAGTATCAGTTCCGACAACTTCCGTCAAAAACTTTCTCGTTCCAAAAAGAAACTATCCGAATTTTTATCCAAAGAATGTGGGATGTGGATAGATAATAATAAAGCATGTCCTTGCATAGGATTATCAGGACATCTTTTAAATAGAAACCGAGATAATGTTTCCTTCTTTACAGAACTGAAAAAACTAAAAAGGAAAAATCCTAGTTTAGAAGATTCTAAAGTATTGGGACATTTAAAAGAACTGGATCGACTTGCTTGGATCTATAAAAGCCAAGGAATTTACGAAACTCCCAAGGAAATTCTAGAAAAACTGGGACCTTCTTCTTAATTATCTTCTGAACTCTCAGAAATTACTGAGCTTCTATCCAATCTTTCGGCTTAGTTAAACCTAGGCGTACAAAGTCTCTAAGGAAACCTCTGTATCTAGTAAGAACTTCGCTTTTATTATGTTCAGCAGGTCTAAATATTCCTTTTTTAGAAAATAACTTCATAGGCTCTTCTTTAATATCAGACCAAGTTCCCACTTCCAATGTTAAAGGAAGAAATCTGGAACTCCAACTCTCTTGTTCGGAATACAATTCTTGGTAATGATCGTAAAATTTATCCCAAAGATCTCCATGAGTTGTATAACTCGCGCTCTGAGGACCATAAGCAAAATTGATATGACCACAATGATCTTTAAAGTGAGAAGCTATCTTTTCGTACAAAGCAGTATCTGTACAAGGCCTATGTGTATAAGCATATGGCCACCACACATTATCCACAGTTCCAAATCCGGAATGTAGGTCTAAAACTGGCAGAATAGAATCTTGTACATGAAAAAATCTTTCGAAAACAGTTCGTGAAAGTGTTCTAGACTCAGGCTCCAATCCATGTCCTCTAAAATAAGGAAGTTTATTGGAAAACTTTTGGCCTCCAAAAAATGGAAGAGGCTTCTCTGCGTCTATGCCTGAGTTTCTCATCAGGTCTACTCCACCAGGATTCGATCTGGTTTTTGCAGCCACCCCACCTGGATTTACGATTGGAATAATAACTAATCCTAATTTACCTTTTTTTAATTCAGGAAGATAACCTGTGGATTTAGGACTAATGATATATTCTAAAAAATCGATCAGGATCTGGATGCCAATGGTTTCCAATCCATGTACACCTGCCGTGATCCCTACAGGATGTTTTTCTAAACCTTCTTTAGTTCCTATCTCCAAACTATAGATCGGAAATCGAAAACCTTCGTCAGTCCTTCTGGAAAAACCTGCTTGGTTGATTTTTACGAGTTTGCCACCCAGTTTTGCGATCCTGAGTAATCTTTTCTCGTATCGATTCAGTCTTTTGATACCTCTGAGCAAGGTTCGCCTCCGAAAAATTCAGATCGTATCTTTTGTCCACGGATGGGTTTTATAACCCGGGTCTTTTTAGACCTTTATATTTTTACTCTTTAGAGTTTTGAAGAGTTTGTAACCATTTACAATCTTCCGAAAGTTCAGATACTCCTTTTTTGATTAAATGGCAATCTGCTTCCGTTGCTGCTTTCAAACAAGAAATAGTCTTATTCAAAACCAATTTAGGTTCTTGTGCTGCTAATGTATACACTTTGGATTCTTTAAATTTTTCTAAACAAAAATCCTTTCTTAATCTTTTTTCTAAAATTGCTTCAGAGTCAGAGTTTAAGGTTTTCATGTCGCCATCCGCACATTGTCTAACCTTCTCGCAATACTTGGAAACCCATGCAAACCCGCTGGAATTCTCCACTCCTTCCTGATCTGTTTTCCAAACAGATTCCACAGCAGCCGGAACCTTTTTCTTCTTGGAACAACCAACTGAGAAGAATGCTCCCGTCAATACGAGGAGCAATCCGAAAGGAATTACAACTTTATTTATTTTAGAGATCATTCCTTATTCTTCCTTACCCCGTTTACGAATGATGATTTCTATTCTTTCTTGAGAAGCCTTAACTTCCGGGCTGGGACCTTCTTCCGGTCCTAATTTTCTAAAGCCATGATATGCTTGGACTGAAAGTCTTTCTCTAGAGATCCCATATTTTTCTGCCAATGTTTCTGCGATCAAACCAGCACGATGAGCATTATATTCCCAGATATTTCTGAATCCTTGGCCTGCTTGTTCTGCATAAGGAACTTGGACTCTCAATGTGATATCCACATCCATTCCTTGTGCAACCTCAGCTACTTTTTTGAAAGTGAAATCAGTGTCCTCATCAGGATGAAATTCACCTTCACCCAAGGACGGTGCGAATACTTGGATACGAATCTCTTCTGTTTCGTTAATGCCTATGAATAATTTCGTTTTCTCTTTCAACTTTTTTAATGCATAAGAGATCCTTTCCCAGAAGCGATACATTTGGGTCCTTGGTTGTAATAAGGGATCCTCTTCTAATGTGATATTAGAACCTTCAAAAAAAGATTCTCCTAGACCGAATCCACCTCGGACCAGGTCGGCAACTTGTTTCAATTTGTTTTGGTCTACTTGAGAAATAGAATATAAAATGATAAAAAGTCCAAGAAGAAGTGTGATCATATCCGCATACGTCAAAAGCCATCTGTCCCGGTTCTCATCTCCGGCTTCGACATGCTTCCTGTATCTGGAAAAACGTGATCTTCCGTTCAAGCAGACGGCTCCTTAGGTTGCTTTCCATTTAAGAAGGCAGACTCTAGATATTCCGACTCTCTTCTCTCCACTTGCTCGATAAAAGAAACAAAAATTTCAGGAGATACTGGTAAAACCGCGTTATATGCCTTCTCTACTGAATCGAATAAAAGGGAAACTCCTAACAGACCTGCCATAAATCTAGCAGGACGGATCAGATAAGCGGAGATAGGCTTATGTGCTAATTCGTAAAATGTTCTCAGGTTATGAAGAACAATCTCTAACTGCTTCTCTCTTTCTTCTTTATGACCGTAAGCTTTGTATAGATCGTCGTATTCTTCTCTAGAAAGTTTTTTGCCATCCCAATCTTTTTGGATAAGTAACTGAGCCATTTCTGAATCTAAATGATCAGTGAGATTGTTTAACTCAATTAGAGTTTCTAGATTAGCTCTGGTAGTTTCTTTCATCATACCTTTTACTTTTTGGTATGTGTCTAAAGCTAAATGCATCCAAGCTTCCTTGCCATCTAGGTTGTAAATTGTTTCGAAAAAATATTCCACCATAGAAATCGTTTCTTCTAGATGGAAATAGTCCGCATAAAATTTGCGGAATCTTTCCACCTGAGCTCGAACGACCTCTATCTTGGCATGTTTAAGTTTATGTTCTTCGAAACTACTCACGATATTATCCGGTTATTATTTGGACTTTCCTCTGGATACCAATGGAAGGGGATAACTTTTAAAACCTTGTTGGTCTATCTCTGTTTTCACGGAACTATAATCAGTCGGAAGATTGATCGTATCCCTATAAGACTTGGAACTGGAACGAAGTAGTAAATTAGGCACACCATCAGCATCAGGAGTGTATTTAAAACGAACTCCATACTTATGATTTCTTGCCCAACCTTCTTTCGTAATTTCTAATAAAGGAACTTTGGAATTAATATATTTTTTCTCGAAAGAATATACCGAAGATCCAGGAGAATAATATCTTAATCCTTCTTTACCAGAATCTATCTCCACTTTTCCACCTTGAGGAAAAGAAAGAGAGATATAAGTAGTTCCTGAATAAGATCCTCTGTTTTTGAACCAGATCACAACTTCAGATGCCACATCTTTCTTCCATTCGGCAGGAGCTTCTACACTTAATAAACCTGGAGCGGCAACACTCGGAACATCAGGTACTAATTCCCAACCATTGAAGTTAAAATTCTGAGCGTAAGTACGATTGTTCGGAAAAATGGTAAGATTCTTTTCTTCTTTATTATATGAGAAGTCGATACGTTTTGATTTTGCTAAAAACTGATGATCTTTTAAAGAAGCAAGCCCATCTAAAATTTTTTCTCCCTTACGGATCACATAAGGAACTGAAAAAAGACCCAAAGGAGGCTCTTCGCTTAAAACTTCTAAAAAGAGAGAATTGAAAGAATCTCCGGGAAGTTCTTCCATTAGAATTCTTTTAACTACGTAGCCGGATTCTTTTGCATTCTCATCTTCTCCTGCTTTCCAAGAAGAAGCTTTAGGATCATGAATAAAAGGTCCTATGTTCAGAAGATTAAAACCTATCTTGGACTGGAGTGTCCATTCTCCGTTTTGTTTTTTGAAAACTGCAAGAATCTCTTCGGTTCCATTACGGACCAAGGAGAAAACCTCTAGATCAGGATCCTCATCCAGGTTTCCTAGTTTTTTGAGGACCACATCCGGACTTTTTTCTTCGGACTCTGGAATGGTTAAAGAAATGATCTTGGAATCGGATGGTGTTTTTGAATTACAAGCGATGAGAAGAATGAATACTGAAAAAAGGATCAATACTCGGAAAAAAGAAATGAAACGAAACATATTCTGAACTACAGCTTCTTTCCAAGAAAATGAGATGTCTATCGATTTCCTAGGCCCTAACCTGCCTCCATACCGAATACATTTTTTACGATCCTAGCATTTGTAGTACCATCGTATTCGTCCGAATAAGCTCCCAAGGCCTCAGCAAACTCAGGCGATAACCCTGCCTTGGTCCTAAGCTCCGGAAAGTATAAAAATCCCTTTGCCCTTCTGGGAGTGAATGGATGGGTCAAAAGGTCTAGATATTTTTCCCATTGTTGGTCTTGGGATATCCCATCCGAGAATACTACCTTAACTCCCCTTTTAACATGCCTGATCTCATCATCATGAACAATCTGCATGATATCAGCTCTTTTCTGATCCCCAAATTTTTCGAATGCCTTTTGGTAGATCATAGAAAAATCCAAATTGGCTCCTTCAAAAGTTAAAGCCATAACTGCAAAAAACTTTTGGAGAGATTGCATATTAGGAGTTTGTTTCCAGAAGATATAATTGAGAGGACGATCTCCCAGATCCATTCCCCATTCTCTGATAGAATCTAAATAAAGCCTAAGATGTTTCTGCTCTTCCAAAATTGTTTTGTATAAACTTTTGCGAACAGAAGAAGGAGCATTCTGAAATTTTAATATGGCCCATGCAAATATCTCAACGGCCATAAGTTCATGATTTGCAAAATGATGGAGAGAAAGTATTCTATTCTCCTCGGAATTTAAATGTTCTACCCGCGGCATTTTTGATTTTTTATCTGAGAAAATTATCTTAGAAGATCTTTCTGGTTTGTCTTTAGGGACAAAATTCAGCCAAAGAATATCTTCCGGCATTTTTTCCGGAGAATATAATTTATCTTCTAAATTGGGGGAACTTAAAAGAAATTGAGCGTATTCGTTTAAAGTCAAAGCGAATGTTTTTTAGAATCGAATGCTAATTCGATAATAGATCCACGGATGCTGGAATCTGTAGGGTCAGATGAAATTCTTCCTTCTTTGCAGTGATACATGATCTTCACAGAATCCATTAAAGATTGCATGATAAGCAAACCTTTACCTAAGTTTCTATGTTGGGTAAGCTTTCCTCTATTCGGAAGCACCTCACATTTACCTTCTTGGTAGGTTTTTACTTTTTTTAAGAACTCTTGGAGAGAAGAAGGTTTAGCTTCTGCTACTTGCTCTTCTATCTTTTCTTTTTTAAGACCGGAACCATAGTCCACGATCCATAAAGTAAATTTAGAATTATCTACGATCCATCTGCAGATGATCGTTTCTTCTGAACTGGAATTATAATTTGCGGAGATTGAATTGGTGAGCGCCTCGTCTGCGGCTAGCTCAATCTGCTGGATATCTTTAGAGATAAAAGTATTCTCTTCTAGGGATTGACGAAGTGCTCTTCTGAACTCCCGAATGCTAGCTAAGTCAGGAGGTAGGAACATGACGTACGAACCCGAATGATGCCTAACCAAAAGTGAATCGGCCGTATCCCTCATTTCTTATCTGAGAAGTCCTCTTGTATATTAATACAGACCGAAAGGGGGGTTTTGCAACAAAAATCCCCCGAAAAAATCCTAAGGTAAAGAAATTCCTACTTGTACCGAGATTTTCTCTATTCGTTTGAGTAGCTTTTCCTTCCCTAAGAGGGGAAATAGGATAGGTAACTCTAGTCCGTGAGCTTTTCCTGTAGCAGAGACTCGGATCGGCATAAATAGGGTTTTTCCCTTTTGGCCGGTCTGTTCTCCCGCTTGGGTCATTAAAGCCTTATAATCTTCATCGGTTTTAGGATCCGACTTTTTTAATAATTCGTAAAATGTAGCGACCACTTTTGGAGAAAATTCTTGGGAAAGAATTTCTTTCGCTTCTCCATCCTCTACTTTCAGGTCGGATACGAAAAATTCTGCGATATAATCAGGTGCCTGACGCAAATTATCCAGATATACTCTGACACTATCTACTAAAGAATGTAATTCTTTGTTTTTCGGATCTCTATACTCTGCCGGAATATCAGTTCTGTTTTCCAAAAATGGAGCCAAACTGTCCGCGACCTTTTGGATAGGAAGTTCTCTAATATATTTATTAGAAAGCCAATTCAATTTAGACTTGGGATTCATCGCTTCTGCGATTTGATCTAAGCTTGAGAAGTTAGTTGCCACTTCTTCATCTCCACCTTTTGGTTTTCTGAATACATCAAAGGTAGAAGGTGATTTGGAACAACGATGTACATCGAATGTTTTAGGGAGAATATCCCCTGGCAAATATTCCTGACCATCTGGAGAAGTCCAACCCAGTAGTGCCATATAATTTAAGAATGTTTCAGGCAAATATCCTAAATCACGAAATGCTAATATAGAAGTAGCTCCAGCACGTTTGGACAATTTTTTACCGTCCATTCCTACGATTTCGGAAGCATGAGCAAACTCAGGAACTGGAAAACCCAGAGCCTCATAAATAAGGATCTGACGAGGTGTATTAGAAAGGTGCCCCACTCCACGGATCACATGAGAAATTTTCATGAGCCCGTCATCCACAACGACAGCATAATTATAAGAAGGAAAACCATCTGATTTTACGATGATGAAGTCGCCGATCAGTTTTGTTTCGAACTTCACTTTCCCTTGGATGATATCATCGAAGATCAGAGTTTTAGAAGGAGTTTTGAAACGAACAGAATAAGGAGTTCCAGCTTTCAGTTTTTCCTGAACTTCTGATTCGCTCATGTTCGCATGAAGTCCGTCGTAAACGTACGGAACTCCCATTGCCTCTGCCTGTTTTTTCTTTGCTTCTAATTCTTCTTGGGTGCAGAAGCAGCGGTAGGCTTTTCCTTCGGAGATCAACTTTTCAGTATATTCTTTATAGATAGAGATCCTTTCGGATTGTACATAAGGACCGTAAGGGCCCCCGACATGAGGACCTTCATCCCATTCTATCCCTAACCATTTTAAGGACTCAAGGATGGTTTTAAAAGATTCTTCGGTGGATCTGGCTTGATCCGTATCTTCTACCCTTAATAAAAATTTTCCGCCTTGGGATTTGGCGTATAAGTAATTGAATAAAGCGGTTCTAGCTCCGCCCACATGAAGGAAACCGGTAGGTGATGGTGCGAACCTGGTTCTAACTTCCTTATTTTCTGGCATTGTCGTAATCTTTTAAGAGGATGATTGGATAGTTCTTCAAATCGGCCGAGGCAGTAAACGGAATATTATTCGCTGCATCATAAAAATGCATGGATACAAACTCATCCTTTCTCTTCTGTTTCCATTGGGATACGTTCTTAGAAGATAATAGATCTTCAGGAAGAATTCCCCAAGCTAAGCGTAATTCACCTTCTTCTCTGAATATCCAAACAGGAAGTCTACCTTCTACTAAATTTACATACTGGAATATTTGGTTCTTATAATCGTAATCCGCGTATGGAAAACTTCTGCCACCAGGACTTGTATAATCGGTACTCAAACTGGTCCGGCTATTACGGACATTCTCCCAATGCAATTCTACATTCTTACCTAAACTTCTGTATTCTTTAGCGGCCCATACAATATTTGATTGGGAAAAATTATATAGGATCCCCCAATCAGAAACATTGAGTTGTTTTGGAGAAGGGATATGTGTCCCTGATTTGAAACCTTCTCCTTCCCAATTCCAAGAAAGAACTCCTTGTGGATGAAAAGAAATATGTTTAGGGTTAGAAGATTCTCCTTCTTCTAATCTAGCCGCACCAGAGAATAAGGATGCCTTAAAACTTAATTTGGGAAAAACGATCCCTTTAGGAAGAGTAGTATGAAAATCTTCTTTTGTTTCCCAAAGATCCACTTCTCCAGTCCAAATTTTTTCCTTAGAAGATTGGGTCTGCAGTACTAAATATCTTAGATGACCAGGCTGGTTCCGGAAAGATTCGGAACTTGCAGGGATCGAACTGATATTAGTATAGATACGAATACTTGGAAGATCAGAAACTAAAGGTTTTTCTTCCGTCCATTCCGTCAAAAGAGAACAAGACATTAAAAAAAACAAATAGGTCAAACCTAGTGAAAAGAATATTTCTGTGGGATAAGATCGAGACTTCGGTTCCAAAAAAATACAGCCGGAAAAAGAGGATTTCTTGAAAAACTTCCCGTTTTCGTTCGAATCTTCAAGGAAAAACCGGGAAATTTTCTTTCCTTATCGGTGTTTCCCAACGAGAAAGTAAGAATTACTGCAACTTGAGTCGATTTCTTCCTAAAAAGTATGTACGAATTCAGGTAGTACGTTAAAAGGTTGACAGTAAAACCGTCCTAAAATCCTTTGGCAATAAAAGTCCCATGAAAGATTCCAATAAACCAGGCAAAGAAAGCTTCCCAAAAATACCATTTGAGGACCAAGTCAACGACGATCAGAGGAAATACTCTCGATATGTCTGCGATTCTCGGGCAATTCCTCACGAAATCGATGGGTTAAAGCCCGTCCAGAGAAGAATTCTTTGGGCAATGTGGAATTCGGACGCAAGGAACCGTTTCACTAAGACTGTAAAAGTTGCGGGACTCGCGATGGGATATCACCCGCACGGGGATAGATCCATCCAAGATGCTCTTTCGCAGATGGCTCAGGACTTTACATTCGCAAACAATCATCCATTAGTTGCGGGAGAAGGTACTTTCGGAGACGTATTGGATCCGGGAGCAATCGCTTCTCCTCGATACACTGAGGTAAAACTTTCTGACTTCGTTAAAGATCTGGGATTTTTCGAAAGTTTACCTGATATAGATTACGTTAAAAATTACGATGAAACAGAAGACGAACCAATCCACTTCGTAGGAAAAGTTCCAATCGTTCTTCTGAACAATATTATGGGGATTGCAACTGGTTTCCGTTGTTTTATCCCAGGCCATAAACTTTCTGCGATCATCAACTCGCAGATGAATTATCTCAAAACCAAAAAGCCTCTTCCTTTAAAACCTTGGTACAAGGATTACAAGGGAGAAGTGAAAATGGCTAAAACCGAAGCGGGCAATATCACAATGACCACTACCTTCGGTTTTACTTGGGAAGGCGACTCTCTTTATCTTACAGATGCTCCAATGAACTGGAACAGAGAGAAGGTAATCAATCTTCTAGATGACATTGTAGAAAGAAAAGATTCTTGGCTCAAAGACTATGTGGATCATTCCAGCCAAACATTCCGTATAGAATTGAATTATAAGAAGGGAGAAAAACCTAGCGCGAAAGAAATCGCTGCAGTCATCTCCAAAGAAGATACCCAAACTCTTGCGAATAACGTGATCACTTATGATGGTCGTCTGAAAAACTTCGGACCGGAAGACATCATCAAACGTTTCTGCGATTTCAGAAAGACCCACTTGATCCGTAGATTCAAACGTCTAGCGGGTTTGGAACAAGAGAAGATCGAAAGAAACTCCGAATTGATCCGCTTCATCAAAGAAAAGTGGAACGAAAAAGTAATCGGGATCAAATCCAAAAAGGATTTCGAGGATAAACTCCAAAAATCGAAATTCGTATACTATGAATGGTTAGCTTCTATTCCAATCTATAGAATGACTTTGGAAGAAGTTCGCAAATGTGAAGAAGCAATCGTAGAAGCAAAAACCGCCCTGTCCAGATACCAGGGGCTTGTGAAAGAAGATAAAAAATTAACAGAATTCATGATCGGAGAATTAACCGAGCTGAAGGATAAATGGGACAAGGAATGAGTACTGCTAAAACCAAAACCGAAAAGAAGCCCGCGACCGGAGGGGAACGGAACTTCAAAAAACTCTCCAACGTAGAACACGTAAGGATGAGGACCGGAATGTGGTTGGGGCAAAACTCTGCTTCCACATTCGAGCAGCATTTTTTCCGTAAGAACAGCGGCAATTTATACGAGATCGTACACGAGGAATTGGAAGATGTTCCTGCCAAATTAAAATGTTTGGACGAGGCTTGTATGAACGCGGTAGATGAATACCGCAAGAACCAAAAGGACAAAGCTATTCCTGAAAAGGATAAGATGTCCAAATTGATCATCCAACTTTCTTCCGACAAAAAAACTGTAACAGTAGCTGATAACGGAAGAGGTATCCCTGCAAAGAATGCGGAAGGTGTATATCTGCATTTGATGTATGGGGAGAACTTTGACGACCACGTAAAACAAGACCATGTTGCAGGTCAGAATGGTGTGGGTATTTCTTTGGTAAGAATGGTTTCTTCTTACTTTAAAGTAAAAACAACCAACGACGGAAGTACATTCAAAAAACTATTCACTATTCACGAAGACGCAAAGAAGCAGATCCGTAGTTATAAACTTTCTAAAGAAGATACTGAAAGAGTTTTCTTATACTTTGACGAGCATGGAAAATTTGATGATTGTCCTCTTCTCACAAAAGATCAGATCGAAAAGTTAGGTCCGATCTGCAAAAAAACAAATATGATCGAGGCGATCGAAAAAGCTTCCAAAGAAGATCATGGAACCTCTGTAGAATTCGAACTAAATCCGAAATATTTTAATAATATAGATACTTCCTTCAATGTAGATCTGATGAAACAGTATCTACAAGACATCGCAATGACCAATCCTGGATTGGAAGTTCAATTTGTTCATAAAGGTAAGAAGGAAAAGTATAAGTTCAAAAAAGGTTTGGATGAGATATTCTCACATTCAGATCTTACTTACTACAAAATGGATTACAATGCACCTGCTGCTGGATCCCAATTACATCTGGAAGCATACTTAGTAATCGGTCAGAATAAAAACCTAACTTGGGTGAACTCAATATTTGCTCCTCAAGGTGGTTCTGCAATTGAGTATCTGGAAAACAGACTTTGCGATGAAGTCCGTAAAAAAAGCCAGATCGTTTCTTTAGAGAAAAAACTCAAAACAAGCTGTACTCGTAACGACGTAAGGAACTGCTTCCACATGTACGTGAACATGAGGTTATTGAATCCACGTTTTAAATCTCAGGATAAGTCTTATCTAATCAACGACTTGAATGAAGATATTCGTAATGCAGTAGATAAACATTTAGATAAGTTCATTAAAAAAACTGGCTTATTAGAAGAAGTTAAGCTCCAGATGGAGAAAAGAACTCAGCTGAAAGCTTTCGAAGATGCACAACGCGGACTCAAAAAAGCAAGTAAGATGAATATTCCTAAACTAATGCCTCCTACAGGCAAATCTGGGGATGCAGGAAGAGTATTATTCGTAGCAGAGGGAGATTCGGCAATCGCTGGTCTTCGTCCTGCGAGAAATCCTAGACTTCATGGTTTGTTTCCTTTGAGAGGAAAGCCAATGAACTGTAAAGGTGTATCTCTTGCAAAAGCAATCGCAAACGAAGAGTTAAAGAACATAGTAGCGATCCTAGGACTTCCTCTAGACCAAAAAGTAAAATCTATAGAAGAACTGAATTACGAAAAAGTAAGTATCATCACAGATGCGGACTTTGATGGATACGCAATTCGATCTCTTATGCTCTCTTTCTTTTATGAGTATTGGCCTGAACTATTTGAATTAGGACTCATTCATATATCCAGCGCTCCTCTTTACGAGGTGGATATTAAAGGTGTAGATTCCAAAAAGACTGAGACTATATTCTGTATCGATGATAAAGATTATGACGCTCTAGTCAAACGGGTCGAAAAATCCGGTGGCCAGATCGTCCGCAAAAAACGGAATAAAGGACTCGGAGAGACTGGAAAAGAAGCAATGAAGTTTGCAGTAGATGAGTGTATGACCAAGATCACCATCGGAAACAAAAAAGAGGCTTCTAAGATACAGAACCTTTGGTTCCACAAAGATTTTGCAGAACAAAGAAGGGATGCAATCTCTGAATACGCAATGAGCGTTATCGAAGACTAATTCATAACAGTTTTCTTTTCTGCATAAGACCCGGATATTATTTTAGAGATAGAATGATATTCGGGTTTTTCATTTTAGAGAACTCAGGCTTTTCCCCATAATACAAAAACAGATTCACATCGCAAGAATCGGGTCGTCACTACTTCACTTCCAAGCTATATTTCTTTCTTAGGAGAAAGAAAATGCAAACGAAAGGAAACATACTTCTCATCCACGGAATGTGGTGCAGAGGAATACATTTATCGCAAGTACATGAATTTTTAGAGAAGGAAGGTTATATTTGCAAATCCATTGACCTACCGATGCATGAGCCAGGGGTAGATTTACAAAAGCTTTCCAAATTAGGAATTTCGGATTACTTAGATTTTTTAGAGAATACATTGAACCAATTAGGTTGGAAAGAACCTATATTATTAGGCCATTCGTTAGGAGGGCTGCTCGCACAACTTCTGGCCACCCGAGTCAATGCAAAGGCTTTGATATTAATCACTCCAGTACAACCCAAACAAATTAGTGGGCTTTCCTGGACGGGCCTAAAAACAATTTGGGACATTCTAAGAACTCCTCTTTTTTGGAAGAGAACGAATCTCTTAAGTAAGAACAAATTCGCATATGGAATTTATAATACTCTAAGCGAATCTAAACAAAACGAACTCTACCCAACTTACGTTCCTGAGTCTGGCAAAATTGCATTCCAGACTTTCCTGCCTTTCCTAACCTACTCTCAACCCACTCGAGTAAACTTCGAAAAAGTCCAGTGTCCTGTGTTTGTTGCGACAACCGGAAAAGATAGAGTAACTCCTCCCAGGATCGGCAGAAAGATCGCATCCAAATATACTAATTCGATAATGAAATTATATCCGAAACTTTCTCATTGGGCGATAACAGAGGATGGGATCGAAAAAATTCTACTGGATGCAACTAGTTGGATCGAAGCAAAAACGAACAGTTTAGATTCGATTATAAACTTTTAAGATGACTCTCTTATTAAACCAGATTCACCGCTTTGATCGCAGAGCTCAAGGCGGCTTCTACTGTTCCAGTAATTTCTCCAGTATGTTCTCCCGCAAAGAAGATACGATCAAATGGTTTTCTTAGAATGATCTCCGATCCAAAACTTCCCGGAGGAAACTCGGCAATCCCATTCGGAACGTAATCTTTTTTAGGTTCCGTAAAATAGAATCTTTGGATTTGTAAATCCTTCTTCAAACCAAGACGTTCCAGAGTAAGACGAATATATTCTACCTTTTGGTCTTGGTTGGCAGAATCGAATACAGAAAATCTGTCCCCATTTGCAATCACTCCTAAAACCTTATCTGAAGTATCAGACTTGGTGCCCGCATCATATAAGAATTGAGCAGCAGCATCAGAATGAACTGCAAAAGGAGAAGATTCCCAAGGAGATTCTTTTAGTACCAAAAATAATTTATAAATTTGAGAATAACGAACTCTTAATGCTGCCAGAAGTTTTTCTTTGTCCAGGCCTGGATTCCATTTTACATTAGAGATTTGGTTTGCAGGTAAAGTACAGATACAAGTAGAACCGTTAAATTTTCTTCCAGAAGCAGTAGTTACAGTAACTCCAGTGGAATCTTGGTCTACAGAAAGAACTGGATCTGAAAAAACGAACTCTGTGTTTTCTATATTCATCACCAAGGTCTTGGCAATGTTTTCCATCCCACCTTCTATCTTGCTATTTCTTTGAGGAAATTGTGCAAGATCACTTAAAACTTTTTCAGCGGACAGAACTCGGATACTATCCCCATAATGAAGAGAAAGTTTATGACCAAGTAAAGTTAGATCTTCTGGACTAACTCCTTGGTAGACTAGATAATTATAAATGCTGATTCGATCTAATGCTTGTTGTTGCGCAGTATCTAATTTAGAATTTTGTGATACTAATTTGCTTAATATCTCCTGTGATTTAGTAGAAAGTTCCCAGGTCCCAGCCTTCTTATAAGTCCCCAAAAATAGATCAGGAACCAAAGGAGAAGATTGTAATTTTAATCCTAATTCCCTAACTAAACTGCGAACCGTTTTATCTTCAGAAGAAACCCATTCCGCTCCTAAATCCACAACATGACCAGAAGGATCTTGTATAGATCTAACTCTTCCTCCAACTCTATCTGTGGCTTCTATAAGAGTTACTTTACTTCCTGTTTTTCCTAAGATGTATGCTGAATAAAGTCCAGAAAGTCCACCGCCAAGTACGATTACTTTTTTTCCAGAGTTTGTATTCTGAGCGAATAAATTTCCCTTACGACTTCCTAACAAAGCTGCGGTACTTAAAATTCCGGCTTTCAGAAAAGTGGATCGGGTAATTTTCATCGGATTCCTCTTTGAAAGTTTTATTAGAACTCTCTCTTTTATTTTCGGTCTATGAAAGATCTTTCCCGAATTTTTTGCAGAATAGAATGTCTCATCGATATGAAATTATGTACCGAATCCTTTCTAATGGTTCTTACACATTGAATATCGCCGATTTATTCAGATATTGCAAGGAATAGATGACTTTCGTATCCTTATACTTTTTCCCTTGCCAGCGGAAGTGCTAAACCAAAACCTGGAATTACGCTTTCAGGGAGGAAGTCGGGTAAAAATCCCGCGCTGACCCGCAACTGTGATGTCCGTTTTAAACGGAATAAGCCAGATCTTCCCCGCGATACTTTAACCTCGAGGTTGGGGGGTATCGTAAATCTCGCTCTTTAGCGCATCCGCGCTTTCTGCGATGGGGCCCCGAAAGTTAAAATGTCGGGGCTCTCGAACGGAAAAAGAAACCAACGCAAATACATAATCGTTCGGATCTTTAAAAGGTCAATGATCGACTAACGTTATCTTGCTTATATTTTCTTTTTCTGCGACATCCGGCAGAAATCAGGAGAGAAAAATGAGAAAATTCAGGACAAAAGCGATAATCCTTCTATTCGCTTTATCATTAATCAACACCGCTTGTTTCGAAACAGAAAAGTCAGACTCGGATAATAGCGCGATCATCACCGCATTAGTACAAGCTAATTACATAGAAGTTGGCGGTTCTTGGCAAGTTGGCTTTTATACCGGAGGATCCGATGGAGGAGTTTTCGGTAATGCATCTATCACTGCTCAATCTTGGATCGAACAAGGCGGCCAAAAGTTAACTATAGTAGAAGTTGATAACGCAAATAGAAAACTATATTACCGCGCATCTGCAGATGATTCTTTCAATCCAAACAAATACGGAAGAATTGATTGGACCGCAATTCACAGTAATTCTTGCCCTTCTAGCGCGAGTCGTTGTTTCGAATATTGCCAAGCAGTCTTCGGAAAAAATACTTTGGCAGAAGCAAAAAGCGACTCTACTACTACTGATCCTTCTAACTTCAAATCCTCCGGATGCGGCGGATTTGGTTGGAATTACATGATTCCATAATCAGTTGCTAAAACTTTAAAGGAGAGTCACAACATATGAAACAAATAAGCAAATTTGCATTTTTGGGAATGTCTATTGTTTTCTTTCTCATAGGTTGTGACGGCTCCGGAGCCAGCACTGACTTAACAGGGTTATTATTGACCGGACAAAATTCTATTTCGACTTCTGAAAATTGTCCTCCGGGAACTATAGATCCTGATTATCTTTTAGCAAATACTGTAGTTAGCGCGCCAGGTAATAATCCGAGCATCCGATACAAAGATCCCGAAAAAGCGATCAACGGAGTTTGTGGAGGAGGGCAAAACTCAGGTGGTATAGATGTTTATACTATGGGTTCTGCAGATCCGAATAATTTCCTGATCCTTTCTTGGAATGGAGCAACTGTAACTAACGGTACTGGCGTTGACTTTATCGTTTTCGAGAATGGTTTCCAGCAGCAAGGTTCTATCAATTATTTCATAGAACCTGTAATTGTAGAAGTGAGCTTAGATGGAACAAATTATTGCGGGTTCAATCCTCAATATACTGGAGCAGCGAGTCCTGCGAGTTTAGATCCTACAGATTGGATCCGATTTGGAGGAGCAAATCCTGTTCTTTGGAATATGCTTACTCATCCTCTTACTCCTGCGGAAATTTTTCCCGACCCATTTGTTGCAAATGCAGGCGGAGATTCATTCGATTTGGATGATCTATCATTAGATGCTCGATTTGCAAATGGATGCGACTCTACAGTTCTTTCTAATCTACAAACGAACGGATTTAAGTTTATTAAACTATTAAATGCGAAAGGACAATCTACATTTCCAAGTCCTGCAGGAAGTTTCGATGGAGGTCCTGATATCGACGGGGTCATCGCGAAATCCGTAACTCCCTAACCTATAACTGAAATAAAAATCTTATTTCAGTTTGATAATTTGAAATTTTTAAAAGTGAAAACAATATGATCCGCCCAAAAGAAGTACACCAATTGGACTTAGACAAACATTTACGTAATAAAATAGATACCAAGACTAAACCATTAGGCGCCTTGGGAAAATTAGAAGACCTTGCTTATCGTATCGGTACGATCCAAAACACAATAGATCCAGTTTTATCAAATCCTCATTTATTAGTATTTGCAGGAGATCATGGACTTGCTGACTCAGGAGTGTCCGCCTTTCCAAAAGAAGTTACTTACCAAATGGTATTAAACTTTTTGAATGGAGGAGCAGCGATCAATGTATTCTGCAAACAACATGGGATCAAACTATTAGTAGTAGATTCTGGAGTTTCAGGAAACTTCGAACAATCTCATCCTGATTTCATACCTGCAAAGATAGCAGCTGGAACCAGAAACATTCTAAACGAACCAGCAATGACAAGAGAAGAATGTGAAGAAGCAATTCGTATCGGTGAAGAGATCGCAACCACCAAAGTCCCAAAAGATTGTAATGTGATCGGCTTTGGAGAAATGGGGATCGGAAACACATCCAGTGCTTCACTACTTGCCTCCGTATTTTTAGATCGGTCTGCAGAAGATCTTACCGGAAGAGGAACAGGTCTGGATGATCAATCCTTAGAACGTAAAAAAAAGATCCTAGCAGAATGTAGGGCAAAACACCCAGTAAATCCAAAAGACCCGATTGAAGTTCTTGCCAAGTTTGGAGGTTTCGAGATCGCAATGATATGCGGAGCGATGCTTTCTTCTTATAAAGAAAATCGTTTGATCCTTGTGGATGGCTTTATCGCAAGTTCTGCATTCTTAACTGCTTCTAGAATTGAACCTAAGATCGTTCGTAACGCTGTCTTCGCTCATAAATCTTCTGAACAAGGCCACAAACTGATCCTGGAATTTTTTGATGCAGATCCAATCTTGGACTTAGGACTTCGTTTGGGAGAAGGAACTGGATGCGCACTTGCCTACCCTATCTTAGAATCCGCATTGGCATTCTTAAGAGAAATGGCAAGCTTCGAATCCGCAGGTGTTTCTGAAAAAAAAGACTAAATTCAGATCAAATTCTCGCTGCCCGAATCGGAGGAACGAATAAATTCGTCTTTGCATGTTTGGATTTATCCGCAAAGAACTGATCATTTTTCTTTCCTCCGTACGTTATAATACTCGTATCATCGTTCCATCTTGGGTGGAACATTCAGACGAATATCTCAATTCTTCTTCCAGATATTTTCCATTAGTAGGATGGATTGTTGGAGCTGCAACATGGTTTGTTTTATGGGTTGCAGACCTTTCTCTGAGCTGGGAGATCAGCATCGTTTTGGCTATGGCAGTTTCTGTTTTGGTTACCGGTGCTTTTCACGAAGACGGATTCACAGATGTATGTGACGGATTCGGTGGGGGCTGGACCAAAGAGAAGATCCTAGAGATCATGAAGGATAGTAGGATCGGCGCCTTCGGGACAATAGGTATCATACTTGTTCTTCTTCTTAAATTTGCATGTTATAAATCTTTGGAAGAATTTTCTATAGAAGTCCTCTTCATCACAATACTTTCTTCTCATTCTTCGAGTAGGTTTTGGGCATTATTTACTGCAAAAACTCTTTCTTATGTAAGAGAAGACCAGCTGTCCAAGGCAAAACCGATCATCCAAACTTTAAAAACTTATAATGTAGTTATCGCAGGAATTTGGGGATTTGTTCCATGGCTTGCATTCTTTCATAATGAATATCTTCCTTCCGACAGAGTTTTTGGATTTTTATTATATCCGTTCCTTTTACAAATGTTCGGATATTTATATCTCAGAAGTTTTTATAAAAAATGGCTGGGTGGATATACTGGAGATTGTTTAGGCGCAGTCCAACAAGTCACTGAATTATTGTATCTGATCGGGATCGTCGCCGCATGGAAATCTTTTTAGTCAGACATACAACTCCTGAAGTTGAACCTGGAACCTGTTACGGTAAATCGGACCTAGGACTTCCTTCTAGTTTTGAAAAAGAAGCGGAAAATGTTTTAAAACTTCTTCCTGAAAAAGTACATTCTATCCGCACGAGTCCCTTATTTAGATGTTATAGTCTAGCCGAATATATCAGCAAACATCTAGAATCAAAATCAATCGCTCCTGCTTGGAAAGTAGATTCAAATATCCAAGAATTAGATTTCGGTAATTGGGAAGGACGTTTGTGGGAAGACCTACCAAGATCGGAAACAGATCCTTGGATGGAAGATTATGTAAACAGAAGGCCTCCAGGCGGAGAAACTTACTCAGAATTAAAAACAAGGATTTTGAAATCCTGGGAAGAAGGTCTGCGAGAAGCAAGAACCTGGGAAAATCTTAAAAAAGAAGAAGGGGAAACTTCCGAATACAAAACCATCTGGGTAAGTCATGGCGGACCAATCCGATGTTTATCATCTATCGTATTAGGTTTTCCATTAGAGAATTCGTTTCGATTGGTTCTAGAATATGGATCTGTTTCTTGTTTTAAGGTCCGATTTGGAGAAATGGAATCTTATCCTCAGTTTGTTTATTGGAATAAGAAGTAAACTTACTTAGAACAAATAAGACATAAATAGAAAAACCATATCGCTAAGGTGTTTTTATTTTTATCCGATAAGGATTATAGTATTTCGAATCCATCATGGTCTTTTTCCGAAATTTTAAATCTATTCTTATTGTGTCTTTGCTTCTTGGCCCTTCTTTTATTATTTCAGATACATCACCTGAGCTCGCAGTACCAGGGCAACCAGAAACAGCAAAACTATTCATCCTAGATGCAAGTGGCTCCATGAATGAATATCTTGGAATCTACCAAAAGGTACATCTTGCAAAAAAGTATGTTCGCCATTATGTAGATAAACTTCCCGAAGAAACTGAAGTAGGTTTTATCGCTTACGGAAATCGCCTACCTGGTTGCCAATCTTCCAGACTTTACCAACCTTTAGAAAAAGGAAATCGTCCAGGTTTTCAAAATAAACTTTTCGGTCTCACTCCTTCCGGCGCAACTCCACTTGCAGAGTCCATCCGAATCGCTGGAGATTATATCATCCGCAGAAAATCTCCGACTGACTTAATCCTAGTGACTGATGGAATTGAAAGTTGTTACGGAAATCCAGAAAAAGAATTACAGGTCCTTCAACAAAAAGGAATAAATTTTAAAATGCATATCTTCGGTCTCGGATTGAAACCAGACGAAAAAAGAGTGATGCAATCTTTAGCAAAAACAGGGAACGGAAGATATTATAATGTGGGAGAAGATAGTGATTTCTTTCTTGCAATGGAAGATCTTTTAAAACAAGAACCTATTCCTAAAAGAACCGAAATAGACCCAGAAAAACGTAGGCCTAAGATCAGAATTGCAGGTATTGAAAAAAATCAAACTGATTCAGAAGAGAATTTTTATAGAGTAAAATTTATTTTTGAAAACTCCGATTCTGATAATCAATGTGTGATCTTAAATTTGAAAAGAAGAAGTTCCGCTTCTTCTAAAATACAAAACTGGAATCCACAAAGAGCCGCTGAGCCGGAAAGAGTTGAACGAACAGAACAGATCTGTTTCCATGCAAGAAAGGGAGAAGGAGAATTTCAAATTTCAGCTCCAGCGCATCTTCCTTTAAATTTGGAATTGGAACTTTGGGATACAAAAGGTATCCCAAGTTCCGTAGACAAGAGTGGAGAAAAAAATCTAACAGAATAAGATCTTAGAATGATCTTAAAAAATCTAAGTTTTGGTGATTTGGATAAGTCACCTTATACTCCAACTTGATCTCTTTTTTTCCAGAAGGCGGGATCACCAAGCTCCACTCTATAATTCCTGAGTTAGCTCGATATTCCTTAGAACCAGGAGTGCTTGCCTCTTGATTCACTTCTACCTTTACACTTGCAGATTCAGAAATTGGGATCTGCTCTCTTACGATCACAGTTTTACTTTCTTTGCCAAAATTTTCCAGACTTAGATAGACCTTCTTCTCCATTACCTTTTGAGTAGAGATAAGTCCCTCTTTTGTTTGGTTCCAATCCTTTCTATAAGAAAGTCTTAAACTACCTTCGGTCCCCAAAGATACGGATAGATTTTCTTTCGGAGAAACATAAGAAACTTTTGTTCTTCCTACAAGTCCTGAACTTCTAAACAAAGAAACTTCTCCGGGAAGGATCGGAAATTCTCCCATGTTTTGAAACTCTGCTTCCAATAAAGGAAATGGTTTGTATCTAGGAGAAGCGACAGTTTTTACCTGAATAGGTGCACTAAAAGATAACATCTCAAACTTTCTGGATTCTTTTTGAGACGCCAATGTGATCGTTTTAGGAAGCCTAAACAAAAATCCACTTCCTCTTTCACTGGAAGGAGAAGGTTCTTCGGTAGAAGGAATATTAGATTCTTCGTTAGGCATTTGAGCTGCGCCAACTGCCTGAGTTTGATTAGTGAGAATTTCTTGTTTGGAATCTACTTCTACATCAAATAACCTTAATGGACGAAGTCTGTCCCTTCTGAGAGATAGATCTGGTCTGGTGGTAGAAAGTAAAAGTTGTACCCCTCGCCAATCTTCTCCTGATTCTTGTCGGACCTCTACTATATATTCTAACTTCGCTTTGCTCAAAGAATCATCTGCAGTTAGAATATAAGTAGGTTTCCAATCTGCACTCGGAACTAAATAACTCAAACGAAGCTCTACACTTTTTGCCTCAGAACTTGTATTTACGATTTGAACCCAAGTGGTGCGTGTACTTTTTTCTGCTTGGGATAATAGGAGCGAGAGTTGGGCCCGAGCCTCCTCCAGTTCAGTTTGGACCTTACGTTTGGATCTTTCTAACTTCTCCCAAATAGCAAAAATAGAAACGGCCTCATCTCTGGTTTTCTTAAGATAAGTTCCCCAGTTTTTTCCATCTCCTTCTACCCTTCCGTATAAAAGATTTCGACCTACAACATCCGAGACTTTTTTGCGCATTTCGGATAATAGCTCTTTTTCTGCTTTTAGATCATTCTCTTTTGCTAATATACTTTCTTGATCCTTCTCTAATTGCTGAACTTTTTTCTGGAGTTGAGCAACCTCTGGATTAGAAGCAGCAGTACCTTCTTCTTTCCAAGTTCTTGAACCTGTGACCTCAACTTGTGGTGCAGTTACCGCCGCAGTTAAGGTTTCTTCTAAAAGAGAAACTGGTAAATAAGAGATCTCGATCTTGTTTGTTCCAGGCTCCAGTTGGACTCTTCCAGATCTTAAAATCTGAGCTGTACCCTGATGAACAGTTACCTCCTTAATCGGAAGGCTGAACTCTTTTCCAAACACCGGAAAAGAAACCAAACCAAAAATCACGGAGAATCTAACAAAAGATGAATACATTAAATTTTTATAATTTTTCATAATAAGCCTCAATATGAATCCGAACCTGGCGTTTCGCGGAGTATATTATCCGCAGGATAGGAAACTGTGTATTCGAATTGAACCGCCTTACGAGAATTCGCACCTATTTCAAATTCATAAGTTAAAATTCCATCTTCCGTTTTGGACTTAGGAATATCTGTGCCCGCCGACCATTCCACTTTTACACTATCATCGTTTGTATAAGGAATACGATCTATCAAACGGACAGGAACTGCTCTACGTTTGTTGTTCTTAATGGAAATAGTAACTCTATAACGAATATTCTTTTTCCGAGAAATGATCCCAGACTTATCATCCAGTTTCTCCTGTTTCCTTTCTACCTTGATATCTCTATCAGGTCCAAGTTCCATTTTGATTTCTTGGCCTGGCTTTAAAGTGGAGACAGAAGTTGTTCCTAAAAGATTTTCTCCAGAGTAAATTTCTAGAGGACCAGCAAGTAAAGGTTCTCTTTCTGTATTCGAAGAAACTACATTCAGAAAAACTCCGTCATTTGTAAGCGGAGAAGTTTCATAACCAGGACGAACTGCGATATTTCTTTTACGAAGAAATACTCGATTTAATGTACGATCAGAAGGAATTTTTTCTCTAGACTGAGCAATATATCTGAAATCAAATCCTTCGGAAGAAATTCCTGGAGCAATCAACTGGCTAGAATATTTTTTATCCGAACTCAACTGAGAAGATCTATTCAAAAGATTTTGTACTTCATTTTCGAGCTCTTTCAGTTCTTTTCTGGAACTTTCTCTTAAACCTGAAAATCTGCGGAGAGCTTCTTTTCCGTATCGAATGGATTCTTCATAAGATCCTTGGTCGAAAGAATATTTTTGGCTCGCAAGTTCTCCTTGAAGCCTATTCATATTTTCTTCTACACGAAGTGAATTGGATCTATCTTTATAATTTCCTTCTATCAATGCACGAGATTGCATTAAAGGACTATCATTTTTTTCCTGGTATTGTACATCATCGATTCTCTCTTCTGATCTACTTCTTTGAGAGACCTTTGGTGAAGGAGCAGATTTTTTAGATTCTTTTTTGCTTCGGAGTACGCTGCTACCAGCATTTGCAGAAGGTTTAGAAGGAGCATCATATTCCTTATCAGCTGGAGAATAATCTCCTTCTCCTGAATAAACAGCTACTTCCTTAGAAGCAATCCTGTATTCTCTATATTCTGGTAAATCTATGTCTTGGTTTGGATTAGCAGTAGAAAATTCTAATCTAACGTTTTTCCAATCTTCTCCAGTTTCGTTACGAACTAATGCATGCCAACCTAACTCTGCCTCTTGTCCGTTTGAATTTAACTCCAATGTATAACGAGGATACCAGTTCGCACCTCTGATCAAATATTTATATTCGAAAGGAAATACATTTGCTGAATCTGATTCCACATCTAACCGGATCTCTTTTCTTCGTAGAGTATCACCTTCTGCAAGATGAGCGATCTTAGTGCTAACTATATAGAATTCTTCTCGGATACGATCTAACTCTTCCAGCTTTGCTAATCTAAGTTTTGTATTATCTTCAGCTAATTCGGTATACGTTTTACGGAAGGAAGAAAAATTTTCTGAGTCAATTTTCTCCACTAATCCATCTTGTTCTCGGATCGCGGGTTTAATCGATTTGATAGAAGTTTCCCAATCCAAAAGATCTTGGACTTCTCGCGACTTTGTACTTAAAGCTAAAAGTAGACCTTCTTTTCTTTTTTCCAATTCTTCGGCTTCTTGGGATTTTTTTCTTCTAGAAGCTTTTTCTGAAACTCGGATCCCTTTGATCTTAAATTTTCTATTCGGATCGGTAAATGTGATGATCACACTCTTGTCCAAAGAAGCGATTGGAATTTCTCCCAATAAAATTTCCGAAACTCCTGTAGGAAGTTTGACCTCGGATTGTCTTGTGACGTAAACCAGATCGGAATATAGCAGAACAGAATCAATCCTTGCGTAAGAGACTGAGACAGGGGACTTGGAAGCCTTCTCCTCTTCCGTAATGGCTGTAGGAGTATCACTTGCAGAAGGATCGGATTCTTGGGCGTAAAAATTAGTCCCTAGCAAAATCAGAAAGGAAGCTGCAAGAACCGAGGAAGAAAAACGAGAAATCATAGGTTCTATGTGGATACTTGCCGAAACATAGTTCGTCAATTTATTTTCACGACCACAAAAAAAGCGCCTTCGTTGAAAAGGCGCTTTTAGCTCTAAAAACTAGCTCAAAAATCAGGAACTAAACTGTTTTAGGCGTATATCCTTTGATGCTGAAAAACCTTTTTTGAGAAACCAAAAAGCCTCCCAATACAAAGAAGGAGATCAATGCAACCTGCTTCATTAGCTCAGGAAGATATTGTAAAGTTTCTACTGGAAGAACAGCAGTCAATTTTTCTACATGAGTAAAATCAAAAGGATACACATAGGTCAATGCGGCTATAGAAGCCAGGCGGAGCAGCTCAGAAACAATACCTGAAGTTTTTAGCTCAAAGATCGCACCTATATTCCAAAGAGTCCAAAGAACATAAAAACCTAAAGCACACATTTCAAAAAGAGGTAATTCTTTTTTGAACTCTAGATAAACCATCGAAGCACCCAATCCGAAGAAGAACTGAGTGATAGAATACGCTAGTAATGTATAAGGAATATGTGTATTAAATTTTTCATAAGTAGATCTATCAATCTCAGGAGGAACCACTGATTCTCCCAGATCTTTTGGTTTCCAACCTGGAGGTTTGATCCAGACTAAAAATTTATCCTTCCAGCTTTTAGTTTTCCAGGAAAGATGAAATAACTCTTCGAAATAATGGAACTGTGTCCAAATAGGACTCCAGGTCTGCATAGGTTTTACGATCCCAAAGATAGGCTCTTCTTCTTCCTCTTTGTAAGATCCGAACATTCTGTCCCAGATCGCAAGTGTTCCTGCATAATTTTTATCAATATACTTAGGATCTCTTCCATGGTGGACTCTATGTTGAGAAGGAGTGTTGAATACCCACTCAAAAATTCCTAACTTAGGGATCGCTCTAGTATGAAGCCAGAATTGATACGCAAAATTGATCTGGATACAAAGAAGGAACATGATAGGAGGAAATCCCATCAATGCTAACGGAAGGTAAAATGGAAGAGAGAATGTATTCTGAGTGACTCCTTGTCTTAAGGCCACTGTAAAATTATAATCTTCACTTTGGTGGTGAGCCACATGAGAAGCCCAGAAAATATTGATCTCGTGTCCAAATCTATGATACCAATAATAGAAAAAATCCGCGAGAACGAAACAAAACACCCAACCTATCCAGGAATCGTTCGAAATATTCAATATTCCAAATTTTGCATATACCCAGGAGTATACCGCCATCAATGCCAGAGTGATAAACACTGTAAAGATCTGCATGAAGATCCCGGCTGAAAGATTATTGATAGAATCCTTAAAACGATAGAATGGTTTGTCTCCAAACACGGAATAAAGTAGTTCTACTACTATCAAAACGAAAAATACGGGGGTGATCAGTTCAATTATATTCTTTTCCATCTCTATTACCGAGTTTCGACTATCTCTGTAGCGATCATTCGGTCAAGAAAAAGAACCGAGGCGGTTTTCGAATTCCGCCTCAGATGGAGCTATTAGATAACAGATGTTATTTCATTTTCCCAGGAAGGGAAAAAAGATTAGAAGAACAAGCTTACGGAGAAGTTCACGGACCAGATATATCCGCCGTAATTATAGCTTGGATTCCTTTCAGTAGGGAAAGTTTTATTGATCTCCACGTTTTTCAACTGTTGGTTCGTAATTGCCAAATCGAAAATCACTGGGTTTTTCAATCTGTCTTTCAAGAATGCAAAATTCTTTCCGTTGAAGATATAGGAAACACCGACGGAGTAGATCATACGATCATTATCCATCCAGTTGTTTGCTCCTGCATAATGAGGAACTGGGCTCGGTCTTTTCCCAAGACCTCCTCTAAACTTCAAGAAAGGACGGAAAGCATACTCAGCTCCCATACGAACGTTTGTGGTATCATGAAAATCCAGAGGTTCGGAATATTTTTCCTTAATTCTAGAAAGTTTATATAAACTCCACATCTCTCTGTTCACATCTAAACTTAATAAAAGTTTTTCTGAAGGTCTGAATCCAAGACCATAAGACCAAACTCTTGGGTTGTACTGATCCAATAAAGCCAGATCGAAATCTAATTGGATCCCTAAAAGAGTAGTTTGAGCGCGAGCAGGAATAGGATCCGCAGACAGATAGGTTTCTCTTTTATAGGAAACCCCAGCACTCCATTTACCATAAGTAAATTGAAGTCCGTAAGTTGGGTTGATGATCGGTTTTAAAGTTAGAACTACTTGCGAGTTTGCTTGTACAGGATCTGGAGAGATAGGAACGTCTTTTAATAAGATCGCACCTGAACCACCTGCAAGTGCGGTGATACCAACCCCTGCAAAAAGACGGTCTTTCCAAAGTTCCACACCTACCCCAGCCATGATGGTAGGACGTTCATTACTTTTTCCTGATTGAAGGTATCTAGGAACAGTAGGGTTCTGATCGTTAACCACCATTAAGTTTCCGGAAGCAGGAACAATAGCGTTCAATCCGAAACGGATAGTTCTACCTATATCGAAAATTTCGTTTAGGTTCATTGTAAAACCCAAACCAACAAAACTGTCGTCAGGGTTTTTTGTGTTCTCATTCTTAGGAGCGTTGTTCTTTAAAGTAGGGTTCGCGTATGTTCCTAAAAAAGACACTTCATGAAAAGGACGGTTCGGGCGGAGAAGAGGCTGATAAGTGAACATCCCCTTTCCCATATTCGCAAAGCCATCTCTGAAACTAAACCAAGTTCGTTTATACCATTTATCAGGAGGCGCGCCGTTTTCAGCTTGAGGTTCAGTGTTAAGTAAAGGACCTTCTTGAGGGATTGGATTCCCATTCGCATCCTTAGGAACTTCTCCATTCGCTGCTGCTGCTTCTTTATCTTTTTCCTTTTGTTCCCATTGAGCGACAAACAAATCTGCTTCGTTCAATCTTCCCAAACCGGCAACGTTATAGAAAACCGCAGATGAGTTATTCACTGTAGCAGTAACTGCGCCTGCCATCCCCGCTGCACCTGCATGGGCACCGTAGATATCCCCGTAACTACCAGCAGTCAGCTCAGATGTGCCGACCCCTAATATCCCCAAAACTGCGAGGATAATCCTCGATCCGGAGATAATTTTTTGACTATAAGCTCTGTTTCGCATTTTCCTTCCTGCTTTGAACCAATTCCATAACTTACCCTAACCCATCTAGAATTGGCTGATCTCTTTATTACACATCAGTTATTTTTTAAAAATTTTCCGTATCTTAGCGGAAAGCCTAAAATTGTCCACTAAAATCAAAAAAAGAACCATTGGTCATTTTTTATCGTAAAACGGTAGAAATGATTAAAATTTAAAGATAAATATTGATTATTGTAAAAGAATGAACGCTACATATATTTTTGGGTTTTGAAGAAGAGCTAAAAATCCAGTTTAAACGCCTGGAGTCGGCTTTGAGGACCTAGTCTTTTCAAAATATATCGAAATGATGTCAGCATAACGTAAATATCCCAAATATTTACCATTCTCTCCAACGGGAATCTTATCCATCCCCATATCTAAGAGAGTCTTGAATGCAGTTGCTAGGTCGGTTCGAACGGAAATCGGTAGAATTGAGGTGTCAGTAACATCTTTCACAAGGACCAGGTTCTGAGTGAGATCTCTTCCTTCTAAAAATAAGCGGCTTGTACGCAAGGAAATCATTCCGAAGTAGTTTCCATTCTCTTCCAGAACAATATAGTCACTTGCGTTGATCTTCAGCGCTTCTTCTTCCAACTTAGAAAGAAGGGTAGAAGTTTTTACCTCTGCTATATTTCTGAGTTTGCCCCGGATATCCTGGATGAGGATACCTTCTAACAAATCTCGATTCATATCCCAATCATGAGCTGGGGATTGGAAACGAGTGTTCTTCTGGCTTTTATATAAATTCAGTTTATGAGAAAGAACAAATGTGATGATCGAAACAATCATCAATGGGGGAAGAAGAGAATAACTTCCTATGATCTCACAGATCATCACCATTCCTGCAATCGGAGCGCTCGCTATACCTGCATAAAAAGCGCCCATCCCGACGAGCACAAAGGAAGCAACAGACACTTGGTAACCTAAAACTAATTTTGCAAATGTTCCAAGTGCTCCTCCCAACATTCCGCCAATGAATAAAGATGGACCGAACATTCCTGCTGATCCACCACTTCCAATTGTAAATGAAGTTGTGATAATTTTTAGGAACGCGAGAAGTAAGAAAAAGAATATAATCTGCAGATCCTGATTTAGATAAGAAGTGTAGATAGGAAATTGAAAGCTACCTTCCAATACATCTTGCAAAGCGCCAGCTCCAGTTCCGAGAACTTCAGGCAAAAAATAACCAATGATGCCTACAGGAATTCCACCTAAAGCAGGCTTGATCCACATTGGAAGTTTCAAAGACTTGGACCATTCTTGTATGAATTGAAATACCTTAATCAAAAAGGCTCCATTCATATAACATAAGATCCCTAAAAATAAATAAAAGATGAGTTCCTTATATTCTATAAATCCAATCTCAGGAACCTTATACACAGAACCAAATCCGTTAAAGGAAGAATATGTTAGGAATGCTGTCACGGATGAAATGATACATGGAACCAATGTATCACTTTCGATATCTTCTCTGTACATCATCTCTACAGAGGTCAATGCTCCTCCTAATGGAGCATGAAAAATTGCGCCTAGGCCTCCCGCGGTCCCTGCTAGCAGTAATGTGCGTCTTGCTCTCGCACCTGCTTTAGTAAGATTTGCGACCAAAGAACCAAATCCTGCACCAATTAGAGAGATAGGACCTTCTTTCCCTCCACTTCCTCCAGAAGATAATGTGAATATGGTTGCGATCGACTTGATAAGAGGAACCTTAGGATCTACCTTACCTTCTTTATTATGAAAAGAATCTATTAGTGAATCTGTTCCGGTGCCTGCAGAATCAGGAGAGAATTTCCAGATTACCAAACCAGCGATCAATCCTCCTAATACAGGAAGAATCAAAAGAACCCATCGTCCTAAATAGACAGAAGCGATCGGCTCGAGAGAAACGAAATATTCTCCACCTGAATGTGTATTATGCAAACCTGATATAGATTCTAAAGAAATGTATTCTGCCCAAGCAAGCGCTCTGGAAAAAAGAAGGGCGCCCAAGCCGGAAACAATACCTGTCAGAACACAATATAGATATAAGGACCTTCTACCCTTAATTGTAAAATAAGATAAAATTGGTCTTTGTCGGAATTCTGTGAAGGCTTTTCCGAACATAAAAGATCCTTAAAATGATTTCGAAACCGAAATCTCCATGATCCGATTATGAGTGTACGTATCTTGCCAACCACCGATCATTCTATACAATCTAGGTAGGATCAACAAACCAATAAATACAGGTGCTCCAGGAGAATCCAATACGTTTCCGGAAGGAGTAGGCTTGAAAAAGTAAGTCTCAAGTGCACTATTCTTTTCCATCGTAGTGGTTGCGTAATAATATCCAATCCCTGCGAGTAAAAGATCCAAACCGATATAACCGAACATACTTTTGAGTCTATCCGAACCCCCATAAACTGGAGATTTGTAAGAGTTATAAAAAACAGAAGCTGCAGGTTGGACTATAGCCAAAGATTCACTCCAAAAATAGCTCTTACGATAAGGTTCGAACTTTGCTGCTTCCGAAACATCGGTATAATTTGTAAGTCCACCTGTTAATTCTTTTTTAGTAAGCTCTTCTTGTATAAAATTCCTAAAAACTCTTTCAGATCCCTTCTTAGAAGATTCGATCCGGATCAAACTCATCTTTTCTCTTTTAGCGAGTCCTAAAACGAATACATCCAATTGCAGAGGAGAATACCATTTCGAGGTATATCTAAATGCAAAACCTTTTGTGTTTTGGTTGGATAATACTCTATCATAAGTCAATCGATTCAATGCGGAAAGAAGCCTGATATCGTTCTCTCCAGGATCACCTTCTAATTCGAAAACTTCTCCAGCATATATAGAAGAGAAGGAAGACAAAAAGAAAAATACGAATAAGGTATTTAGGATTTTATGTTGAAAAAATTTTTGCATGTTCATTAAGAGATCCTGTCTCCAAGTAGAAATCCGGCTAAAAGCATGGACGCATTATAAGTAATATGCGCCGTCACAGGCACCCATATATTACCGGTTTTTAAATAAGAAATTCCGAATGAAAGTCCCACAAATATAAGCAGGAACGGTGCCACATAAGATCCTCCGTTAAAATGTACCACACCAAAAATAACGGAGGTGATAATGAGTCCGATAGAACCTAAGCTTTTTTCTTCAAAGTATTTTAATAAAAAACCTCTAAAGAAAAATTCTTCGAAAATCCCGGCTCCGAAAGAAATTGCAAGCAAGGTCCATCCTAATAACTTCCAATTCATGTAGAGATTTTTGGTAAGAATGATCTCAAGATAATTAGATTGAGGTTTACCTATAATAAAAAAGATCAAGCTACTGGCTACATTCACAAAACAGAATGTAGCAAATCCAGTTGCTACACCTGCTATAATATCTCTGCCGTTTGCTGAATCAGTAAACTCGGCAGTTTCTATCCTAGCGATCTTACGAATAAAAAAGTAAGAAGGGACTAAAAAACATAATCCCCAGATGATCCTGTCCAAGGACAATAACCAAGGACGTTTAGTGACTACATATTCTGTATATTCTCTAACTGCTTTTTCAGCTGAGGCTGGTTCGTTCCAAGCTACTTCGGAAGATACTGTATTTACTACTTCTTTTGTTTTAACAAAATTCTGCTTGGGGGCTTTAAGAGATAAGGTGCTCTCTACTTGGAGACGGGTGATCCTCATATAGGAATACATACCGATGAACAGTACGAAAACCTGGATCAGACCCATAAGCAGAACGTCTCTGCCGGGTGCGAGTTTTTGATCTTCCTTTTCTAAATCCATTCCAAAGGGCCCTTCCAATCATTTATGGGGGATTTTTTGCGTCATTGTTTTTTTATAATCTGCCGACTAGAGAAAAGATATGCCTTCCTTCAAAAGACATTTCCTAGTTTGGTTATCCGCACTCATACTAGTCTCTCTAAACGAGGTCCACGCGGTTTACGATCGCCTTCCCTTAAAAAGTTTAGAATATTCGGATACTAAGATCATCCGAGTCAGAGAAGAGATAAAATATAACCTTCAAATTTCAGTTTCCAACTTGGATCAAAAAGATCTAGTCCATCTTAGATTCCTAGTCTACAAAGTTGGACCCAAGGATACTTTTTTTAAGATCATGGCCAGGACCGGAATGGACTTGGACACTCTTTCCTCTGTAAACGAATTAGCTTCTCCCCAAGACATTTATCCTGGGATGGAACTTTTGATCCCGAACATGAGAGGAGTTTACGACTCGGAAGAACATTCTCCCGACGAATCCACACGCAAAAAAGTCGCGGCCCGTTTTCGGATCTCTCCCAAATTCTTATACTATGATGACCTCAGAAAATCATGGTTCGTTCCAGGAAGAGGATTACCTAAAGAAGAGAAAAACTTTTTTTACGGATTAGTATTCTCTGATCCTTTAGCAGATGAAGGAAGAATCAGTTCCAAGTTCGGAAGAAGAAAAGACCCTTTCACTAAAAAGGACACCTTTCACGGAGGTATTGATCTTGCTGCAGAAGAAGGAACCCCAGTCTATGCATCTGCAGAAGGAGAAGTTTCTTTTTCCGGAACAAGAGGCGGCTACGGAAGCCTAATCGTTTTAAAACATGGATTAGGTTACGAAACCAAGTACGGACATTTAAGTAAATTATTGGTAGCTCCTGGCTCAAAGGTCAAAAAAGGACAATTGATCGGAGAAGTTGGAATGACCGGAAGAGCCACCGGATTTCATTTACATTTTGAAGTATTAAGAAATAGTTTGAGACAGAGGCCCATTTTTAAGGGTCATGTCTGATGTTTCATAGATCACTTTCGAATCCAGCAATTAGGATACTTATTCCTTCTATTCTATTATTCCTAATTTTCGGTACATTTATTCTATTCGGTTGGGCTAAAACCGATCCGACAGATTATGATCCAGATGATATTATTCGCCAAGAAGAAAGAGATATATTATTTATATCTAATGTAGTAAATGAAAAATCCCCAATCGAGAAACCTTTCGGCCTTGCGGTTGACTCAAGAGGATCTATTTATACAGGTTCTTCTGATGGAAATATTTATAAGATCAAAACTGACGGGCAAACAGAACTATTTGCTAAAACTTCTGGCAGAGCGTTAGGAATTGTATTTGATGGAAAGGAAAATCTAGTCGCCTGTGTTTCCGGATTAGGACTTGCATTTTACGATTCTAAAGGTAATGAAAATGTACTTCTGAGAGAAGATTCGGAAGGAAATCCATTAACAAATCTGTACGGTTTAGATATTGCTTCAGATGGAACTGTTTATTTTACAGAAGTAAGTAGAAAGTTTTCCTATGAAGATTCCTATTTGGAAGAATTGGAATCCAAACCTAATGGCAGAATTCTTTCTTATGATCCAAGAACCCAAGAAGTAAAAACAGTTCTAGAAGATCTATATCATCCTACTGGGATCAGTTTATCTTCTTTCGAAGATTTTTTGGTCTTTGGAGAAAAGTATAGGCATCGTGTTTCTCGTATTTGGTTAAAAGGGAAGAAGGCAGGCAAAGACCAGTTCCTTATCACACATCTTCCAGGAAGCCCAGCATTGATCAGCTCAGACTCTCAGAGAAATTTCTGGATCGCTTTATCTTCTCCCAGACATATCGCAATCGATAAGATACAAAATTTCCCAATTTTGAAAAAGGCAATCGCTGCACTTCCATTCTTCTTCAAACCCTTAGAAGGAGAATTAGCTTATATTCTTTCGATGAATGAAGAAGGAGATATCAGTCTCTCTTTGATGGACAATACTTCGGATAAATTAGGATCAATTACATCTGCTTTGCAGTACGGATCCGGACTTTTACTTGCTGGATTTTCTTCCCAGAAAGTTTGGAAGTGGAAGTTTGAAACCCTGGAGATGTTTTTCTAAACAAAAAAGCGCCCCGATTGGAGCGCTCCTTCAAAGTGAAACACATCGCTGAAGATTACATCGCTCCTAACAATTCCCTAAACTTATCTAAGGAATATCGAGCAGCAAAGTCTCCAAATCTTTCATTCGCGTTTCCTTCGTTTTTCCAAACTTCGAATGCTTTCTCTAATTGGACAGGAATGTCTGCGAATGGAACCTTCTTAGCAACATAGTCACCCACTTTGGTTCCTTCTGGATTTCCTCCGAAGAATAAGGAATATTTTCCTCCAGCTTGTTGGCCAACGATTCCGATTTCTGCGGAATAAGGTCTTGCACAACCGTTAGGACATCCAGTCATTCTTACGATAGGGGCTCTATCATTCAGATCCAATTTATCGATCACTTTTTGGATAGATTCCAATAATTGAGGGAAAGTCCTTTCGGATTCAGTCAATGCTAAACCGCAAGTAGGAAGCGCAGGACATGCAAGCGCACGGTCATACAAAGGTTTAGGAGAAGCTGGATTAATATTATATTCTTTTAATTTAGATTCTAATACTACCTTATCTTCTTTTTTGATTCCCATCAAAACTAGATCCTGATCCGCAGTTACCTGCACACTCAGGTTAAAACCAGAAATAATATCTTTCAAAGCAGTTTTTAATGGTTTCTCAGGGAAGTCTTTGATCCTTCCTGAAAGAGTATGGAATCCTAATGCAAGAGTTCCATCTGCTCTTTCTGTCCAACCCAGATAATTTGGAGTTTCCCATTTAGGAAGTTTACGATCGATATCGAATTTTGCACCGGATCTGCGTTCAACTTCGGAGCGGAACCATTCCACGCCCTTCTCCGCTAAAACATATTTCAAACGAGCATGTTTGCGGTTAGTACGATCTCCGAAATCTCTATGAGAAGTTACGATACCTTCTGCAACGGAGATCAGATCTTTTTCAGGGATCCAACCAAGTAAGTCAGCAGCTCTAGGATAAGTCTCAGGCTTATTATGAGTCATCCCGAGTCCACCACCCGCAAAAGCGAAATAACCGTCTATTTTACCATTTGCATCCAATGTAGCCGCGAATCCCATATCGTTCGTATAAATATCGACTGAGTTATTACCAGCAAGTGTAACAGCTATTTTGAACTTTCTAGGAAGATAAGTAGTTCCATAGATCGGATCCGGCTCATCCTCTTTATTAAGTTGGCTCTCGCCTAACCATAGTTCGGCGTATGCATTACTCTTATATTTAAAATGATCGGATAATAATTGAGCGATCGGATCTAATTGTGTAAGTTCTTTATTTCCCCAAGGATTTAAAGCCTGAGTCACGTTACGCACAACATCACCGCATGCTCCCATGGTAGAAAGATTCACCTTATGAACTGCTTGCATGATCGGTTTCAGATCTTTTAAAAGGATCGTATGCATTTGAATGGACTGTCTAGTCGTTAAACGTAAAGCTCCACCGCCGAATTTATCAGCAAGATCGTCCCAAACCATGTATTGGTCCGAAGTAAGTCTTCCGCCAGGGATCCTTCCTCGGATCATAAAAGAGGTTGGGTTCTCTATAAATTCTCCAGCATCATCCTTTCTACGGTCCCTGTCCTTTTGCTGGTACATTCCGTGGAATTTGATTAATTGTTTATCATCTTCCTCAAATCCATCTGCACCTGTTTCGATAGCAGTACCGATTTTTCCTCTTAGTCCCTTAGAGGTGGTTTTAATATGCTCGACTTCGCTAAGTTCTTTTTGTTCTGACATCGATCGTATCGTCCTTTTGGATTATAGCTTTCCTATGATTTCGCATCCGTGGAGAGATATTTTTCTTTAAACTCTCCAAGAAGAAATTTGAGAGCCGCTTTTCTTTTTTCAGGATCTCCCAGTTTACTCTTACTTAAATTACGGATTTCTAATAAATTTTCCAATTCTGGATCATGATCCTCAGGAAGGATCTCTTCAAGAATCGTACGGATGGTTCCTGCAAGCCCAGCGAACCCTCCTTGAGTGGAAACCGCCACACGGATCGGCCCCCTATCAAAATATGCAGAAGAATAAAAATCGCACAGAGAAGGATCATCTGCACAATTGATCCAAATCTTTTTTTGTTTGGCGTACTCCACCAGGTCACGGTTGGTCTGCCTATCATTTGTAGCAGAATATACTAGATCAAAATCATTTAGATCAGAGATCTGAACTTCTCTTGTTTCTATTTTTGCATCTTTAATGAAAGAAAGTAAACGAACAGTTTCTGGTTTGAATTCTTTAGAGATAACTGTTAGCTTACATCCAGTATCTTTCAAATGTTGAAGTTTTTCGAGAGCAACATTACCCCCGCCGACTACTAACACTTTTTTATTTTCTAATTTTATAAAAACTGGGAGAAGTTGGTTCATACCCCTTCTCCTTGAGAAGCAAATCCCTGAAAATCTAGTTCAGGATTTTCTCCGATCAGATGTACAACAGGGCCTATATAAATAATTCCAGGTCCGGAACTTTGTTTGGATAAACCTTCTTCTATAATTCTACCCAAGCTAGTCACAGTTGTCTTTTGGTTTTTTAAACTCGCATTTTCTACCAAAGCTACTGGAACAAGAGAAGAAGCTCCGTTATCGATCAAATTTTTAGAGATCTGTACAATGGAAGAAGTTCCCATAAATAGAGCGATCGTGCCCTTGAACTCAGCAAACCATTTCCAATCAGTATCTTCCTGTAAAACAGTGTGACCGTCCATGATCAGAACCTGTCTGGACAATCCTCTATGTGTTAAAGGAAAACCTGCACCGGAAGATCCTGCACTCAATGCGCTTACACCAGGAATAATTTCATAAGGAATTTTATGTTTTCTTAAAGTGAGTAATTCTTCTCCACCTCTACCGAATACAAAAGGATCTCCTCCTTTTAAACGTACTACGGTTTTACCTTGGAGAGAATATCGAACTATCAGCTCTTGGATCTCTTCTTGGGTGGCGGAATGTTGCCCCGCCCTTTTACCTACATAATGGACAAGACAAGAAGAAGGAAAATATTCCAAAAAGGAAGAATCTAATAAAGCGTCGTACAGAATTACTTCCGCTTTTTCTAATATTCTAAGGGCTTTTAAGGTCATTAATTCCGGATTTCCGGGACCTGCACCCACCAAATATACTTTTCCTACTTCGGTATTCATTAAATTAGATCAGTAGGCTCCTACGATCATTCCGGCGCCAACGGTATTATTCGTACCTTCATCTACTAATACGAAACTTCCAGTTCCGCGATTTTCGGAATAACTATCGAATGCAATAGGTTTCGCAGTTCTGATCTTGATCCTTCCAATCTCATTCAAAGCAAGTTGAGAAGACTCTAATTTTTCGTGAGTTTGGATATCTATCCTAAAAGATATTTCCTTAACTGCGGATTTTACAGAGCCTGTAGTTTGTCTTAAAAGATATTTATTTCCAGGAACCAAAGACTTGGCATCCATCCAACAAAGTTCAGCTTCCAGATCTTGGGAAACAACCGGCTGGTGTTTATCGGTTACGATCATATCACCGCGACTAATATCTATTTCGTCTTCCAGAAGAATAGTAACAGACATAGGAGCAAAAGCTTCTTCCACTTCTCTTTCGTGTGTTAGAATAGATTTGATCTTAGAGCGTAAACCACTTGGAAGAACTGCAATCTCATCTCCCTTTTTGAAAACGCCACTCCTGACCTGGCCAGCATATCCTCTATAATCATGATGCTCTTCCGTTTGAGGACGGATCACGTATTGAACTGGAAATCTAGGCTCATGTTTGGTCTCATCTACTTCGATCTCTAGATCTTCTAAATAACCCAGAAGAGTTTTACCTTTCCACCAAGTCATGTTTGGAGAAGTATCTACAACATTGTCCCCATTCAGGGCAGAAATTGGTATGAACTCCAACCCTTTAAAATCCAGATCGGAAGCGAAGTTTTTATAATCTTCTACAATCTCTTGGAAACGTTCTTTGGAAAAATCCACTAAGTCCATCTTATTCACACAGATAACTACATGAGGAATTTTTAATAGAGAAGCGATATAAGAGTGTCTGTAAGTTTGTTCGATCACTCCCTTACGAGAATCGATCAGAATAATTGCTAGCTCAGAGTTAGAAGCGCCAGTCACCATGTTTCGAGTGTACTGGATATGCCCCGGAGCATCTGCGATGATAAACTTTCTTTTAGGAGTGGAGAAGTATTTATAGGCCACATCAATTGTGATCCCTTGCTCCCTCTCTGCCTTAAGTCCGTCTGTAAGAAGTGCTAAATTGATCTGACCATTTACTTGGCCTGTTTTTTCAATCGCTTCCAACTGGTCTTGGAATACTGATTTGCTATCGTACAAAAGACGACCGATCAATGTGGATTTTCCGTCGTCTACACTTCCAGCAGTAATAAAACGTAATAAGTCCATCAGAAGTAACCGCCTCTTTTGCGTTCTTCCATCGCAGCTTCGGAACGCTTATCGTCCAATCTGGATCCTCTTTCAGTTGTTCTGGAAGTTTGGATCTCACGAATAATATCATCTAAGGAATTTGCTTCAGATTCTACTGCTGCAGTACAAGTCATATCACCAACAGTTCTGAAACGTACAGTTTTCTCTTCTACCTTATCGGAAGAATCTAAGGTCACGAATTCTGAAACAGGGAATACTACATTTTCTCTCCATACAATTTGTCTTCTATGAGAGAAATATAATGAAGGAAGAGGGATATTTTCTGATTTGATATATTCCCAAACATCCAGCTCCGTCCAGTTACTAATAGGGAAAACTCTTACGTTCTCTCCTACATGGATCTTTCCATTATAAATATTCCAAAGTTCTGGTCTTTGCAGTTTAGGGTCCCAGCTTCCGAATTCATCGCGCACGGAGAATACTCTTTCTTTCGCGCGTGCCTTTTCTTCGTCCCTTCTAGCTCCGCCTATACATGCATCAAATTTGAATTCTTCGATAGTATCTAATAATGTAACTGTTTGGATTGCGTTCCTGCTTGGGAATTTTCCTTTTTCCTCTACAGCTTTTCCTTGGTCTATGGAATCCTGAACGTATCTAACGATCAGTTTTTCTCCGATACGGTTTGCAAGATCATCACGAAATTGTAATGCTTCTGGAAAGTTATGCCCTGTATCAATATGAACCAAAGGAAATGGGAATTTTCCTGGACGGAAAGCTTTTAGCGCAAGATGCACCAAAGTGATCGAGTCCTTCCCCCCTGAAAATAAAAGCGCAGGTCTTTCAAATTGAGCGGCTACTTCCCTAAGTATATAAATGGACTCCGCTTCTAGTTGTTGGAGATGCGACAATCGAGTTCTAGTCGTCATACTTCTGATCCTTTTTTTCTTACCAGTTTTCCATCCACCCAATGCAGTCCGCATTCTTTCGTGGATTCATTCTCCCACCACCAACGGCCGGCTCTAAAATCTTCGCCCGCCATGACCGCTCTCGTACAAGGAGCGCATCCGATACTGGGATATCCCTTATCATGAAGAGGATTATATGGAATATGTTTGTCTTGAACGTACTGTTGTACATTCTCCCAAGACCAATCCAGGATAGGATGGAATTTCAAAATATCCCTTCCTGCATCCAACTCCACTTTAGTTAAATTTTCTCTGGAACCGGATTGATCGTTACGAATTCCGGTGATCCAAATTTTTGCTCCCTCTAAAGCTCTGTTTAAAGGGACAACTTTGCGAATATGACAACATTCTTTTCTATTTTCTATAGAATCATAGAAGGAATCGGGGCCCTTCTCATTAATAAGATCTTCTACCGCTTGTGCATCTGGGAAGAATGTTTGGATACGTTTACCATACATTCCATTCGTACGTTTATGAAGTTCGTAAGTTTCGGTGAACAATCTACCTGTATCCAATGTAAAGATACGAATGTCCAAATTTTGGGAATAGATTGAGTGAGTAATTACCTGATCTTCTAGACCGAAGCTAGTAGAGAACACTGCTTGTCCCGGAAATTCTTGGGAGATTTTCGCCAAAGAATCTTCTAAACTCAGACCTTTTAATTTTGCTTCCAGATCGGATGGACTCATCGAAATCGAACCTTTATATATTGGACCTGCCCAAATTAAGGCTGACCAATATAATGTACCAAAGTTTTATATATTGGACTATTTGTAAAGTATAGTTGATGCTATATTACAAGGATCCCACCGTAGCCGGTACAGAATAGAGAATTTTTATAGAATATAGAAATTCTCCGATTTGCTTTGAGAATTTTATCTCTCTGCCGAATTTACTGCCTATTTTGAATTCTATAAAATGATACTTTCAGTTATGTCACAGAAATTATGAGCAAGTGTAACGACTCGAAATAGTCTGGAACTATATTATGAAATAATTTATTTCCAATGTTCCAAAACTTATAATCTCATGCTGTATACACTTTCAAAAAAACTTAACCATCTATTTACAAAGAACGTCTAACTCCTCGTATTCGATTGAGATTGAATCGTCCAAATTTTTTTATTGGATTCGTTCAATTTAAAATTTAGAAGAATAAATTAGAATCGATCTCAATCACGACTGAACATCGGTCTAATATTCATTTTTTATAACTTTCTTTTTAGTCATTGAGAAGGTATGATATACTTGGTGTAATTGACGAATTACATGTCCTTAGGAATTTTGGATAAAGATGGGAACCATAAATAAAAAAAATATATTAGAGCTATTCTCCCGTTATTCAGTTTGGGTCCTGCCTGCAGTAATACTAATTTCGGACATCATTGTCAGAGATGAAATTTTACCTACATTCAAACCCTTACAGTGGGCGTTTTATCTTCTCTCATTCATTTATTCAGTAATTCTATATTCTGCAGCGATCATTCTTCTCAGAATATTATACCAGCGAAAATCTAAAATAGCGTACTATATCGTATTTGCTCTGATTTTATCTTTTTATGTCGGAACACTATTAGGTTCTTACGGATACTATGCGTATACCGGGATCATGCCTAACTTTTTCGTGTTTTCTTTTATATTCCATGAACCATTAAACAGTTGGACAATCGTAGAAGGTGGATTTACTAAATCCTCTTTAGTTTTTGGACTTTTATCCTTTATCGTGTTAGGTGCTTCTCTTTGGTTCACAACTATTAAGGAACCTTTAAAGTACAAATTCCAAACTCCAGTAAGGATTGGAGTAGTCATCGTATTTTTAGCGATCAGCGGATTCTTACATAATAATACTAGGTTTAATGACCAAGTATATGTTTCTGATACAAACACGGTCGCATTCGTTTGGAGAAACTTATACAATCATCTAACAGGAGATAGTTTAGGATCTGCCGGTTTACAATCTAGGAACAAACCTAGACTTCCTCAGATCGTTTCTAATCCTGGATTCAATGTTCTGTTTGTAGTAACAGAAAGTTTGAGAAAAGGAAGTTTAGGAGTTTACGGTTACGAAAGAAACACCACTCCTTTCATGTCTAAATTTGCTCAGACAGCGGACCGCAGCCAATACTTCTTATTTAAGAAAGCATATTCAAATTCCAGTTCTACTCTTCTATCTTTTCCGAGTATTTTAACTGGAGTATCTCCTTCTCAACCTGTTCCGATGACTCATACTTATCCATTATTCTGGGAGTATGGAAAATCTGCCGGGCTTTCTACATTCTATATTACGAGCCATAACCTTCAGTGGAATAACTTCGAAGGGTTTTTCAAAAACTCAGGGATCGATTTCCTTTGGGATAAAGAAAAAAGCGGCTTAAAAGTATTTAACGATATCGGGATAGATGATAGAGAAACTGTAAAAGAATTCAAAAGATATCTTACAGGATTTAAAACCTCGGGTAAAAGATTCGCGGGAGTTTTACACTTCAATACGAATCATTTTCCATACATAGTCCCAGAAGAATCGAAGGTCTTTGCAGTAGATTCAGTTCCAGACCAATATGATAACTCTGTTCGTCATATGGACGGTCTTCTGGAAGAAGTTTACGCTTATCTCAAAAAAGAAGGTTTCTTAGAGAATACTGTAGTGATCTTCACTTCTGATCATGGAGAATCTCTTTTTGAACATGATTATCTAGGGCATATTGATAGCAATTACGTAGAAACTGTTGCCATTCCAATGTTGGTATACATTCCAAATTCTCTTAAAGAATCAGTTAATCTGCAAGCTATACGCAGAAACACTGAAAGACCTGTTGCAAATACAGATCTAATTCCAACCTTTATTGATATTTTAAATCTGGAAAACAATCCTGCAGTCAAAAGGTATTCTACAAATCTGGAAGGTAAATCCTTACTCAGAGATATTTACGGAGATCGTAGGATCATTATCACCAATAATAATGAGATCTCTTTATATAAAGTTGGGATCAGCTATATTAAGGGAAATTATCATTATATAATGAACCTGAACTCAAACCCTTCCAAAGAACGTCTATTCGATCTTTCAAAAGATCCGAAAGAGTTAAAAGATCTTTGGGCAGAAGCGAGTGAAGAAAATAGGATCCATTTTAGAGAAGTGGTAAAAGACTGTGGGGTCTGCGTGGAATTATTCACTTCCCAAGGTTTACAATACCAGACTTCAGAAGAAAATCTGGAAACTGCTGAACTAAAAAGAAGTTCTACTAAACCGGCAGCTTTTTAATTAAACCTTAGATCTTTCAGAAGAAGATTTAAATTCTTTCCAGAACTTATCTAGTTCTTCTTTGTTTTCAGGTTTGGTATGCCAACGTCTATGCAACCAGAAATAATCACCTGGATGTTTATAAACTTCTTCTTCTAAACGTTTTACCCATTTGTAAGTAAATTCTCTCTCCCATAATTCTGGGTCCTTTCTGGGATCCAAATTTGGTTTTTCGAATTCTTCTACATGAAAATATAATTTTCCAGTCTTATCATACCAGCTGCTGCAGAATAAGATAGGGACATCTGTCATTCTGGAGAATGTTGCAGGCCCTAAGAATGTAGAAGCCATATTTCCTAAAAAAGGAAAGAAGGAGCCTGTATTGCCTGCGTCCTGGTCCGAGATAAAGGCGACTAACTTTCCTTGCTTCAACAAAGTCAGAGCCTTTCTAGGACTTTCATCCGTATAAACCAATTTAATTCTTTGAGAAGCTCGATTTTTCTCGATCCAGGCGTTGGACCAAGGATTGGATTGTCTTTTTGCGAATACGTATAGATCGTTTTTAGGGGCTGTGTAACAAATGGAAACTCCCATAGTTTCCCAATTTCCTAAATGACCTAAAACTAAGATCCCGCCCTTCTCAAATAGTCTAGTGTGAGTTTCTTTATCTGGTAAGAAGCTCACCCATTTATCTATGAACTTTCTGTTCATTCTAGGTTCTTCACAGAACTCGTTAGCCATATGAGAAAGATTTCTGAGGTTATGAAGAATATACTCTTGTATCTCTAATTCGGATATTTGAGGGAAAGCAGTTCGGACATGTCTTTCGATCCTTTTTTTGGTAGCACCTGTCGTTTTGGCCAGGAATCGAATGATATAAAATAGGATTTTTCCCCTAAGAACGTAAGGGAATATAGAAAGTGTGCCTACCAATATTCTCGCAAATAGGTACTGCAGGAATTTTTTGACTTTTTGTCTTTCGCTTCGAGGTTTTGGATTCGCCATAACATCAATCCCGCCTTTATAAACAGATCCAGGATCACACGACTTGTTTTAAATTTTAGGATCTTCTCCAAATCTAATAATAAAAAAAACGAATCGATTGAATAGTTAAAAAGAAAAAGAAACCATGGTCGGGTCTAATTTCTCAGGACTTTGTCCGACAGAATAATAAGGACAATATATGCCCTTTCAATTTTTAAAAAATAAAGTCGCAAGACCAAATAGAACCTCCGCGATCCTAGTTTTAGCTCTGTTCTCATCTATGTTCCTAATCACGAGCGGAAGCGGGTTCGCAGCCCCTAAAACCGATCTAAAAGAAAGCCAAGGCAAAAGTTTTAAATTTCCCCAAGACCACTTTTTCCATAAAGGATACAGAGTAGAATGGTGTTATTTCATCGGTATCTTAGATACGGAAGAAGGTAAAGAATTAGGATATGAATTAAGCTTCTTCCGAGCTTACCTTGGACCTAAAGTTGCATTGTATCCTGTTCACTTTGCAATCTCTGATCTGGAAGACGAAAAACATAAAATCTCCCAAACCATCGAAAGAGAATTAGGGGGAGTTGCAGGCCAAGACAAGAGCAACTTATGGAGCGGAGACTATCGTATGGAAGTCACAGGTCCTGCGGATTTTAGAATCTCTGCTTTTCCAAGAACAGACTCTGGCTTCGGTTTAGAATTAGAGCTGAGCGCCAAACCAAAAAATATTCTTATCCACGGCAAAAACGGAAAGTCACTCAAGAGCAGAAAGAATCCTAAATTTTTCTCTTATTATTATAGCATCCCTCGTTTAGAAACCAAGGGTTCTCTTTATCTGGAAGGAAAAGAATATCATGTCAAATCAGGCACAAGTTGGATGGACCATGAATGGAGTAGTCCAGAAGGAACCGAGGCTGCATTTGATCTTTCTTCCAAAGACATTTCCTGGGACTGGATCTGTATCCAAATGGAAGATGGCTCCGATATCATGGCATTCAATTTTAAGAACAGATCCGGAGATGTGGAAACTTTCGGGACTTATCGTTCTCCAGATGGAAAAGTAATCTCTTTAGAAAATGAAAACGATCTGAAATTTGTTCCGGAAGATAAGACCTGGAAAAGCGACCAAACTGGGAATTCCTACAAATTACGATGGAAATTAATTTCCGAACGATTTAATTTGAATATCTCGCCCAAATTCGAAGAGCAGGAATTCGACGCAAGATCTAGCACTGGACTAATTTATTGGGAAGGCGCAGTCAAAGTTGGCGGAGATATCGATGGAAAATCCGTAAAAGGAAAAGGTTATCTAGAACTAAAACCTTTCCGCTAATTGCCGATTTAGGCCGGAGAAAAAACCTTTATCCCTGGCAAACGGTATGGAAAGTTGTTCGATGCTCTAAGAGGGCTGGGATTTATAACGGACTTTAATCCGAATGAGAAATTATTTTTTAAAAAGGATCTTTCTGATTGTTCCCACAATCATAGGAATCACCTTCCTGGTATTTATTTTATCCCATTTGGCTCCAGGTGGACCGTTAGAAAGAGAGATCGCAAAATTAAGAGGATACGGCAACGAAGACGGGGCTAGATCTTCTTTAATTAATAACGAAGAGATAGAGATCTTAAAACAAAAACTTCGTTTAGATAAACCTCTTCCGGTCGCTTACTTGTACTGGTTATGGGATGTTGCAAGTTTGGATTTGGGAGAATCCAGATTACATTCTCGTCCGGTAAACGAGCTCATTTTTGAGAAGATCCCTGTATCTCTAACATTTGGCCTTTCCGGATTTTTACTTTCCTATCTGATCTGTATTCCATTAGGAATCCGTAAAGCGATCCAAAGTGGACAAGCATTCGATAGTGGAACAAGTATAATCATTCTAATCGCATATTCTATTCCAGTGTTTGCGCTTTCTATGTTATTATTATATCTGTTCTCTTCCGGAGAAGTGTTTTCGGTCTTTCCTCTAGGTCACGAATATTCTGATAATTATGATGATCTGGATTTTTTCGAAAAGATCATAGATAGAGCAGAACATATGTTCTTACCGGTACTTTGTTATGTTTCCGGATCTTTTGCGATGCTCACTCTTTTAATGAAAAATTCTCTATTAGATCAAATCTCTAAAGAGTATGTTAGAACTGCGATTTCCAAAGGTTTATCTTTTAAAGATGCAATTTATAAACACGCTTTTAGGAACAGTCTGATCCCGATAGCAACTGGTTTCGGTTCTAATCTTAGTTTGGTCTTAGCAGGATCTTTAATCATCGAGTTGGTATTCAGTATTGATGGGATCGGACTGCTTGGTTTCCAGGCAGTTACTGAAAGAGATACAAACCTGATGATGGGATTATTATTGATCCAAAGTTTTCTTTCACTGATCGGAAATATTCTCTCAGATCTTTGTTATGTTATCATCGACCCTAGGATCAATTTCGAAGCATGAACTCTCTAGCAAAAAGAAGATTCGAAAAATTCAGATCCAATACAAAAGCATGGATCTCTCTTTGGATTTTAGGGACTTCCTATATCATTTCCTTATTTGCACCAATACTTGCGAATAATCAACCTTGGATTGTTTCTTATGATGATTCTTGGAAATTCCCGATCTTCTTCCGTTATACCGATAAAGATTTCGGTGGATCTGAATATTCTCCTATAAATTATAAAAAACTAAAATTAAGAGAAAGTTTCAAAGAAGACGATGATAACTGGATCTTATTTCCCCCAGTTCCATACGGATATAACGAAGACAATTTAGAAACAATTGATGATGACGAAAATCCTCCTTCTTCTCCTAGCCTGAAACATTGGTTGGGAACTGATGATAGAGGAAGAGACGTGTTTACTCGGATCTTTTATGCGTATAGAAATTCTATGAGTTTCGGACTGATCTTAGTAATTATTGAATTTCTATTTGGAACAATTATAGGTGGGATCCAAGGATATTACGGAAAAAGAACTGATATCATACTACAAAGGATCATCGAAATTTTATCCGCTATCCCTTTCTTGTATTTGATACTCATCATGGGTTCCTTCTTCGGCCGAGGATTTATAGTACTCGGGATCACTTACTCAGCTTTGAGCTGGATAGGGATCAGCATGTACATGAGAGGAGAATTTTACAGATCCAAAGCTCTTACTTATGTGGATGCAGCTAAAGCATTAGGCGCTAGCTCTTGGAGCATCATGAAAAATCATATTCTCCCGAATGCGATCACTCCACTTGTGACCTTCTTACCCTTTGCACTTATCGGTTCGATCTCAATCTTAAGTGCTTTGGACTTTTTAGGTTACGGAATCCCGGCACCAAATCCTTCTTGGGGAGAAATGATCAGCCAAGGAAGAGATAATCTTAGAGCTTGGTGGTTGATCGCATTTCCTTCTTTGTCTTTGGCAGCGACCATTCTTCTTTCTTCTTTTATAGGGGAAGGGATACGTGATTCTTTTGATTCTAAGGAGAAGGTAACGTACGAATGAATTCGGAAGCTATTCTCCAAGTATCTAACTTAAATCTAGAACTTTCCAAAGAAGGAAGGTTCGTACCATTATTAGAAGATATTAATTTCGAGATCCGCAAAGGAGAAGTTTTAGCACTCGTAGGTGAATCAGGTTGTGGGAAATCAGTATGTTCCGCTGCGATCACAAAATTACTTCCGCATGAATCTTTTAGATACTCGAATGGAAAGGTAATCTTCCAAGGAACGGACCTTCTTCAAACCGACTCAGAAACTTTAAGAAAGATCCGAGGAAAAAAAATCTCATACGTATTCCAGGAACCCTTCTCCGCTTTAAATCCTTTAAGCAAAATAAAAGACCAAATGACAGAAGGATTTATAGAACATGGGCTTGGAACTCGTAAAGAAGCAGAAGATAAGGCCGAATATCTTCTTGGAGCTGTAGGAATTACAGACATAAAGTTAAGGATGAATTGTTATCCTCATCAGTTGAGCGGCGGGATTTTGCAAAGGGTCGGGATCGGAATGGCATTGATGTGTGATCCTGAACTTTTGATCGCGGATGAGCCCACTTCTGCTTTGGATGTTACTGTCCAGGCCCAGTTGGTGGAACTCCTACTAAGGCTCAAAGAAAAGATGAACTTATCTGTATTATTCATCTCTCATGATTTTGGTTTAGTCAGCCATATAGCAGATCGTATCTGCGTATTATATGCAGGAAGAATTGCTGAGCTCGGAACAGTGGATCAAGTTTTGGATGAGCCCAATCATCCATACACAAAAGACCTTTTGGATTCTTTACCTTCTCATTTTTCACAAACTGGAGTTTTCAAACCTATAGAAGGTAGATTACCTTCTCCTGGAAATTATCCTAAAGGTTGCCATTATTCAGACAGATGTGATTTTGTATTCTCTCACTGTAACACCGTAAAACCTATATTAAAGAATACGAATGGATCCGGGCATCTATCCGCATGCTTCTTAAATGAGAAAAAGGAGCTTGCGGGATGAAACTTTTAGAGATCAAAGATCTGAACGTAAGTTACGGAAAAGAAGGTTTCTTTGGTGGAAGAAAATCAGTAATCAAAGCCGTTGAAAATGTAAACTTAGAAATGGAAGAAGGGGAAACCTTCAGCCTTGTAGGAGAATCCGGCTGCGGAAAATCAACATTAGGCCGAGCAATACTCAGACTTTTAAAATCAGATTCAGGCTCCATATTCTTTAAAGGAAAAGAGATCTTAGATCTAAAAGAAAAAGAATTTTTACCTCTTAGAAAACAAATCCAAATCGTATTCCAAGATCCTTATTCTTCTTTAAACCCAAGAAGAAATATTAAAGATATTTTAACGGAAGGATTGTTTATCCATGAAAATTATACAGATGAGCAAGCAGAGAAGGAAGCATCAGACATTCTGGAAAAAGTAGGGCTATCTCCAGAAATCCTGAACAGATATCCTCACGAATTTTCCGGAGGACAAAGACAAAGGATCGCAATCGCAAGAGCTTTAATCCTAAAACCTGAATTTATACTTTTTGATGAAGCAGTTTCCGCTTTGGATGTATCCAACCAAGCCCAGGTACTTCTTTTATTACAAAAGCTGAAAGCAGATTTCGGACTTTCTTATTTATTCATCTCTCACGACCTAGGTATTGTAAAATCTATCTCTGACAAGATCGCAGTCATGTATTTAGGAAAGATCGTAGAGATCGGTACTAAGTCACAGATCGCAGAGAAACCTTCTCATCCTTATACAAAAGCATTATTTGGAGCTATATTCGAAGTAGAAAATCGTAAGGTCCGAAAAACTCCTCTGCAAGGAGAAGTTCCGAGTATATTAAAAAAACCGAAAGGTTGTCATTTCCATACTCGTTGCCCTATCGCTAAAGAGATCTGTTCCGAAACAACTCCAGAATGGAAGGATCTTGGCGAGGGCCATAAGTCCTATTGTCATTTTCCGGACGGAAAGTAAAATGCGCTCATGGGATGTAGTCAATCGGTATCTAGAAGAGAATAAGATCCGCTATATCTCAGCTCTCGGCTTTTTTGTATTATTATTCGTATTGATTGTCTACATTCCTTTCGTTCAAAGAAAGGATGTATATAAAGAGTTCATACTAGACCGCCTCAGAAGTTCAACGGACTTGGATATCAAGGTCGCAGATTCTGATCTGTATCTTCTTCCTTTTCCTGGGATCGAATTAAATCAAATTGAGATCCGAAAAGATAATATTCTAATCGCAGTCAGCGACAAAGTAGATATCGATATTTCTTGGTTCGGCCTAATCAAAAGAATGATAGAGATCCGAGATATTTCTATCAGTGGTGGATCCCTTCATTTAGAAAGAAGAAAAGATGGATCTTTTGATATAGTAGAATATCTGAACGGAAAGAAGAAGGAAATAGAACAGAAGAGTAACGTAAAAGAACTTCTGGATGATGTAAATTCTAGGATCGGATTTTCTACTGAGGATTTTTTCGCAGTCAGCTTGAAAAATATTGAAATAGATAATTTCACATTAGTATATAACGAACAAAGTCACGATAAAAAATACATAGTATATTTCAAAAAGTCTCAGATCTCCGTTTCCTTTTACGGAAAGGATGTAGATCTTTTATTCCAAGGAAGTATAGACGATCAACCTATTGATCTGGAGATGACAGGCGGCCTGCAAAACTTCCCAGTGAATTGGGAAAAATTGCAATTTAGCGCGGTTCTAAAAACAGAAGAACTTTCTCTATCATTACTTAGAGAAATATTCAATATTTTTCCTTCAGGAGACTTCTCCAAAACAAAACTATCCGGAAGAACGGAAGTAATAAAAGAAGAAGGTACTATTTTTAAATTTAAGGTCCGAAATCAAATTAAGGATCTTGCATATAAAGGAGGACTACCTTTCGGCAATATCAGATTGAACGTGGATTTTGATCTGGACCTTATCAATAAAAAAGTAGCCTTTCCTTTTATTGAAGCGGTTTGGGAAGGAGTAGCAAAAGCCACAGCAAAAGGAAGTGTGAACTGGAAAAATAGAAGTTTAGGCCAGTTCGATATCAAAGCAGATTATGGAGATTATCATAATCTTTTAAAACTAGGAAAATTATTCCAAGTAAGAGAAGATCTTTTCGATCCAAATTCTCCTCCAGGTATCTTCTATTTTACAGGAGAATTGAATAATATTTTCGCGTTCAAACATAGATTTGCTCATATAAAAATGGAAGCAAAGTATGTGGATCCACTTCTTTCTATTCCAAACTTCCACGCATATATCTATAATGGAGAAATATTAGGAAAAGCTAAAATATATCCTGATATTCCCAAAATAGAAGTAGAGGGAGATGCTCATAGGCTTCAAGTGGATAAAGTCCTTCTTCCTTATTTATCAGAAAAAATCATGGAAGGTGAACTTTCCAGTTGGTTCTCCTTTGAAACACAGATCAGAAATCATTCCAGAGATTCTGTGACCGAACTTTTCGCAAACATGAAAGGGATCGGGAATATCACCATTAAAAATGGAGAGCTAGTAGGTTACGCAAACTTCATGGTCCCAGTTTTGAATACCGTCGGTAAAATTATCGCATTCAAAGGTGTAGATGGTAGAGAATTAAAATTTGAAACTCTTAGATCTGATGTAAAAATTTCAGGCAACGAGATGTATTTTCCCAACATGAAACTGGAAATCGAAAACAGCGGAATGGATGTGGATGGAAAAGGTACTGTAGGTTTTGACCAAAAGATAGATATGAGATTACATCTCCGTCTAGGCGGAAAGTACATCGGCAAAGGTTTACAGATCCCAATTATCTACGCAGGGACTTTCGGAAAAAGTATACCTTATGTAGATCCAATCTGGCTTGGAAGTGTGTATACTGGTATGACCTTATTAGGCCCTTATTTGATTCCTCTCGGTGGACCTTATGCAGGCGGTGTTGCGGGGTCCGTAATCGGAGAATATGTCAGAGATCTTTGGGATGGTGTTACCGGTTTATTTGGCGGTAGCAGCTCAGAACCTGATAAAAAACAAAAAGAGAAATAATTAATACTCTTTTCTTTCCAATTCTTCTTTAGTTGGAAACACTAAATTCTGATTCATCAATTCATGGCTAAGATTCAAGAACGCTCTCGCCTTATTAAAATGAGAATCACAGATCCGGGCTTCCGTATCACAAAGATTAACTTCTTCTCTTGGACCTTTTGCAGAATATTTTAAGTTACGATTTCCATCCACGAAATGGATATAGAATAGATCGGACTCGATCCAACCGATCAAATTTCCGTAAGCGAAGTACGCAGACTCAGTCTTTTTAGGAGCGAGTAGATTTCTTCCCATTGCGGAGAAATAAGCCTCTTTACCAACAAGGCTCAAAATAGTAGGGATCACATCCAACTGAGAAGCATCTCTATCATCTATCGCAGGTAATATTTTTCCCGGGGAATATATTAAAAATGGAATATTCCTATCTTCATAATAATCTAAATAGCGATGGTGAGTATGATCTGCCACAAATATAAAGATCGTATTGTCGAAGTATTGAGATTTTTCCGCTCGATCCATAAAATCTCGCAGAGCCCAATCCGCATAATGATACACATTTAAATATTCATAGTCTCTTTCATCTTCTTTAAAGATCCGGAACTTAGGATCTGGAGCGCGATAGGGATAATGTGTGGATAATGTAAGAGAAACTCCTAAGAAAGGTTTTTTAGATTCTGAAATTTTTTCGTGAAGTACCTGAAGTACATCTGCGTCATCATAACCCCAGGCTCCGATCTTAAATCTATTCAACTTAGCGATCTCTTTTTCGCCCAAAACAGAATCGAATCCCCAATGAGGCATTAAAGTAGCTTTATTATCAAAACTTAAATCTCCACCCGTTACGAAGAATGTATCGTATCCTAAACCTTTGAAGATATTTCCTATGCCAGAAAAATTTCCTAATACTTGGTGAGTTCTGACGACGGTTAATCCGGGACGATCTGGCAATCCAGTCAAGATAGACATCATACCATTAGTTGTTCTTCCCCCTGAGGCAAAAAACCTGGTATAAAATCTGCCCTTTCTTAAAAGTTTATTAAAATTAGGGGTGAGTTCTTTTCCGAAAACTTTCCCATCACTGATCGGATCTATAAATTTTCCAGTCCAGTTTTCGAGTAGAATTAAAACTATGTTCGGAGGTTTTCCATTATTCGTTTGTTTCTGTTTTCTTAATAAAGGATATTTTTTTCCGACAAATTCAGCACCATCATAAGAAATCTCTTTTCTAACGATACGAACTGATTCTTTAGTTTCTAATTTTAAATAGTTCGGAATGGATTGGCTTTTCAAATCCATAATGGAAGTGAATACACCATTCAATGCAATATTGTTCACAAAAGAATGTCCGGAAACAATTGCATTACTTGCTCTCAAAGGAGTTTCTTGAATTCCTCCTCGGATTGCAAAAACAACCAGTACTAACACAACGAACGAGAGAATAGAGTCCCTTTTCCAAGACTCAGGTTCATGTTTATATGGATTAAATTTTAAGAAAAGATATGTGGACAAGGGTAAGAAGACTAAAACTAAAAGAGAAGCCACCACAGCTAAGAATGGATTTTGTTCAAAGGCGGATTTTAAGATCACACCCATATCCTTTCCAATGAATACAAAACCTTCGTAGCCTATATGTTTATTCGCGTTCTCGAAATAGACTATATCAGCGATCAAATGAGAAAGCATCCAAACGCTGATTAGGATTGGAAAGTATCCCCAAAAAAAATTGAAAAACTTAAATCGATTTATATAAGGAAGACAGGAAAGAAAAGCGAATGGCCCTAAGATCATTCCAATTACCGAGATATCGAACCTAAGCCCTACCAAGATTGCCCACAAAACATCCTTGGTTTCTGCCCCTTCTAATCGATAGGAATACACCCAAAGGAAAGCTGATTTATAAAGAATAAGAATGAGAACAAAGTAGATGGCGTATCCGCCGATCAATTTAAGATTGCTTGGTAAACGTTTCATCTTTTCCAATTGATTAGAATTTTAGAGAGCCTGTCGGGCAAGACAAAAAAGAGAGATACTGACTATCAACCAAAGTCTGATTTAGTCCAGATCCAAACCTTCTAACCTTAATACTTCTAAAGCGTTGCTAGACTGGACTATTCCGGATCTAATCTTATAATCGAAAGTCATTTTTCCATTCTCGATCTCTTCTCTGAAATGAAATAAAGAAAGCTCAGGCAAGTCTGCTAATTCCAAATCATGAGTTGTAATAATCCCGAAAACTCCGTACTGTCTTAACTTCTTTAAGATCCCTTTGCAGGCGATTGTTCTTTCTCTTGAATTCGTACCTTTTAGGATCTCATCTAACAGTACTAATCTGCCTTTTTGGGAATTTTTGACTTCTTGTAATATTTTTCCTAGGCGTCTGACTTCCGCGTAAAAGAAAGAGATCCCTTCTTCTACAGAGTCTTCGTTTCGGATACTAGAATGTACTTCTAAGATAGGAGTTATAAATTCAGAAGCAGGTACAGGTCCTCCTGCCATCGCAAATATTCCTGAAATTCCTAAAGCTCTTAAGTAGGTAGTTTTTCCAGACATATTCGATCCGGTTAAAAGAAGAAGTTTCCCTGGTTGCATGTGTTCCAGATCATTCGAAACTCTTTTGTCAGAAGGAATTAGTGGATGTACAAGATCTTTAGCATGGATCGTTGTATTTGATTTTTCTAATTTAGGAAAAGTAAATCCAGGTTCTATCCAGCTTAAATTTGCAAGAGGAAGTAAAGAATCTAGCTCTGCAAGATCCGACATAGATGCTTTTAGAGAAGCTCCATCCTTATTCCACCAAGAAATGTATCTTCTCCATATCCAAAGATCAAAGAAAAATAGAATATTTAAGAATGCATGTGCTAAAGGAGACTGGGTATAAGCTGCCAGATTGGAAATTTTAAGAAATTGTTTCCAAGAATTTTTGAGATCTTTCTTTTTCCAATTGGATAAGAAAACTTCTCCGTTTGTTCCGGAAAGATTAGAAGAGCGTATATAGAGAAGAAGTTTTCCTAATTCTTCTAACGTTTCAGAATCTTCCGCAATTGGTTGTAACATTTTTAAGGATCTATTTCTATAAGATCCGAAAAATGCTGAATGAAGAATAAAGATCCCAAATCCCCAGCTTTGCCCAAATAGAAAACTTCCTAATACTAAAAGCCAAACAAGAGCTAGCCAAATCGGAAATAAAACTCTAAGCGCTCCTGAAACTTTTCCAAAAGAAGATTTCCAAAAATCATTTGGCTCTTCTTCAAATAAATTGAATGGAAAATCTATCTTATTCTTTTCAGAACGTTCTGGTTGTAAATTCCCGATCTTAGGAATATAAGAAGGAAGTTTCTCTTCTTCTCCTTCTCTTCTTGCCGGGAAAGAAGCCTCGTATAATCTAAATTGTCTGAGTAACTTTTGTAAAACCTTTGCTCTTTTAGAAAGGCCAATAATTGCAGTTTGTCTTGCGATTACTTTTGATTCTTCTGGAGTTTCTAAAAAACTTTCTAAAAATTTAGAAGTTCCTTTTTGAATAACGGTGGTGTCTATTCTGGAAAAGATCCCCTTCTCCCCTAAAAAATCTAAATCTTTGGTCCAAGAAGGAAGCCCTGACTCTAATACCAGATTTTTATAATATTCTCTTTTGGACTTTGGATAATGTTTTCCATCCAATTGGATCCTGGATATCTGAGAGGTTAAAAAATCAGTCCAGACATGTAACCTTCTGATCTTCTCTCTTCTCTTTTGGTATGCAGACAATAAACGATAGAATACGACTAAGATAAGTATAGAAGGTAAATAATATAGATCAGATACAGTTCGTAAGAGATAAACTCCGACAATCCAGGAAATAAAGAATAAGAAGGAAAGTATTCTGAAAGTGGATAATAGAGAAAGGGTGGATTCTTCTTTTTGGATGATCCTGCCCAGGCGGGAAATTTCGGATCCGAGTCGGTGGACCCTACTCGTGGCGTTCATACCGCTAAAGTAACGTTCTCGTAGTTTTCAGTCTCTCTTTTGTATATTTCATGATCCAAAAGACGAACCAAAGAACCTACATCCTGCATCAACCAAGTAGAGACCATTTTACCCCTATCGCGGCCCAAAAATTTGTCCACGTAGACGTAACCGAATAGATCCGTTCCGTACTCGTATACGACGAATCTTCCCGATCTTTTGCCAGTCCTATTTTCCAGACGGATCTGCATTTTACCGAATTTACTCCGTACTTTCTTTTCGTACAAGAAAAAAAATATCTCAAGTATTTTCGCAAAGTCCCGAAGTACAGTTTGGGAGAAAGCTTCCTTTCCAAGGATGGAAATCCGGAACTTTCTCCCTTTTTTCCCGAATGGGGTCGCACGGAGGCGATTTATGATATATCCCGAAATGGATCCGGATCTACGGAGTTCCTTCGCAAAAATCGGAAAAACCTTTGCTAATCTTACAAACGACACTGCTTTACCGGAATCCGGTCTAAAAGCTGGGAATTTGTTAGACAGAAGACAAATGAAAATCTTAGTCGAAATTCGTAAAAGAAGAATCAATTCCAAACAATGGAATAGTTTTCAAAAAGATTAAAACCCAAACCAGGAACAAAAAAAGCCCCTCGATCTCTCGAGAGGCTCTCCTGAAACTAAATATTCTGTTCTTAGTATTTAGTTTTTGTAGAAGGTAACTTAACGTTCAGGATAATATCCACTTCCGTTACTTCTCCCTCTCTCACCTTAATATCAGCATTATTTAAGTTTAGATCTTCTGCGAATGTAGCCTTGATCTCATACTCTCCCGGTTTTAAATTCGTAAACCAGAAGTTACCGTTTTGGTCAGTATTCAATTTTTGGATACCGCTTACACTTGTAATTGTAGGCATAAAGATCGGCTGGTTAAGTACAGGGTTGTCCAAGGTTCTGTAGAATACTTTTCCTCGGATAGCTCCATAACCTGTCATAGAAGTTACAACTTCCAGATCATTTCTCTTATTAGGAAGAACTGCCTGAGTCTTTTGGACTTCAGGATAATCATCCGCTTGGATGGTTACCTTATGAACACCAGCTGGTACACCTTTTACAGTCAAAGTATAAGTCGCGCCTGGAATGAGTTTCCCCATTCTTTTCACTGCTCCCCAATAATTGGAAGATTCAGTAGTGATAGTCTTATCCACTTCCTTATCGTCAATAAGTACTCTGATAGAACGATTCCCAACTCTCTTCTTTCCAGAAGTTATACGGATCTCTGGAGGAAGATCGGATACTGCATAAGCTCTGTCTTGGATGATTGTAGTCTTGATAACCAAGTCACCTTTCAAATTTGTAGGAACAACCGGAGGTTCTTCGTTCGTTACAACTGGAGTTTCAGGCTCTGGTTTAGGAGGTTGAACATCCGGAATTGGAGTAGGATTTACAGGAGGTTTAACAGGCTCTACAGGTTTTGGAGGATCAGGCTTTTTTTCTCCAGCTAAGAAGATACCGGACGCGTTACCCGAAATCTGAGGTACTTGTTCGTGATCATACTTTTTAGCCATATTCACTGTTTCATCTTTAGAAGCGAAGAAGGCTTCGAGTGCAGTGATCACATTGTCCTGGTTTAAGTCCCCGTTAGAAAGAGCCTTTCCGAAATTATAAGTAAAGATCCCGTGATTGATTGTTCCGCCGACTTCGATCGCAGTTTGGTTATCATCCGCGCTGGAAATGATCGCCTTATCTTGGAAGAAAAAGTCCTGAGAGTCTTGTTTAACTGTTCCATCACTTCCTTCTGGAATTGGAACGTTAGTAGAACCTCTGGTTGCCTTTCCTTTTTTAGCGATTCCTCCAGAGAAACAACAGTCAAAAACGAAAACGGTTTTAGGAGATTTAATACCTTCTAAATAATCATTCAACTCATCATCAGAAAGGTGAGGCCTATCATAACAGATAATCAGGTTCCTCATTCCGTTCTTTGCTTTTTCATCTCTTTGAAAAGCGCCGTGACCTGAGAAATAAAGAAATACTGTATCATCTGCTTTTGCTTTAGAAGCAAGAGCCTTAATTTCTTTTTGGATATTGTTTTTGGTTACGTCTTGACCCAAAACAATTTTGATCTCGTCGAATTTTCCTACACGTTTGATCTCATCGTGTAGATATTTGGCGTCAGCCTCACAAAGATTTAATTCAGGGATTCCGGCTTTGTTTCCTTTATAGTTGGATCCGAAGATAAGGCCGAACCTTTTCTGTGCGAACACATCTGTAGAAAACAAAAAGAGGGAAATTCCGATTATGGAAATTAAGGATTTCAATCAGAGCCTCCTGGCTTGGGTGTCTCAAAATAGCAAAAAGCTAGGCTTTGTCATTATTTTTTTGCCCTAAGGATAGATACCTTCCTAGAGCAAGTACCGGACTTAAGACCTGAGATTTTCCGATTTTTTTTCCAAACTTAGAACGATTTTAAGACTTTGGACAAGAAATTTCCAACTTATGTTCCCGGTAATCTGTTCCGGTTTTCGAACAACTATGGGTTTTTAGGGATCTTTTTAATTAAGTATGGGGCGAGAAGATATTAGTAAGCATACCAAATAAAAAAGGCCGGAAAATTCCGGCCTTTTAAATCCAAGTATTAGGATTTTATTATTTACTCAGCCATTTCATCATGCTGCGTAATTTTTTACCTACATCTTCGATTGGATGTCCTGCATTTTTCTCTCTCATTTTGTTGAACTCAGGATAACCAGCTTTGGTTTCTGCGATCCAAGCTTTTGCGAATTTGGAACCATTTGCTTTTTGAATATCAGCAAGAACATCTTTCATACGAGCTTTAACACCAGCATCAATGATACGAGGTCCAGAAACATAATCCCCGTATTCTGCGGTTCCGGAAATAGAATAACGCATACGAGCTAATCCACCTTCGTAGATCAGGTCAGTGATCAATTTAACTTCGTGTAAACATTCGAAGTAAGCGATCTCAGGATCGTAACCAGCTTCAGTAAGAGTTTCGAAACCAGCCATGATCAAGTTAGAAAGACCACCACAAAGAACTACTTGCTCTCCGAAAAGATCTGTCTCTGTTTCTTCTCTGAAAGAAGTTTCAAGAATTCCTGCTCTTCCCCCGCCTACTCCGGCTGCATGAGCAAGTGCTCTTTGTTTTGCTGTTCCAGTTGCGTCTTGGTTTACAGCGATCAAACAAGGAACTCCACCACCTTCTACATATACTCTACGAACCAAGTGTCCTGGTCCTTTTGGAGCTACCATGTAAACGTCTACAGTTTTAGGAGGTTGGATGAATTCGAAATGGATATTAAATCCATGAGAGAAAACTAATGCATCTCCGTCTTTAAGGTTAGGCTCGATATCTGCTTTGTAGATGTCGCCTTGGATCTCGTCCGGAGCTAGGATTTGGATAATATCTGCTTTTTTAGCTGCTTCAGAAACGGAGAATACTTCAAAACCTGCTTCTTCAGCTTCTTTTTTGGATTTGGATCCTTCTTTAAGACCGATGATAACTTTCAGCCCTGAATCTTTCATGTTCTGAGCTTGTGCGTGACCTTGGCTTCCGTATCCGATTACGGCGATGGTCTTTCCTTTTAATACGGAAAGATCCGTATCTTTATCGTAGTATAAATTAGCCATTGTGGCACCTCGAGTTCCACCTTTGGAGTTCTAAAAAGGCGTCTTTTTTACAAAACATTGTGAAATGGCCGATTCCACAATCTAAATTTGTTTCAGTACCCCTTCGATTTCAAGAGTTCGTCCAGCTTTCTGACTCCTGGACTCTCTCCGTCTATGGACACTGCAGCTTCCAGGATCGAACGTGCTTCGTCCAAGCGACCTAATAATCTATAATTATCCGTGAGGTTGATCAGGTTCGCAAGACGATGAGGTTGAGAGGTCCGGACCTTCTCCGCCGCTTGGCTAGACTTGGAGTAATCTTTTAAATGTTTATAACATACTGAAAGTAAGAACCAGATATTAGGAGAATCTGAATCAAACTCTAAATATTTTTCAAACCAACGAGAAGAAGAATCATATTCCTTTCGATCATAATATACTTGCCCTAATAATCTTGCGGCTGCTTTGAAAGAAGGAACAGAATGTAATGCTTCTTCCAATAATACAACTGCGGTGCCGATCTCTCTTTGTTGTAATAATGCTTTAGCTTCGGTGTATTTTCTTAATACGGATTCAGGAATTCCAGTTTTGGATTCTGTAATATTCGGAGAAAGTTTTTCGTGAAATCCAATCCGTATTAAAGAAAGGTCGTCGGATAATGCACCTAAACTATGGATACGATCCACTAAACTATCTAAATCTCCTTTGGACTCTTCTACCGTTTTGAGAAACATATTCTCGTCAGAGTTCATGATCCAATTCACACCATCTTCGGTTAAATTGATATCGTCTCTTCCATCTGAACCTATATAAAGAATGTCTCCAGGCATCAGATCGAATTCTAAAATTCTAAAACTCATTTCGGAAGGAGAACCTAGTTTACGTAAAGTTAATTCTTTTTCTAAGAAAGATGCTTTTCCATCTCGAAGGAGTACCGCCCAAGGATGTTCCGCATTAAAATAGTACATCCTTCCGGTTTTCTCATTGATGAGACCAAGAATGGCAGAAGCCATCATAACTCCATCGAACGTTCTGAAAATATCATCCAACTCTCGATAAGCTTCTCTTACCCAGTCTTCTGGAGAAATATTTAAGACCTTTCCTTGGCTCGCAGATCTAGCCATGATATTGTTCATAGCCGTTCCGAGTACGATGGCTCCTCCTGCTCCTTGCATGGATTTTCCCATCGCGTCTCCGTTTAAGAACACAGACCATCTTTCTTTCTCAGAACCGAATAGAAGATTTCCGCTGATACAAATATCTCCTCCGATTTCCGATTCTTTGCTCTTAAAAACGAATTTTTTCTTTTGTTCAATATAGAAGTTAGTCGTAACAGAAGAGGAACGATTCCAATTCGTCATCAAGGGTTTACTTAATAGAGAAGTTAAAAAATAATCTCCATCCTGTTGCACCTTGAGCGACTGGATCTCTTCCATTTTTTCGGTAACTTCTTTCGTACGAGCATCCACTTTTTCTTCCAAAGTATCTGCGTACTCTTCTAACTTTGTTCTTCCTTCTAGGATACTTCCCACCATTTTGTTGAAAGATTCGGAAAGATAACCTATCTCATCTTGTACAAGTACAGGAATTCGTATCGTAAGATTTCCTAAATTTACTTCTCCTACTCCTCGGATCAAAGTATTCAGAGGACGAACCAAACTTCGATTAAAGAAGAATGGAAACAAAACCAAGATCACAAATACGAGAGAAAGAGTTAAGAATACTAACCAACTATTCGTTTCATCTAAAAACTTTCTGTAATGTAGATAAGGAAATGCGACCAGGAGAGTTCTTTCGCCTTCTTCATCTCTTACATAATAAGAATAAAATAGGTCATTAGGAGAAGGTACGTAATCTCCTGGAATTGTTTTAGGGAGATTAGTGATCGGAGTTCTTTTTAGGAAATTTCCCGATTTTCTATTTTCTAAAATTTCTTTTTGGGCAAGATTTAGATTCGGTTCTATACCTACAGATTTTATTAAAATTTTAGGCTTAGTCGAAGAATCTCCCAAAGAAATAGCATATGCGATCGAAGAACCTTCTGATTTACCTGTATTCAAAAATGTTTGGGCTTCTTTAATACTGATCTCATCAAATAAGGACTCATTTTTTAAGTTCACTACCGTAGAAAACGCCTGAGCAAAAACTAGACAGGTCGCCACCGTAATCCCAATGATCTTTGTCATAAAGGAAGTTTTATCTACTGTATTATTAATGAATAATATAGTCAGGGTAAAATATCCCAGGATCATAAAACCAACATATAATTGCTGGAACGCGTTAAATGTGATCACACCAGATCTAAACAAAAGATTCGAGACCACAGGGACTAAATAGGTTACGTCCATTCCCAAAGACATCTGCACTAAAGCTTTTCTTTCTTCCTTATCCGCTCTGATAATTTTTCTGACCTGAATAAGTATCATGACCAGAAGGAACGCAAGTAAAGAAACCGCGAGTAGATTGCCCACCTTTTGTTGGTAATTATATATCTGCCCTGTAAAATCGAATAACGGCTTATTCGTAAATATCTGATAATATGAGTAAGAGATCGTAATTAAAGAGACCCCAAGTAATGATCCAATCACATACTTTGCTTCTTTAGGATGATCATTTCTAGGATATAAGTACGCAAATATACAAAGGAAAATCGTACCAAATACGGCTGCCGGTCCTGTAACTAGTCTGTGATAAGACGCTCCTGGAAACGGAAGAATCGCCGAGAAAAAGAACCCAAAGTTGATCAAAAATACGAAAAAGAAAAGAAGAGAGAACGCGCTTGTATAATTCGCCTTCTTCTTTAGCGCAGCTAAAAAAGCAAAAATGATAAAGGTAAAGATGGAACAGATGAGCGAAGAGATCGCCCATGAGTTAAAATAAACCATGGAGCGACTTTTCTAATCCCTAGTGTTTAGAATTCAAGATTTTTCTACACAAACTAGTTCGGAAATTTTCGCAGAAGAATAACTAACCTTTGGAAGCTAGTGTTTGGGCTTCAGTTTCCAAAATTTTGATGGTTTCGGCCAACATTTCGCTCTTTCTTAACAAAGAATCCATAGAACTTTGCAAAGAAGATACAGACGTCATGATTGCATTAGCTCCAAGCGACTGTTCTTTCGAACCAGATTCAATATCAGAAGATAAATTTCTTAAAACTGAAAGGCTGTTCAAAAAACGCTCGTTCACAATTTTCTGCTCGCTCAATAATTGATTCAATTGTTTAAAACTATCTAAAAAGTTTGTGAACAAAGCATCTTGCTCTTTCACTTTTTCATTCGCAGTATGAGCGGATTTTTGTCCGTCTTGTACATACTTAGTACTTTCATTTATAATTTTAGAAATACGATCTGCGTTCTCAGAACTGCTCTCTGCAAGTTTAGAAACCTCAGTTGCAACAACTGCAAATCCTCTTCCTGCGGCCCCGGCTCTTGCGGCTTCGATAGATGCGTTCAAGGATAGAAGGTTAGTTCTATCAGCAACATCAGACATGATCTGGTTCACTTCCCCCACCGATCTGAAAGAACTTCCCAGAGATTCTAATGAAGTTCTGAGACCATCTACGAATTGGCTTACTGCTTTTCCTGCATCTAAGACTATATCCATATTACGATTCAAGTCGTTGGAATGTCCTGAGATACGATCAATTAGAGTATTAAGATTCCTACTTTCTCCCAATAGTCCTTCAATCTTTGTGAATTGATCTTTTACTGTTTCTGTAGATTGTTCCGTTTGAGCTAAAAATTCTTCCATTGTGGAACTGATCTCTTCGAAAGAAGCAGCATGATTGCTTATCACTTCCGAAAAATCGTCTGAGAAGTCTTTTAACTTTTTGGAATTCTCTTTTAAAGAAATGGCAGACTCAGTCATTCTGATCCTACCATATTCCAAATCCTCTTTGGATTTTTCGATGGCTTGCGATTTTTCTTCTTCTATACTTTTTAACTGCAAGAAGATCTTAATAACAGCAACTACTATGAATGCAGTTGTCATTAAGAATAACATCTTAGTAATTTGTTCTGACATAGCTGCATAGCCAGGAGTGATAGAAGTTATACTATCTTCTGTAAAAATAACTCCGGTATAAGCCGCATTCACTGTTACTAAACTTTGGCATAAAATAGTTAAGAAACCAGTCAAGTATACGAATCTAGGAGAGAGCAAAAGACCAGCGTACACTATATATATAACGTTAATTGTATATAGTACAACTTGTTTGATAACATTCGAAGCAAGCTTTGCATCTTCAGTGGTAGCGCCAATCATGACCAAACAAAGTACGATAACATCAGTTACTATAAAAACTTTTCCTAAAAAAGGCGATACTCCGCTTCCGAATCTAGTTTTAAGAAAAGAGTAGGTGACGTATATCACCATAGCTGAGGTCCCGAGAATATAGAGCGAGTTTTGGAATAGGGTACTTCTTTTGTAACCCATTGCAATAGATGCGAAGTAGAGCAAGGTCAGTCCGAATCTGATTCGATTGATCGTGATCGGACCTTGAGCGAGAATTTTTTCCGTTTCGGAACGTGCTACCATATTAGAAAAACCCGCCTTAGGAACATTTTTATTAACTAATATCCAAGACGGCAAAAGGGCCAATAAATCGATCCTTTTTCGTATTTTATTCGTGGAAAATTTATTGCAAAAGAACGTTAACGTTGCCCTTTATTAAGGAGTCCCTAATATATCCGATCATTTAACTGATATAGATCAATTTTCCTTTCCTAAAAGTTCTGCTTCTTCTTCTAAAACCCTGATTGTGTCTGATAAAAGTTCGCTCTTTCTCAATAAAGAATCCATCGAACCCTGTAATTCAGATATCGCTCCCATAATCATGGAGGCACCAGTATTCTGTTCGTTTGAAGAAGTTTCTATCCCGGCCGAAAGTTTACGTAATTCTGATAAACTAGCCAGAAACTGATCATTTATTTTCATCTGATCCTCAAGTAGTCCATTCAATTCATTAAATCTACCCAAGAACGTAGCAAACTGATCTTCTTGATTTCTAACCTTCTCCGAAGTTGCCGAGGCTCTATTTCTGCCCTTGTCTACATAATCATTAGATTCACCGATTATTTTAGAGATCCTTGCAGCATTTTGCCCACTGCTCTCAGCAAGTTTAGAAACTTCTGTAGCAACTACTGCGAAACCTCTTCCTGCAACTCCGGCTCTTGCAGCTTCTATAGACGCATTTAAAGAAAGTAGATTAGTACGATCTGCAACATCGGCCATTATTACCGTAACTTCTCCCACAGAACGAAATGATTCTCCAAGAGATTCCAAAGATTCAGAAAGGCCTGAAACAAATTCGGTCACTTCTTTACCTGTATTCAAAACAGAATGGATCCGACCATTTAACTCAGAAGAATAACCTGAAATTTTATCGATCAAAGATCTTAAATTTTGGCTTTCTTTTACAAGTAATTCTATTCTTCCAAATTGATCTTTAACACTAGAAGCAGCACTTTCAATCTGAGATAAAAATTCGGTTAAGGTACTTCCTATCTCATCAAAAGAAGCAGCATGATTATTGATCACATCAAAAAATTCATTGGAGAAGTTCCTTAAAGATCTGGATTTTTCCTTCAAGGAAAATGCAGCTGAATCCATCCTCTCCTTACTATTTTTCAATTCGTTTTCAGAGGTTATGATCGTGTTTAGTTTTTCCTCTTCTGCGTCACGCATGAGCCCAAATATATTGATCACACTTCTCACTATAAAGGCTATAACGATTAGAAAAATTAATTTTAAAATTTGTTCGGAAGTAGAAGCAAATCCTGGAGAAAGTACTTCTAAAGGTTCCTCGGAGAATACCACTCCATGGAGATAACAATTTAAGATTACTGCACCTTGAGCAATCGCCGATACAACTCCTGCAATAACCACAAATTTTGGTGTTAGTAGTAATCCTGAATACACAATAAGTATTACATTAATCGCATATAATATGATCTGCCTAATAATACCGGAAGACATGTTTTTGTCCGTAGAAGCGGCAAAAAACATAACACTCGCAAGTATTAATATATCTAAAATGACTGAAATCATTCCGAACGATTTCGGGATCCTTCCATTCCGATAGGAAAAAAATAAATTTATCAAGGAGACGATCGCCATTGAGATCGTTCCGCCTAGGTAAGCCATATTTTGCGCAAAGGAACTTTGTTCCCAAGAAGCAGCAAGGGAGGCTAGGATCAAAAAAACTAGTCCGATGCGGATCCGATTGATTGTCAAAGGGCCTAACGCCGCGATCTTTTCCGTGGTTCGTTCATCATTCATTGGCGCCCCCAATAATGTTTGGTTTTATCTAAAGAATACTCTAAATTGAAACCGGAGGCGCATAGAATCGATCTTATTTTTTATAAAGTGAGCAAAAACTCACATTTTAATTCCATACTCTAAGGACTATATCTTTAAAAGTTGATATTAGTCAGAAGTATAAGTGTCTACTGACGCCAATTTTTCCTTAGAACGTCCCTGATCCTAAGCACCGCTTCATTTTCAGGCTCTATATGTAGAGCGGATTGGACCATATACATTGCTCTTTCATAATTTTTTAAAGCGATATATACTTGGGCCAGATTCATTAGGTTTTTAAAATGATCCGGTTCTCTCAGTCTTAACCTTTCCCCAAAGTCCAAAGCCTTTTTCAACTGCCCTGCTTTCCTTGCCGCAAAGGAAGCGACATATAAAATTTCCTTATCTACAGGCTTGATATTTAGATAGTCTTCTGCGTAATGTGCTGCTTTGGAATAGTCTTTGAGTTTTAAGAATAATTTTACAAAATTTTTCTTCACTTCAGGGATGCGACTGTCTAGGTTCTCTGCTTCTTCCAAATAAGTAATGGCTTCTGCCACGTCTTTGTTCTGAGAAGTTTCCTTCGCTCTATTTAGGAGTTCTTTTATCTTCTGCTTTTGTTCATCATGAAGTTTCTGATCTGAATCAGCTTCTTTGAAAGAAAGCCTAATAAGAGAAAGGTCGTCGGTTAAAGGTCCTTTTCCAGTGATACAATTGTAAATTCCATCAAGATCACCCCTACCTTCTTCCACGAGTCTAAGGAAAAGTTTTTCGTCATCATTGATGATCCTTCCCCCATCTGCGTCTGTTCCAATCAGAATATCATCCCTACCGTCAGAACCAGCAATGATCACATCTCCAGGTTCTAATTGGAATGTTTTAATATAAATTCGACCCTCCATTCCGGTAGTTCCTAACTTACGGAACATCAACTCATCTTCAATAAAACTTGCAATTCCATCTCTGTACAAAACCGTCCAAGGATGTTCTGCATTAATAAAATATAAAATACCAACTTCGTCGTCTACAAGTCCCATCACAGAAGAAACCAGCATGGAGCCGTCAAAACTTTCGAATACTTTATGAAGTTCCGTAAACGCATTCTTCAACCAACGTTCCGGAGACTGATTTTTCATAATATCGACAAGTCTAGTTCTTTCTATTATAGATTCAAAAACGGATCCTAAAACGAGAGCGCCGCCTGCGCCCTGCATTGATTTTCCCATTGCATCCGCATTTAAGAATACTGTATACGACCTACCAATTAAATCTATATGATTAGAGATGTTTAAGTCTCCACCTATCTCATCATGATATCTTCTGAAGGTAAATTTTTTCTTTTGTTCTAGTAAAAAATCCACCTTTACGTTCTCATGAACTGCTTTGTTTGCACCTAAAGGTTTGATCAAAAGAGAAGTTAAGAAATAGTCTCCGTCTTGTTGTTGTTTGAGCTCTTGTACTTCTCCTAAGGTTTGTTCCAATTCCTTGGTACGTTCTTTTACTTTTTCTTCTAACTCGTTAGCGTATTGTTCTAATCTTTTTCGAGCAGACTGGATGGACCTTGCCATTCTGTTAAATGATCTTGCGATAAATCCGATCTCATCTTCTACTCTTGGTTCGAGGCGATAATCCAAGTTTCCTGAATTTACCTCCGTTAAACCAACAACTACTTCGTCCATAGGTTTGATAAGAGCATTTTGGAAGAAAAATCTGAATCCAACACTGATCACTAACATGATCGCGAGTAAACATACAACTAAGATCAATGCAGGTTCATGTATGAATGTACGGAAAGATATATAAGTGAAACCTACTTCGTATACATTTCCATTTGTAGGGTGTACAACCAAGTACGAAACATAATACTGAGGTTTCTCATCTCCTACCTTATAATATTTCGTTCCCCTATAGATCCTTTCTCCCACTTCTCTAATCGGAGTTAAGGGTAGAAGGACCGTTTTGTCCAAGTCTGATTCAGATATATCTGCCTTAAGATCAGCCTCTGCTTTTACCTTCACTTTTTCTAAAATTGCTGAAAGGCCAACTTCTTCTGATTTTAAAAGTTTATAAATTGCAGGAGCATCTGATTTAGAAGGCAGATGAGAATATTTACTTCGTACTACTTTTAGTCGTTTATTCAGATGTCTGAAAAATTCGCGTACATCTTCATCTGAAACAATGTTAGTCCCCTTAGATTCTAAAAATTCTTTCAGTCCTTCTTGGTAAGCATAGAATTCTTTGGGAGAATTTTCTAAAATTGTTTTGGATCTTTCCCATCTTGTGTTAGCAGGAAGATTTCCGAAACTCGCAAGATTTTTAGAAATATAAAAGAATCGAATTTCTAATCTATCTTCCGAATCGAATCTTAGATCCTTAAAACCTTTTTCCGTTTGAAAACGATTTTCGTTCGGATCATAGGAAGTTAAGTATGCAAATCCGTTCGGAGTTTCTCCCTGCAAAACGACCAATTTAGCTTCTTCTTTTTTGATTAGATCGAAAGAAGAATCATATCCATTTAATATTGCAAATCCCACCAACTGAAATGCGAGAAGAAAGGTAGCCATACTGACTCCTACAATCCTACTTAAGATTGTGGTTCTTTCTTTGGTTGCGTTTACATAAACGATTAGTATTAAAAATAATCCAGCTACAAGAAGAATGTCTGCAGTTTGCTGATAGACCGCCCTAGATACGGTACCTTCTCTACTTAAAGCATTTGTAATGCCTGGTAAAAGTGTAATGGTCAGGTAAGCCAGAGTGATATAAATTACGGACCTTCTCTCTGCTCCTTTTTCAACGATCGCTCTCCAGATAGCAGCGATCAAAAAAATGAAATTATAAAGGAAAACTATAAGAGAGAAAATTTTATAAAATAAATGAGTTTCAAAATCCCAATAATGACTTCCCATCACGAAACTTCTAGTAGACTTTAAGGAAAGCATAATATAGAAAATCGCGAGGGTTATAACTCCTGCATACAAGACTGCATACAAAGTAAGTCCTAATTTTTCTCTCTTAGGTGTTGGGAAATAGAAGAAGAATATAAAAAGCTGAGTATAGCCCACCATCGGAAATGGAATTACGATCCATCTATGAAAGATCGTCCAGTCTTCCGGAGAGCAGAAGGCCACCAAATAGCCAAAATGAAAAATGGTAGTGGATAAACTCGAAAGGCCTAAGTGAAATGCCGCCTTACTTCTTTCTTTGATGGTCAGAAAGAAAAAGGAAACATACAAAGAAAATAAGGAAGCGAGTAAGGATCCGAAGAAGTAAAAGTTAAAATAAAATGGGTCCATAAAAAGGGCAGCCTAAGAAATTGATCCGAAGGACGACTTCGTCAAGGAAAATGCGAAAAGAAGTCCGGACTCAAGAGACGAAAATTTTTTTACAAAACTAACAGCGAGAATTCGAAGTTTTTACGATTAACCTTGCCCACCCCAGCAGATATATTTTATTTCCTGATACTCTTCTATTCCGTACTTAGAGCCTTCTCTGCCCATGCCGGACTCTTTTACTCCTCCAAAAGGAACCTGTTCTGTTGATAAAATGCCTTCGTTTACGGAAACCATTCCTGCTTCCAAGGCTTCTGAAATTCTCCAAATCCTAGCAGGGTCGTTTGTATATACGTAAGATGCTAAACCAACGTCGCTTGCGTTTGCAATTTGTAATGCTTCTTCTTCTGTTTTGAAACTTTTTATAGGTGCAAGAGGACCAAATGTTTCTTCTTGGAAACATAATGATTTTTCGGAGATTCCCGAGAGAACGCTCGGTTCGTAAAAGTTCCCACCGAGAGAATGAGGTTTGCCTCCGATCAGAAGTTTCCCTCCTTTTTCAATGGCGTCTTTTAAATGTGAATCCACTTTTTTGACGGCTGCCGAATGGATCAAAGGACCAATATTGACTCCTTCTTCAAAACCATTCCCTACTTTGAATTTGGAAACTTCTTCCGCTAAACCATGAGCGAATTCTTCTGCGATCTTTTCCTCTACCAAAAATCTGTTTGTACAAACGCAGGTTTGTCCTGCATTACGAAATTTTGAAATAATTCCTCCGCGTATCGCTTCTTTAATATTTGAATCTGCGAATACTATAAAAGGAGCATTACCTCCTAACTCTAAAGAAATTCTTTTCACTTGGTTTGCTGATTTTTCTAAAAGTATTTTTCCAACTCTTGTGGAACCTGTAAAACTGATCTTACGAACAATTTTATTTTCTAAAAATTCATTTGCGATCGGTTCAGGCTGCCCAGTAACTATTTGAAAAACTCCGGCAGGAATTCCAGCCTCCTCCGCAAGAACAGCTAACGCGATTGCAGAATACGGAGTAAGTTCAGAAGGCTTAGAGATAACGACACATCCAGCCGCAAGCGCCGGTCCAATCTTTCGAGTGATCATGGAAGAAGGAAAATTCCAAGGTGTTAAAATTCCAGTAACACCCACTGGCTCTTTCCAAGCCATCAATCTAAGTTCTTTTCTATGAGTGGGAATCAAATCTCCATAAGCACGTTTTGCTTCTTCTGAAAACCATTCAAGATAAGATGCCGCGTAATCAATTTCACCTCTGGATTCTGCCAAAGGTTTTCCTTGTTCCCAGGTCATAATTTTTGCTAAATCTTCTTTATTATGGATCATTAGATCTGCCCAGTTCCTGAGAAATCTGGCTCTTTGTTTAGGAATTGTTTTGGCCCAATCTTTTTGTGACTTCTCAGCAAACTCCAAAGCTTTTCTTACTTCTTCTCTGGGAAGATCAGGCACTTCTCCAATTTTATCACCCGTTGCAGGATCAAATACCTGAATTGTTTTGGAGAAGGTTCTCCATTCTCCTGAATAAAAATTAGAATTTTTGAATAAAGAAGGTCGATTGAGTTGGATCATATTTTTGCCTGAAAGAAGTGCTTTCTCCAAAGATACATCTTTGTTATGATACTGAAAACCGAATTTCTATAGGCTAAAAATACAAAATAGTTTAAGGGCCAAATCTTCGTGGGACTCTTAGGATAAGGAAAAGTTCATGTCATTTGGAAAAATAAGGAATGTTATACATCAGTAAAGGGATAAGTAAATAAATGATTACAGATGTATGTGTATTGAAGAAACTCCCCCAATTTTGGACAATGGTTGTATGGGAAGAATTTTTGGTATTTCCTCAATCCTCCTACTGATCCTCACTCTCCCTCTCGAAACAATTTTAGCAGTAACGATCCAAATGAATGCGGGTCGTATTTTCAAAAAAGTTTCCATTCAAAAAGAATCGGAAACCGAGATAGAGGTGGTCGATCCAGACGGAGTCATATATAGAATCCGAAAGGATAAAATTAAACAAATCTCGGAAGATGCTCCGGATACTATTCCTGAATTTGCCTCCGACGAAAGTGTTCCAACGGGAGCGGTCAAGACATCTTCTCCTAAAGATTCACTTCCGGAACATTCTATCTTGCTTTCTCAATCTTTATCCAATGACGGTGCCTTCCAAGGTTCCGATCTATTCGGAGAAAGACAAGCGAGAAGAAACGGAACTTCTTACAAAGATTTTTACGAAGCTTATTTCCTAACTACTAGTGTAGAAATATTAGGTTTGCCTAAACAATTTAAACTTGGGCTTATCGTTATGAACCCATTGGTGGACAGAAGTAACACTGATTCGGATCTAAGATTACAATCCACACCAGGCGGCCCTGATCAAACTTATCTTTTAGATAAGTCTTTTGCTACAGGAACTTTGCAATTCGATCCAAATGAAGTAAAAACCAGAAAAGAAAAAAATGGACTCTTTGATTATATATTCACGAGAGCGATGTACGATCATGAAACCAAGCTTGGTACATTCTCGGCTGGATTTTTATTCATCAACCAAAACGATCCTAGTTATGTAATGAGAGGATATTGGGTGATCGGATGGAAGGCTCCTTTTTGGGAATGGTTAAATCCTCAGTTCTCGATTAATAATAAAATGTTAAACGATTACGGCGGGACTTTCCAAGGAACTCATAACTACCGCCTGACTCTTTCTCACGAATTTTTTAAAGGAGAAACTTTCAGGATCACTCCTAGTTTAGTAGTAGGTTACGCAGAAGTGAACGATAACACAGATCGGAAAAAAGGAATTAGCGACGTTAGCCCTAGACTCCAATTCGATTACGGAAAATTTTTCTTCGCTGCGAATATGATGTATAGAGCAACACCTGCTTTAGTGGATAATGGAACTTACACTCCGAATATCGGCGCGTATCCTGATAGCAATTCTAATGATGGATTGACTATCGATCCTGCTAAAGCTTACGGATATAAGAATGAGTTCATCATCAACTCTATCTCTTCCTTATCAAGCGATCCTGCTGTAAAAAGGGCCTTGGTGGACCATTACCAGCAGCAACATATAGTTCATGTGATCTTCTTCTATAATATAGGATACACGATCCGTATCTGAAATTTCAATTTCTCCGGTTCTAGCTGAGCCGGAGAATTACTCCATAAAATACAAAAACTGTAAAGTAGCAGCAAGCTCCATTGCAAGAGCTACCCCTATATGTATTAAAATTCCCGCATATACTGATTTGGTCCTATAGGAGATCATTCCAAGAATAAAACCTCCAAAAAAAGAACCTAATGCTTCGAATTGAGGTTTTGTAAAATGTAATAGACCATACATGAATGCCATGCCTAAAACTACGGGCTTACTTCCTACTCGAGAAGCCAAAGGAAAGACCATAAATCCTCTAAAGAAAGTTTCCAAAACTGCAAAATCTGCTGCATAAGAAATTTCGAATAAAATGATCCATAAAGCGGGCGGATAAATCAAATAACCGTCTGACATTCTACCAGCGAATCTTGGATATACGGAAAGAAAAGAAAGGGAGAAGGACGCAATTGCGATTATAGGCAGCATCAGTCCCAGTAAGAATAATACTTCTCCGAATTTTGGAGATTTACTTAAACCTAAAAACCTGTCTGGAGAATTTTTACGTAGAAGGATCCAAGCTATTGGCAACGCAATATATGCAAGAATGGTTCCCACATAGTTAATAGTAAGCATTGCAATTTCTACCGAAGAAGAACCAGCCCAGTTGAATAACTCTGAATCTCTAATCCTTGCGGAACATACAATTGCAAGAACTACTACGAAACCTAAGATTAAAGGAATCGAAGGTTTGAATTCGTTTAATTTTCCGTAAAATGCAAGAACGATTGGATAGATAACCAAAGCACCCGCTGCAAAAAATAAAAAGTAAAATAGACTTAAACCGATCTGGTTATCTTTTAAAGCCTGAGTAAAAAGTGGAGCAAATCGAAAGGAATAATTATAAGACCAGAATATTAAAAATAGGAGAAACACTCCTGCAAAAGAGATCCAATCCCTTTTGGTTTGAAAAAAATCCTTTAAACTTTCTTTTAATAAGCCCAAAATCCTTCTCCGAACCGGCGATACCCGATACGGAGAGAATTTATTTTAGCGAAACCTAGGTCTATCGTTTTCAGATCAGATTTTAGGAAAGACCACAGATGTGATCCCAAATTCTTTTTCGAATTCAAAACTAGATACAGACTTATTGTCTTTGGGAGGGATCATAGACATCGCTCTTTCAGTCATCGCTGTGATGGAAAGAGAAGGGTTTACTCCAAGATTCACTGGGATCATAGAACTATCACAAACTCTTAGATTTTTATAACCGTAAACTTTATTCTCAAAATCGATCACACCTTCTTCCGGATCAGAACCCATTACACATCCACCCATGATATGCCCAGTGATGGGCGCATTCAAAAGAACATCATTTAAAGAACTTCTAGGAATTCCTCCTATCTTCTTGGCAACCTTTCTTGCTGTTTGATTTGCAATTGGAATATAAGATGGCACCTTCTCCCCTGAACTAATTGCAGAGGTCATGGACTTTTCGAAAGGCCAGGACATTCTTCTTTTTCTTACTAACTTTACTTTATTATCTAAGGTCTGCATGACTAGAAGAATGAGAGAATTTTTAGCAAATCCAAAGGGCCAAGAAGCTTTTAAAAAATAAATAGGCTGAGTGAACATTGTGAAAAAATATTTAAGAGGCCTAGGAAAGAAACCTCCACCATCAGTAAGAACACTCGCAAGAGCTCCAAAAAAGTCAGAACCCTTAGAATAACGAACCGGCTCTATATGAGTATGTTCATCAGGATGAATGGAAGAAGTGATCGCAACTCCTCTAGAAAAGTCCACATCCTTTCCAAACTTAGTAACTCCCAAAACTGTTTCACTATTTGTACGAACATCATCTCCTAAACGAGCAGAAAGACGATTCATATGTCCAGCTTCTCTGGAACGCAAAAGTAAACCTACAGTTCCCATTACTGCGGCAGAAAGTACAACAGACCTAGCTTTAAATTTTCTTTTAGGAGAGCCGAACCAACCTGTAGTAGACCTAGTAGAAAGTTGATAACCAAATTCTCCACTCGCATTCGGATCGGGATCCCCATATTCATTTAATGGAACTAGATCAGTTACTTTTGTTTCAGGAAGGACTTTAGTCCCTAATTTCTCTGCAAAAAATAGATAATTTTTATCTAATGTGTTTTTAGAATTAAAACGGCATCCTACCATACAACCTCCGCAAAGATTACATGTAGTTCTTTCAGGACCTTCGCCCAAGAAGTAAGGATCTTTTACTGTCTGTCCTTGTTTTTCACCGAAGAATACTCCAACAGGAGTTGCTGAAAAAGTTTCTCCTCTTCCCATTTCTTGAGCGATCTCTTTTAAAATTGCATCCGATTTATCCAAGTGCGGATTTTGAACGACTCCCAACATTTTAGAAGCGACTTTATAGAAAGGAAGCATTCCATCCTTTCCTCCAATCTTTTTATATGTAGGATGGTTTAATGTTTTTTCAGAAGGAACGTAAAGTGTGTTTGCATATACTAAAGAACCCCCGCCAACACCGGCGCCGCTGACTAGAAAAAAATCTTTCAAAAGATTTAATCTTTGGATCCCGTAAAAACCTAATCTAGGCATCCATAAATATTTGTGAACAGACCAATTCGTTTTAGGAAATTCTTTTGCAGTCCATCTTTTACCGGACTCGATTACTAAGACAGAATACCCTTTTTGGCTTAATCTCATTGCGGAAACACTTCCGCCAAAGCCTGAACCTACTACGATATAATCGTAATCAAAATGAACATTTGTTTTCTCTTCTGTCTTCATACGTCCGACCTAAACATATCGATTTATTAACTCAATCCATTTTCGGACTTGACTATGCGTTCGAAAAACTTCTACTACTAAATCGTTTTATCAACCTCATAAAAAGATCGGAGAACTATATGCAAGAGTTGCCGAAAGTCTGCGTTATTGGCGCCGGCTCTAGTGGAATCACTGTTTGTAAATCATTGCAGGACAAAGGAATCCCTTACGACTGTTACGAAAAAGGAAGCGATGTAGGAGGTAACTGGAGATTTAAAAACGACAACGGTATAAGTAATATTTATAAATCATTACATATCAATACTCATAGAGATAGAATGGAATATAGGGATTATCCTATGCCTGATTGGTATGCGGATTACCCAAATCATGAACCTATCCAAAAATATTTCGTAGATTATGTGGAGCACTTTGGCCTTCGCAAAAATATGAAATTTAAGAATGGTGTCGCAAAAATAGAACCCCAAGACGACGGAACTTATCTAGTTACTAGTGAGAAGGGAGAAAAAATATTTTATGATGCAGTCATAGTTGCGAATGGACATCATTGGTCCCCACGCTGGCCAGAACCTGATTTTCCAGGTAAATTTAACGGAAAGATAATACATTCTCATGACTATGTAGATCCCGAACATCCGATCCAATTAACTGGCAAGAGAGTTGTAGTACTCGGTATGGGAAATAGCGCTATGGATATTTCCGTAGAATTGAGCCGTCCTGGAGTTGCAAAAAAAGTTTTCTTAAGTTCCAGAAGAGGCGCTTGGGTAATTCCAAATTATCTTTTTGGAAAACCTTTAGATAAACAAACTGAACTACTTCCTCCTGGAACACCTTTCTGGTTAAAACAACTTCTGTTTGGAACAATGTTAAAGATCGGAGTTGGTAAGATGGAAGATTTTGGTCTTCCTAAACCGGATCATAAACCTGGAGAAGCGCATCCTACTATCTCTCAAGATATTTTAGTCAGACTTGGAAGAGGGGATATCAAATACAAACCTGTAATCCAAGAATATAATGGTAACAAGGTAAAGTTTGCGGATGGTTCCGAAGAAGAAATAGACGCGATTATCTATTGCACTGGATATAACGTCAAGTTTCCATTCTTCAAACCTGAGTTTATCTCAGCTCCTGATAATCATCTTCCTTTATTTCATAGGACTTTCAAACCAGATCTGAATAATTTATTCTTTGTAGGATTGTACCAACCCTTAGGTGCAATCATGCCTCTTGCAGAGTTCCAAGGAAAATGGTTAGCAGAATATTTAACCGGAAATTATAGCTTACCTACAATTCCAGAAATGCAAAATCAGATCCAAGATTACGAAAAGAAAATGAAGAAAAGATATGTAACATCTGCAAGACATACAATGCAGGTAGATTACGAAGACTTTTTATATTATATGCAGAAGGAATTAAAAGCAGGTAAAAAGAGAGCTTCTAAAAGTTTACAAACATTACCTGTGCCATCCAAAGCAAAATATAAACAATCTGGAAAACAAAGCTCTTCTAATGGAAAAACAGAACCAAGGAAAAAGAATGCTCTGGCAAAAGTTTGAGACCTTAGCGGCAAGAGCTTTACTTTCCTTACCAGATTCGATTCTTAGAATTTTTGGAAAAGATATCAAAAGAGGAAGGACCTTAGACCAAAGGATCCGTGCAGCATTAGTTCTAGCTAGAATAAAACCGAAACCTGAAAATCTTCCTCCGCCTAAAGCGAGGGAACTTGTCAAAAAGATAATGGCTTCTTTCGATCTGGAAAAAGAAGATATTCCCAGAGTCGAAAATTTTTCCATTCCAGGAACCGGCCCGAGGATTAAGGTTAGATTATATTCTTCTAATATAACAAAAAACCTGGAACCCTGTTTGCTTTATTTTCATGGGGGAGGATTCGTAATCGGAGATCTAGAGTCTCACGATTTACCTCTAAGATATTTAGCAAAAATTTCGGGCAGAGCAATACTCGCAGTCGATTATAGATTGGGACCTGAGCATCTTTATCCTTCTTCTTGGGAAGATGCTTATTCTGCCTATAAATGGATCAAAGAAAATGGAAAATCGATTGGAATTGATCCTAAAAAGATCGCTGTAGCTGGGGATTCTGCTGGTGGAAATTTAGCGATTTCCATTTCTACCCTTGCTAAAAAAGAAAAACTCACTCTTCCTCAATTCCAAATACTTATCTATCCGTGGATCGATCTAATCCAAGAAAGAAAAAGTGTAGAAGAATATGCGAACGGATACGCTCTCACTCGAGATCTACTTCGCTACTTCAAATATCATAGTGTGCCAAATTCAAAAGATTGGAAAGACCCAAGAGTCACACCTTTTCAACAGACTAATTTTTCCCATACGCCTAAAACATACATTTTGATAGCAGGGTTTGATCCGCTACAGGACGAGGGAGTCGCATATGCAGACCTTCTCCGAAAAGCAAAAGTAAAACTGGAGATTAAAACTTACGAAACTTTGATCCATGGATTTTTTAATTTAGGAAGAAGTGTCCCTGAAGCCAAAAATGCCTTGGACCAAATTGCAAAGTGGATACAAGCCGGGTTTTCAGGAAAATAATATTAGTTTTCTATAAAGTGTATTATAAGGCTATTTTTTAAAATGCCCTGTATACTAAATTATGTTGGACTGATTCTACAAAACCAGACTTGGAAGAAATATTTTTAAGAATATCGAAACCTGGATCGGATTTATACGTAACCTTGTAAGTATCTTCCATAATCAATTCTACATTTAGAATTGTAGAATTAGGAGTTAATTCCTTTATCCTTTCCAAACTTGTTCCAGAAACTAATTTAAAAATATACTCGTTCGGAACGATCCGTCCAGGCTTCACATATTTACCTTTTTCAGCCGGAAGATTTTTGGGAAATCCTTGTGCGAATGTAGAAAATCCTGATATCGATATAAACACAAAGATTGAGATCGTTCTCAAAAAAAATTTAAGGAACATCTACATTTAGATCCTTAGGAGCTTCTAAATTTCGGATCGCACCATTTCCATTAGCAGCCTTACCATATTTAGTAATGTTTTGAATAGAACTAGTAGCGGTACCACCTGCAACGATTGCTGTAATTGTATCTGCATATGTAAATTTAGGATTAAATGATCTCAATAAAGTAGCAAGACCTGCCACATGAGGCGTGGCCATCGAAGTTCCGTTGATCGTATTATATTGAGTAATATCATTATTATCTAAAGTGATCAAATTAAATGAGGTAATAGCAACCCCGGCCCTGTTAACAGAAGAATCTGAGACGAATTCATAACCGAAATAACAAGTGGAAGATCCCACACAATTCTTAGCTGCAACTTCAAAATTTGCGATCAATGAACCATTTGTTTCCCCAGAGAGACTCCCAACTTTATTAGGAGAACTGAATATAGTTGCTGGAACAGAAGAAGTGGAAGCGTACATATTGATCCCATCATAACCAGATTCTGTATCCAAGTATAAATTCATTCTAGCAGTGACTGCTTCCGCACCTGAAGTAATTGAGATTGGAGCATATACAACTGAATATGTATTAGACGCATATCCGAAATTAGAGCTACCTATAATTGCAGTAGAACAACTAGTTGATAAATACAGAACAGTAGGAGGACAATTCGCCCAATTCCATGCAGTTCCATCGACATTTATTGTACTCCAACTTGCAAACGCTAAAGATGAAGTAGCTTCTGCGCCCGCCCAAGAGCTTCTAATATTTGTGCCTGGGGCTCCTATATCCACATTCTTTTTAGAAGAATCAAAATTAGAAAAACTCGCTAACTGAAACTTTTGATCTAAGGCAGCCACACAAAGAATATTAGCTTCATCATATTCACAAGGATAAGAATTATCTGATTTTAAATCATTGCTCTCATTACCAGCAGCAACAACGAACAACGCATCATATTTGCTTCCTGCATTTGAGATTGCAGAACGCATTGCTGAATCATAATCAGGACCACCCAAACTTAAGTTCAGGATCTTTGCTCCGTTACGAACAGCGAAGTTAATTCCTTTAATAATAGTTGCAGTATCTCCAGAACCAGATTGATCTAAAACTCGAACTGCCATAATTTTCGCAGTCCAGCAAACTCCTGCAACCCCAGTTCCATTATCACCTCTAGCTCCAATCGTACCTGCAACATGCGTTCCATGACCATTTAAATCCATTGGATTGGAATCGTTATCTGCATAATCCCAACCATTGGAACAAGAACCTAAAGAAACTCCCTTATCTGAAACGCAAGAACCGGAACTCCACATATTTGCACTTAGATCTTGGTGATTATAATTCACACCGGAATCTACAACAGCTACAACGGTATTTGTACAATCTGTGTTCACATCCCAAGCACTTTCCATTCTCATATCATTGGTGCTGGTGCCAGGATTATTCGTAGCATACGTCGCAGTTAAAACACTCTGCCCTGTATTATTCATTCCCCACAACTGATTGTAGATCGGGTCGTTCGGAGATGTGCTTGCATGATAAATATAATTTGGCTGCACATATTCTACATCAGGATGAGTAGAATATTCAGCAACTGCCTCTTCCACAGTTTGACCTTCTCTCAATTCTACTTGAGAAATTCCGGTCTCACCTAAATCGTTCAGGACTTTTCCATTAAAAGAACTAACTGCATAAGATTTTACCGAGTCGCCTGCAGTATCTCTGAACTTAACCAAAACTTCAGAAGATTTGAATTTTATTTTTGAATCTCTTTTATAATACTTTTTATTATCAGTATTTCCCACAGGATCCAAAAGTTTAGATAAGGTTGGAACGATATTCGTTTCTTTTTCGGCAAAAAGATAACCGATAGATACTGTCGAAAGAAGGAGAGCAATTATTATATATTTATTCTTCATAAGATTTATTTAATACCCTGGAGAACTTACTGTTGCCTGGATCGACTTGGAAAATGAAGACCCCGTTGCATTAAATTGAGAAAATGATTTCACTCGAATAAACCAAGTCCCGGCGGAACTTACTGTAATCGTTTTATAATTTGGGGTGTATGGATCACCCGCATACACTACATCTGCATCGCAGGTCACACCAGAATCCCCTTGTGCAGTAAAGTCTGAACCTTTTTTATAACAAACTCTGTAAGCGCCAGATGCCATATGGACTGCGTGCTCTTTAGAATGTGCCCAAGTTACAATAATGTCCCTTCTTCCCCCTGCACCGGAAACAGCCAAAACAGAACTGGAAGAATTTCCACCTTTTCCATTGGTGGTACTCAAAGTAACAGTAGCAGATTTGGAGCCCACGCTTGTAGGACTGAATTTGATCAAGAACGTGGCAGAGGCATTTGGAGCAAGACTAGAAACAGAAGGTTGAGTTACAGTAAATTCTCCTGGATCTGTTCCACTTAATGTTACAGGAGTTCCAGACAGATCTAAATTAGAACTTCCTAAATTACGGATCGTAATTGTTTTACTAGATGACACAACTCCAGGAAAAACACTTCCGAAAGAATAAGAGAATCCAGTGCTGCTTGAAATATCTCTGGAAATATTATTATTATCAGAATACGTTACCGAGATCTGAGGAACATTTCCAGAAGTTCCTACTCCGGACAAACCAATTGTATAACTTGCAATATTCGGATCATTACTATCGATTGAGATAAAAGCAGAGAATGAAGAAACAGAAGGCGGGCTAAAAGAAATTGTAAATGTATACGTTTTTTTAGGAGAGATGGTAACAGTAGAACCGTTCTGACTGAACAAACCAGCATCCGTCCCGCCGAGAGAAATATTAGAAATTACTAAATTTTGTTGTCCGCCATTTTTGATAGTAATCGTTTTAGAAGAAGTCCCACCAGATGGAGCATAAAAGTTCGTCTGCGCATTCGGGATAAAATTAAAACTACCTTCCGAAATCTGAATAGCTGGAGCAGGAGCCTCTGTACCTGTTCCTTTCAAATATAGAATGTATGTACCTATATTTGGATCATCCGAATTGATGATCAAATATGCAGATTTTACACCGACCGAACTAGGCTGAAAACTAATTTGGAACGAACTAGAATCTCCATCCGCTAAACTAGTACTCGAAGGTTGTGAATCGATCACATACTGAGAAGAGTGGATCCCACTTTTAGAAACTGAATCAGGACTTCCTGTCAGAGTAACTGTAAAACTTCCGTCATTCTCAATCTTCAAAGTATTTGAAGAAGAAGAACTAACTAAAACAGAACCTAAAGAAAGTGTAGAACCGGAAGAATATCTATTCCCTGCCGAATCGGAAACATGCAATCCCTTGATACCGGAAGGAGAAGGGAAAATTGGAAGCAGTGTTGTTCCATGACCTCCTCCACAATTTAATTGAGGAAGGATTCCCATCAAAGCACTTATGATAAAAATAAAACGATAATAACCTGAACTCAATCTCTGATCCTTAATATGTTGGAATTCCTACAAGAATCCAATACACGTAATGATATTATAAACAACTGGAGACTACGTTTCTCCCATTCTATTGGCAATTGTTCGAAAAGGTACGTCCAGAATAATACGATCTTAAAATCAGGAAGAATTGGCAGAATAATTCTAAAAAACAGCGAAAAAAGGGAACTTATAAGGGAAAAATCAGACTGATTATGGCTCTTAATAAAAAAAGAGCCGCATTGCGCGGCCCTTTTCATTCGAAACGAATCTTACTTTTTGATCGGTTTATTCTTTCTTAGATTTTCTAGATCAACCTCTGTAGGTTGGCTAGTCTTTCTAAAATTTTCAAAACGGACTTTTTGCAAAGATTTAACAACAGTAGTTCCTATCTTCTTATCAGATTGAAACTTTTTTAGGAATGTTTCTACTTTTAACGGATCATTCGTATAAAACCCGTCGGTATAACCTTTCACAGCAAATTTACGCAAAGATGGATGTATATTATCCTGTTCTATCCTACTTCTTAAAAAATTAGCAGACTCATCTGTTTGATAATCTTTCAAAAGGTAGATTGCCTTTTCTTTAACGTAAATTCTAACTCCAGATTCTTGTGAGATCGCTACCAAGTAAGGAACAGGATTACTCGAAATACGGTTTATACTCGCTCTCAAATCTACACTGCTTGAATGCCTGGTTAAAGTTAAGGATTCCTTAATTTTAGAATATACATTGGTATCCAAGTTTTGCGCAGAGATTGGTAGCCCTATGGCTACCAATCCGATCATGAATAATGATTTTAACTTCATCTCTTTTTCCTCTATTAATAAGCCAACGGGTTAAGTCTTAATAGCCAACCTTGTTCGCCTGTAAGTTGTGTCTGAGATGTAACTCCGTCCCCTGCCCAGAACATTAGATTTGATGCTCCAGAATTAGTGAAACCAGTACCGCTACACTCACTGATAGATACCATTCCATCTGTATTTGAATCATTCGACTTATTGCAGAATGGAGTGTCAGACATAGCGTCCTTATTGTAAACTCCGAACGGCCAATTGGCTACCGAAGAAACAACAGAACTATCATATCCACCTCTCTCGTTTGTGTGGAACAACCCAAGGAAATGCCCAGCTTCATGAGCAATAGTATCTCCCATAAACGTTAGATCTCCCGCAGAAAGGGCTGATCCTGCTGTTCCAGAAGTTCTATGCGCTTCCAAGAACACGATCATACCCGCCTTCTTCGTTCCTGTTACACCAGGAAGACCAGGGATTCCAGATGCAATACCTAATACTCCACCTACTTCACTTTCGCTTGCAGTGATATAGATATTTAAACTGTCAGCTGCTTGCGCACTTCCAGGATTAGAAACATAAAGTTTGGTGAGAGATCCAGATACTGTTCCGGTATCATCACTCAGATCAGATATATCTTGGAATTCAGCTGCGCTAATAGAAGTTGCAGAGAATTGAAGATCGATCTTAACTGAATTCTGTCCGTATATAGAAGTCACTCTGTCAACAGCCTCTTGGACTCCCGCAACTGTATAAGTTGGGTAAGTTCCTTGCACGAAGATCAAGTTTACCTTCATCTTCTTACGATATGTCCAAACTTTAGAAAGTCCACTTGTGCTCGTAGTTCCTGTAGTGGAAGTGAATGATTGCTCTTCCAATAGAGAAGGACTACAGCTACGAACTACTCTATAACTCGCGTTTGCAGTCGCAAAACTTGTAAACGAGTCCAAAGCAACTAACGCTGTAACACTAGTGCTTGGCGTGAATGACAGAGAACCTGTCCCGAAATCTTTATATAAGAATTCAGAAGTATTTCTACCATAAGGCCACATACCAGTGATTACTGTAGTTCCAATTCCATCTCTACCATAAAAACCAGTGCTTTCTGCAGCAGTTGCATAGTAGTATGCATACATCAAACTACTGGATCCCGCACTTGCTTGATCAGCATAGAATAAAGCTGTCGGGAAAGCAGTTCCTGTAGTTAGGGAAATATTGGAACTTTCGTAAGTACTTCCGAAGATCGCATCGTTCGCGGATTTTGTTCCAGTACTAATATCGAAACAAGGAGCGCTTGGTTCCGTTCCGTTTGCGGACAAATTGATCACATAACTACTTTCATCGGAGTCATTATTTGCAATCGTTAAGGTTGCAGCTTTTGCTCCGGTAGAAGTAGGCGAGAACGTAACTGTGAATGTTGATGTTCCACTCGCAGCAACGGTAGCAGAAGGTTGAGAGGCAACACTAAACATAGACGAATCTGTTCCACCCACAACCACACGAGGGCTTCCGCTCAGGCTCAAGGTTGCAGTTCCAGTATTTTCTACTGTGAATGTAGTCGTCCCGCTGGTAGTACCAATCCTTGTATCAGCAATGCCAGAATAAGTTCCTGAACTTGCTATACTTGTAGAAGCTTGCTTCACGTTAATTTCAGGAACAGGTGTTGGAGTTCCAGTACCCGTAATCGTGAAATTATATGGATTTTCGTCTGAGTCATTGTTCGCTATTGAAATAGATGCAGTTTTTGCACCGGTAGAAGTAGGAACAAATCTAACAGAGAATGTAGTATTCCCAGAACTAGCAATACTTGTACTACTAGGCTGAACAGTAACTTCAAACTGATCCGAATTCGTGCCTGTAATTTCTACAACTGGAGATCCGGTTAAGCTTAGAGAGGCAGTTCCTAAGTTCTGTATCCGGAATTGGATCGCAGAACCAGTAACATTCTCCACCTGACTTCCAAAATCGAAAGAACCACTTCCGTCTGCGATATTTACAGAACCTGTAACTCTTTGGACGTTCATTTCAGGAACAGGAGTCGGATTTCCTACTCCGGAAAGACCGAAAGTATAATTCGGAGTTCCTGCATCATCACTTGGGATAGTAATCGTAGCAGTTTTTGTTCCGGTAGAGGTTGGAGAGAATGTTACTGAGAATGTTGTCGAACCCGAAGCTGCAACAGTGCTGCTCGTTCCGCTTACATCTAAACTATACTGGTTAGAATTTGCTCCGGTTAGATTGATAGTACCTAAATTTAAACTAGCATCTCCGATATTATTGATCGTAAAGGATACTGCAGTTCCACTAGTATTCTCTTGAACACTTGTGAAAGTATGAACGCTTGATCCACTAGTAAAAGTAGTAGATCCTCTTTTTACTTGGATATCAGGAGCAGGTGCAGGATTTGCAGTGCCACTCAAATTCAAAATAAATATAGGAGTGTTCGGATCGTTAGATGCGATTTGTAACTGAGCTGATTTAGTACCGGTTGATCCAGATGGAGAAAAAGTTACCGTGAACTCAGTAGTTTCTCCAGGATCCAAAACATTATCAGTACTTGATTGATCCACAGTAAACTGTGCAGCTTCTGCTCCTGTTTTTGCGATGATAGGAGTACTTGTAAGATTTAAAGCCAACTCACCATTATTTTGGATCGTGAAAACTCGTGCAGTACTACTTTCCGTAATTTTTACACTTCCCAAACTTTCGGTAGAGCTATCCGGAACCGAAGTTACCGTACCGCTTCCTTTATAAACTCGAATGGTAGGATCAGGACTAGGAGTTTCTGCAGTTTCACCAGGTGGCAAAAGCAAAGGCCCCTTTCCTCCACCCTTCGGACAATTTACGAAGGAGAAAAGAATAACAAGAGTTAGGATACTCTTGAGAAAAAATGTCGTAGACCGTTTCATATCGGAACTTTTCGACCTCTCTGTTTCCAATTTTATTAAGCACCAATTCCCAGATGGGATAGGAATGCCTTCTTCCTACGTTAGCCAAAATTGTATACAACTCAGACAAAAGTTCCCAAAAAATTAGCAAGAATCTACAACTGAACTTGTTTTATTAAATTTTTTTCCGAAAAACGCTTAGTATGCGAAAAGTTATCCCGTCATTGAATGATTTTTCTCAAAAGATTATATCTCAAATAGGATAATTACTCTACGCGTGTCGGATAACGTATTCGAGAGAATAAGAATCATTCAAAGATAAAATTACCCTATCTTAGGTATTCGGGAGGTCAGAAAATCCATTCCCATCCAAGAAAACTTCTCTCGAAAACCTTAAATAGAAGGTGTTTTGAAACCAGATTGTGATAATTTAGAAAGAAAAAATTTTGATATTTTGCTTTGAATCGGCTTATAAAGGGAAAATACTTATACCTCAGGATAAGAGGATGCCGATAGGTAGTAAGAGCCCAAAAACCTCGTCCAATAGAGATTTATGATCCTCAGAAAATATTCCGTCTTTGTTTATATTTCGGTTTTATTCTTCCAAACCCCAGCTTTTGCCCTGGGAACTTATTCGGAAGGCTGGACGGTCGCAAAATTAATCCAATTTGAGAGCCGAGGGATCGTATTCGAATCCTATGAAGGCGTAATAGAGGTCATAACTTTCGATCCTGTAGAAGAATGTGACGAAACCAGGGACGAATGTTATATGCCAATGCGCAAAAAGGCGAATTTCAGTGTTCGCCCTGAAAACGCAGATGTAGTAAATTTTCTGATGAAAAATATGAATCAGACGATCCTGGTTCAGTTCAATATCCACAGGATCCAGCCGGTAGCGCTTTCTAGTAGTATAGAAGTTATCCAAGCACAACATCAAGAAAACCTAATACCTCATACCACCCCAGTAAAAGATCCAAGCGGAAGAATTACTGTTTGGGTCCAAGCCCACGATACATCTCATCCGATTGATAAGATGGTAAGTCGAAAGACTGGAGGAAAAAGAAATTTTTCTGTGATGGGAAGGATTCTAAGTTTAGAATATAAAGGTACAATTATAGGAACCTACGAAGGTCTTTATATGGATGAGTCTAGGGGAAGAATACATCCATTCTCAATCACTTCTGAAGAAATGGCCGAATATGCCTGGAAGGCGATGAAATATACTGGCAAATATTATATGGGTGTCTCTGTTGCATTCGTAACCGGAGCCAGAGATTCACATTACGATATATTCGAGATCAATTTTAGGGAACCTGCAGGCTCCCAAGAAAAACCTAAAAACTAAAATTGCTTAAATAAGATTTAGAATCATCCGAGGTGAATTGTCTGCAAACTAGATAACCTTCACTTCCGTTTCCAGTTAAAACAAGCACCTCTATATTGCCTGCAAAATTTCCAGACGCATCTTCTCTAATATAAACTTTAGCATCCCCAAGTTCTACTGGAGCTTCTAATCCGAAATGAAGAATATCCCAAGCAAGTTCTTCTTTCCAAAAACTTTCATCGACCTGATTGCCTTTCTTCCAACCTTCTTTCAAAAAAAGTTCAGGAGAAACTTTCAAATTAAAATGTGCATAAACATTATGATCTGAAGGTTCAGCAAAAATTCTCAAATCGCGAGTATCTGCTAACTTGTGAGTCTCCACGTAATAGGCGGCATCTTTTACCATACCTAAGGAAGGATCTTGGATTTCGTACAGATCACCCTCACAATTCGAACTCATTATAAAAGAGATCACGAACAGTAGAGAATAAGCGAAATGTCTAAACGAAAGTCCCATATTTTATTATACGTATAATTATAACATGAAGGGTCAGAAATTTTTTCAGAATTTCGAAAGAAAAATAATTTTGGAAAGAAATTTCTCAATTTCCAAAGAGACAAAATTCTAACCCTTAGGGTATAGAAAATTTGACCTCAATATTTAAAAATCCCTCCAATTTTTCTGACTTGACAAAACTTTCAAACTATTTCGATGTCTAAATAAATGAAGCCTGAGTATGTAATTCATTTATTGTCCAGAACTAGAGATCGGATCCAAAAACATTTATCCGAAGAATTCCTAAAACAAGGAATTCAAGATCTGGTTCCAGCTCATGGAGGTGTACTTTTTATTTTGGGTAAAGAAGGTCCTCTTACCATGAGCGAATTGGCGGCATTATTGGACCGAACCAATTCTACTGTTACCGCTCTTTTGGACAAGATGGAAGAATTCGGCTATGTTAAAAGATCTAAACCTTACGAAGACGAAAGAATTACATCTGCGGAACTAACTGATAAAGGAAAACAAACCTTAGAGAAAGTACAAAGAGCTTCCAAAGCCACACTTGCAAAACTTAGCCAGAATTTAGAGCAGCGAGAAAAAGAAGAATTCATGCGAATTTTAACTAAAATCCATTCGAATTTCGAATTATGATGTAAAATTTTTTTGCATAAATATTTCGACATCGAAATAAATAGGAGAACGATTATGTTAGAAGGTAAAACTGCGGTAATAACCGGATCAGCCAGAGGAATAGGTAAAGAGATCGCAAAAATGTTTTTAGAAAGAGGTTCCAAGGTCATTCTTTCAGATCTAGAAGATTCTAATTGTAAGGAAACAGCAGAGGAATTAGCAAAATACAATTCAGAAAGAGTCTTTTGGAAAATCTGCGATGTAACATCTAAAAGCCAAAATAAGGAATTGGCAGAATTTGCAATTGAGAAAACCGGATCCTTAGATATTTGGATCAACAATGCAGGAGTAGTTCAAGACGATCTTCTTTTGAGAATGTCTGAAGAAAAATGGGAGAAGGTACATTCAGTAAATTTGAAAGCTGCCTTCTTCGGAATACAGACGGCTGCAAAGTTTATGTTAAAGAAAAGTTCAGGTAGAATAGTAAACATTGGATCCGTTTCTGGTTTTTACGGAAATGCAGGACAGGCAAATTACTCTTCGGCGAAAGCAGGATTGTTTGCTCTCACTAAATCTGCAGCCAGAGAACTCGCCTCCAGAAATATCACTGTGAATTGTGTTGCTTCCGGCTTTATTAATAATCAATTCGCTAAAAATGTTCCGGAAGAAATTAGAAATTCTATCTTGGATTCTATTCCCTTAAAGATCAAAAGAAACCCGGAAGAAGCGGTTGCCTCTGCTGTTGCGTTCCTATCTTCAGAAGAAGCGGATTGGATTACTGGAGCAACTCTTAGGGTCGATGGGGGAATGTTGATCGGTTTTTAGACCGAATACTCAATCGATAGTTTTACGAACAGGTAAGAGAAGTATCCAAAAAATTTCTTGCCTGTTCTTTTGAAAGAAGCGACTTAATTCTTAAGATTATCTTCCTTTTATCATATGAATTCGCTTACAAAATATTGCCATTACGTTCTTTCACTAGAAAAGGACCAAGATCCCGAAAACAAAATATATCACGATACAGAGTATGGCTTTACCTTAAAATCAGATGATGAGCTATTCGGCAGGCTTATTTTAGAGATCAACCAAGCCGGTCTTTCCTGGACCACAATCTTACGAAAAAAAGAAAACTTCCGCAAGGCTTACAAAAACTTTTCTATAAAAAAGATCTCTAAGTTTTCTGAAAAGGATTTTGATCGGCTCATGAATGATGCGGGGATCATTCGAAACAGGCTTAAAATAAACGCTGCTATTCATAATGCAAATGTGATCGTCGGTCTCCAAAAGGAATTCGGAAGTTTTCAAGATTGGTTATCTTCTCATCATCCCAAATCATTAGAAGAATGGACTAAACTATTCAAGAAAACTTTCGTATTTGTAGGTGGAGAAATAGTGAATGAATTTTTAATGAGCACCGGATATTTAGAAGGAGCTCACGGTCCAGGCTGTCCCATCTATAAAAAGGCGTTAAAGTCTAAGCCTGTTTGGAATTCTAAAAAGAAAAAATAGATCTATTATATAAAATGAAATCCCGCCCCTCTTTCGAAAAGATCAAAACTATATCCGAATTCGAATCTCATTATTGGTACAGAGAAGAATTACAAGACGTCTGCCTAAACTTAAAAATCTCTTCTAAAGGTGCGAAAGCAGAACTGGAAGAAAGATTAAAATCGTATATTACATTAGGCAGAGACAAGTTTCTCAAAAAGGAAAATTCTGCTAAACGTCCAATATCGGTTCGAAGAAAAACCAAAAGTGAAAAAGAGATCACTCTAAAATCGAAAATTATTCCAGAAGGAATTCGATTTGATTCTAAATTCAGAGAATTCTGCAGAGAGTATTATAATCTCAAAAAATTCAGTTTTACCAAGGCAATGGCAGAAGCAGTTCGAGATGCGGAGAAGGTCGGGAATTTAAAACTCTCAGTCCAGGATCTTTTGAAGGTATATGAAAATCCTCCCAAAGAGGAAAGGCCAGACGATCGTGTTCTAAGATGGAATCGTTTCGTAAAAGATTTCCATTCTGATCCGAAAACTTCTCCGCTTAAAAATAAACTGATATAGCTGCATTTTTATGGGGGAAGGTTCGAGATAGGGTCGGTAGTAAAAAATTCGATACTTCACTTTTGGAAGAATTTGCAAAAGACATCCAAAAATTGGAGGCTAAGAGCAATAAGTAATGCTAAATCTGTAATGAAATGCAGGTTTTTCTGCTGGTAGACTATCCTAACTCATTATAAAATATCTTTCAGGCAAATGAAAGTTAAGTTGTTCTCATTCTCCATCTTACTCTGTCTCGCTCTTAGTTTCCCTTTTTTCTTAGGAGCTCAATCGGAAAGTAAGACAATATGTTTAAATTGGGAAAAGAATTTTCCCAAAATAGATTCCAAACTATATTTAGAGATCAGTGGCTTAGAATTGATCCTTAGTCCTCCTACAGTTGCTATAATGAGAAGCAGAAGACCTGGAGAATTAGTGCCGATCATACATGGGTCTTATAAGACAGAAGGAAATAAAGAAGTACTGGTCGAATTTCCGTACGAACCTGCCGATCCTGACGAATGTTCCTTCAGTTGTAAGGAACAATCACTTGCTCTTCGCGCAAACCGAAACACTGAAGAAGTATACGATAGTTGTTTTAAATCATGCAGAAACAATACGAGTTTTAAATTTGGAAAAGATAAATTCAAACTTCATTTAAAATTCAAAATTTACAGGGACGAAACTGACACCTTAAGAATAGATTCTGTTTCTTATAAAGATTTGAGCCCGATCACAGGAAAATTGGCCTATTCTTTCCCCCATTATTTTGCAGGCGATCTGGTAGAATGTGGGAACTCTATTTGGGATTAATATATACTAAAAATATAATATTATTTATCCAAAGATAAAAGTGCCTTTTCTAATCGATGGATATGTTTGAAATCTCCTGACATTCCATATAATTGTAAAGCACCCTGGTAATAAAAAAGAATACTTTCCGAGATATCTTTTAACTCAGATTCAGTTTTTGCCTTTTTAGAATTCCAAGCAATTTCCTTTAAACAATTTTCGAAATCCTGGACCCAACGATTCAATGCAACCTTTACAAAATCTGAGATCTCAGGTTCATCATGTGTTTGGTTGGATAAATTCGCATAAGGGCAACCATAAACGTAAGTATTTTTCAGCCCTCTTCTCAACATCTTCATCCAAGATTTGATAAAGTCTGAATATTTTTTTTCCCTCTTCGCGATCCTTTTAACAAAACCTAATATAGCTTCTTCTTGTTCCAAAAGGTATGCCTTACCCAGATCCTTTTTAGAAGGAAAATGGATGTACAAACTTTTCTTAAACGCACCTGCTTCTTCCAAAATTTCGTTTATTCCTGTATTGGGATAACCCTTGGAATAGAATAATTTGAAAGCCGCCTTTAAGATCCTTTCCTTGGCCGGGTCTTCTGACCGAATTAATTCCTTTTGGATTTTCATCTTTTTTCTACCCTTATTATAATTATGGTAGACTGATCTGTCTACCATAATTTATACTGGACTTCATAGAGTAGACCACTTTGTCTACCGGAGGCTTTTTATGAGGCTCATGGAAAAAACGGATAAGATTATCACATCCTTCTCTATTCCCGTGCGTAAATCGGATATAGACGTAAACGGACATGTAAACAACGGAACCTACCAAAGTTATTTTGAAGAAGCAAGGATCAAAACCTTCCAACTTTTAAAAGAAGAAGGTGAGGCAATCCTAAGTTCAGACCGCTTAGTAGTCCGCCAATGCGAGATAGAATATAAAGCAGAGTTAAAATATCCCGAGGATGCAGTTGTAACTACAGACATTCTTCACTCCGATCCAGAATCCACAGAGATCATGCAGGAAATCTTTCGTGCCTCCGATTCTGTATTAGTATGTAAGGCAAGATTTGTCTTAAGTCTTTTTGATGATGCAGAAGAAGTCTTTTATTCCGAAGAAAATTATCCTTATGCATTCTATCATCCGATCAGCGTTGGTTGGGCAGAGATGGATCCGGAAGGTAAAGTAAATCTAGAAACAATCCAATATTATTTGGATGATGCGAGAATCCGTTCTTCTTATCAATGCGGATTGGATTTACATTCCTTACAGGCGAGGGGGATCGGCCCAGTAGTTTATAAAGCCGATTTGAATTACTTCGACACTATGGGTTTTCCGGACGATTTTGTAGTCGTTACCGTTTATCAAAAAGCGGAGAAGAATAGATTGGCATTTCGCCATGATGTGTTCTCCAAAAAGACCAAAAAGTTAATACTAACTTCTGTAGTACATGGGCTCTTTATGGATCTAAAAAGAAAAAGACCTCACCAATTCACCGAAGAAGAAATGAAAATGATCTTTAGTGTGAAAAATAAATCACTCTTTGATTGAATTTATGATTTGAAATTTCACTAACGTAAGGAGAGGGTATCTTCGATGCGATTCGAACATTGGAGCCCTCTCCATTTTATTATACTCTTTCTTACTTCATTTCTCGGATTCGGGCTGCCTTATTTCGGTAGAAAATTCGCTTCTTCTAAAATCAAAAATACGATCGGATATTCACTCGGGACCATTCTACTTTTAAACTATCTGGTTTATGTAATATACAGAATTAATTCGGGATACTGGCAAATACGTTATGATCTACCTATGGAGTTTTGTAATTGGTCAGCAATTGTAACTTCTTTAGCACTCTTTACTCGAAATAGGACTCTTGCTGAACTTTCTTATTTTTGGGTAATTGCAGGTTCTATGCAAGGAGTGATCACTCCAGACCTTTCTGTTACTTTTCCACATATCTATTTTTTTATATTTTTTATCGCACATTCCGGCTTGGTAATTTCTGCTCTTTACGTTGTATTCGGTTTAGAATTAACTCCGAGAAAAGGAGCAGTACTTAGATCCGTTCTTTACAGCCAGATCTATGTTGTCGTTGCTTTGGTTATAGATTTTGCTTTAGACGCAAATTACGGATATATGAGAGAAAGATCCGCAGCTGGTTCTCTAATGGATTATTTGGGCCCCTGGCCGATTTATATTATTTGGATGCAGGTCTTAGGAATGATCTTATTTACTATCTTGTATCTTCCTTTCTGGAAGAAGAATGTAGAAGCGAAAAATTAAAGAAGAATATTGTGGACCTCACTTGGGCGGGAGCTTTGACCACCCAAGCGGATGTAGCTTACTCGGATTCTATTCTTTCTACTGCATCTACAGGAATGATCAAGTTTCCGTCAGGTCTTAAAACTACATAGAAACTATCTTGCTGATAGATAATCCCTCTTTCCATCGATCCGTCTTTCAGATAAAGAATTCTAACTTCTTGAGACATTCCCTGCGGAGCACCTGGACCTTTACTATTTAAGATATCCATAATGGATGCCTTATCCACCTTCTTCACTAACTCCATAAGTTGTTCTCTTTCTTTCAGGTCCTTTGGAGGGAAACGAACCATACTCGCAAACTTTCTTTCCAGATCAGCTTTTTCATCCGGAAGTATTTTTTTAAGAGAATTTTTAAGCTCTTTAGGAGAGATCAGGAATGGATCTTTAGGTAGAGAATCTACATGAGGTTTTAGGCTCTTAATTAAAGTTTCATCTAGTTGAGCGTTAGATTGAGATTTTTTACTAGCCTTGATTGAATCTTCGATCTTTTTAAGACCTTTCATTCTTGCAGGAGACAATCCTTTCCATGCAAGTTGTTGTCCTGATTCGATCGTTAGTTGTTGTTTATCAAATAAGATAGGATATTCTTTTGCGAGTAGTGCAACTTCTTCTTTGGTCAGCCAGCTTGAGACCGATTCCAAGAAGATAGTATCTCCAGATTCTAATCTGACTTTTCCTTCCAATACTTTTACAGAAAGGGAAGAATCAGATTTTCCTTTGTTGACCGAGACCTTAGTTCCTTCTAAGATCAATTTGAAATCATTTGAACCTATAGAGATATTTTCTGCATCTTTAGGACCTTGGCTGTCCAGAAGAATGGTTCCATATCCAAGAGATACATGAATTGCATTTTCTTTACGTTCCGCAGTAAAGTCTGTATTAGGTAGTGCTCTAACAGATACACTCTTCTCACCTTCTAGCTGAACATCACAAATAGAAGATTTTCCAGATACGATCCTTTTTCCGGAAACATCTTGCCCAGCTTCTGAAGTTTTACCTTCGATAGAACAATCACCATATGAATAAGTGAATTTGTCTAAAGTAGCTTCCCCCTTTTTGACTGAAGAGTTTTGATAGAAGTATATTCCAAAAGATGCAAATACCAAAGCTGCAGCTGCGAGATAGATCGTTGGCTTAGGGAAAGGAAGGACTTTTTTATAAGAAGTTTGAGGAGAAAGATTTTTTAACTCTTGGGATGCACTAGAAGTTCTAAGTTGCGATTGGATCTGAGTAATTTTTCGATATTCGGCCGCTCTTTCAGGATCGTTTAATACGATCTCCAAAAGTTGTTTTTTTCCAGCTGCGTCAAGCTCACCAGAAAGATATAACTCTAGTAGGTCTTCGAAACTATTTGACTGTTGGATATGTGACGCCATCTTATAGTCCGATCCCTTCTGCTTCCAAATGCGTTCTTAATAATCTAAACGCACTAAGCAAACGACGACTAACGGTCCTCTCAGATATTCCAAGAGCATCCGCAGTCTCCTTGAGAGTTTTCTTTTGGATTTCCTTCAGTAGTACTATACTCTTTTCAGGCTCGGGAAGACGGGAAACTCCATCTTTTAAAGCTAAATTGAGAGAATTTTTCTCCAAATCCAGAGGATCTTCATGATTCCCACCTGAAAGCTCAGGAAAGTTCTCTATATTAATTGAGACGTTTCCCGTTTCCTTCTTTGTACGATTGAAATGTTTAAAATAAAGGTTTTTCGCGATCGTACAAGACCAAGAGGAGAAGCTTCCCCTATCTGGGTCAAAACGATCCATGACCTCAAAGGCTTTTAAGAATGTCTCTTGGGTCAAATCTTCGGCAATTTCGGGATTTCCTGAAAGTTTAAGCAGGAAATGATACACTGTATTCTTGCAAGACTCGTATAGATTGATGAATTCCTGTTGGGAAAGACCTTGCATTTTTAGTTCAGTTGGACCGAAAAAAAGGATTTCTGCTAATTTTTGGGATATTCCGATTCTGCGGAAGCAGAAAAAATAAGGCCCCCGAAAATCGAGAGCCTTACCTTTTTTAGATAACGTGGCGGTTTGCCCGCCCCGCAATTTTAGCGCAAGAACTGGAACTTTTCGTTATCAGTCCAAGCACAAGGCCATTGGATCAAAAGACCTCCGTCCCCAGTCGCACCGCCCGCAATATCCAAACACTGGCTGCTATGTTTTGCTTGAAGAGCGAAGAATCCATCTCCGTAAGAAAGTAATTGGAATCTTTCATTGTTTCCTCCACCGCAAGAATATTGAATTACATTCATTCCTGCCGCAGTCGATCCACCCTTCACATTCATACATTTGCCGCTATGTTTTGCGATAAATCTGAAATATCCATCACCTGTAGATTCAAGCGCCCATCTTTGGTTGTCTTGGCCTACGTTCGTCCATTGCCAAATATTAACATTGTCGCTTGTGCTTACACCAGAGACATCTAATACCTTACCGCTATGTTTTGCCGAGATCGCTGAATACTCCAAACCTGTCGGATCGTTCACGAAAGGAATGGCTCCTCCCACGGAAGATTTACCACAACCGTCAGATCCGCAACCTGCGTTAGAACGCCAGTCTCCTCTTTCCATTGGGTGACCGATTCCATCAAAACATCCGCTTCCTTGGCAATTCATCCAGCTAGGAGCATCTCCACCTCTTCTCAATCGAACAAGGTTGTTCCAAGTATCTTGGTGATAATCGTTGCCACCTGGGTTTCTGAAATCTTCGAAATATAAACATCCGCCAGATCCACCGCCATCATGGAAAGATCCATGTGCGTTTTTACCAACATATGCAACTGGGTGAGTACCATTTGCTACTTCGAAGTTACCAGCTTCTTTGGAATACCATCCAGAGTGTTGAGACCAAGCAACTCGTTTCATTTGTCCGTTTACTACTAGGACGCTCATTCCTTCCCAGTCAGCAGCGTGACTTCCGAAACTTAAGAAACAAGTACTTTGCCAAGCATAGAAGAACCAGTATCTAATCAGAACTGCATTCGTTCCAACTAGAGAAGTGTCATAGAAAATAGGAACTTGGTTGTTTGAAATTGTAGAATAATCTTTATTACAAAGATCTTGTGGAGCAACTCCAGCAGCTCTTTGAGTGTAATAAGTTTGAGGATCGCTAGTAAAACATTTTCCAGAATCTCCGGAACCTGTAGTAGTCTCTTGATCGAATCTCAAACGAGGTGCAAATTGTTGCGCAAGTGCATCTTGATCAACATTCGGTCCACCGTTATCAGCTTGGCAAAGATATAAGCTCATGCTATCGCAATAGCGACCATTACAGCTTGCGCCAGCGATATACATGGATTCAGGAGCTACGAATTTTCCACCGTCTTCTTCAGAAATACCGGAAGTCCAATAACATCCTGTTCTTACACCATTATTGTTCAATTGAGAACATTTTAAGGAAACGTTATCACAATAACTTCCTGAACATTTAATACCAGTTACGAATGCATTATTATCGCAAACACGGTAGTTGGTACCTTCTTCAGAAAACCAATCTGTCCACCAGCTATTGGTTTGAGTGTATCCGGATTCGCTTGCGAGAAGATTAACATCATCGCAATAACGACCACTACACTTCAAACCGCGAGTTAAGAAAGTAGGTCCAGTTTCAATTGGGTTCGCACCATCAGTAGTCCAATTCAACCAATGTGGTGGAAAAATCTCGTTATGAAAATAAGTGCTAGCTGCAAATAACTTAGATCCATTTCCGCTTTTAGAAGGTAGAAGGCTAGAAAGAACTCCTAACTCTGCTCCGTTCGACGAAGACTTATCGTTACAAGCCATGAATGACCCGCCGAGAAGTCCTATGATAACCAGAGTATATACACCCCGGATGATGATTCTCTTCATTATGATCCCTCTTTAGTTTTAATGTGGAGGTTTTATGTATTTAAACGACAGGGTAATATAAGCGTCTTAATTCTCACTTATTTTCGAAACGAGATAATATAATTTCTGAAATAAATAAAATTTTTATTTCTAAGACTCGTTCGATTTTAATAAGTAAAGTTTGTTCTATATTTACTATAGAAGAAGGATAGAATTACTAAAGGGATGTATTACTGCTTGCGGCCCTTCTTCTTTGGAGAAGCAGCTTTTAAATTTTTAGGATCTGTATCTTTGCTCATTCGGATCAATTGTGGTCCCATAAATTTTAGGAACTCTTCTAAGAAGCTAACAAATCCCTTAGAACCTCTGTTCTCGCTTATGAAGATCAATATCCTACGAATTGCAGGATCTTCCGTTAGATCACCTAATGCAGTTTCATGAACATTCTTCTTATCTTTGTCTAGAAATGCTTTTAGCTCCAAACGAAAGAATAAGCAAAGATTAATAAAATCGTGAGTGAGTAATCTGGATTCTCCTCTCTCAATTTTTCCTAAAAGGTTAGGATTAAATGGGACTCCATATTCTTTTTTAAGAGAATCAGCAAGTTCCTTTAAAGAGAGACCTTTCTCCATCCGGCAATATCGGAAGACGTCGCCTATTTTTACATAAATTGATTCGATGGAGCCGTTTTCCATATTTTGAACGTCTTAAAAACGTTAAGAATAGAATATGATCTGCGAAGCGGCTCTGCTTCGAATCGAATTCTTTTTCTTTGGATAACTTAGCTCGATTTACCCTGAATTTTTTATTCTAAGAGTATTTTTGTTACTTTTTTATATATTTTATTCTATATATTACTTTTAGAGTTTTTTAGAATATCGTTCATTCCCTAAATCTTAGGGATTATTTCTTTCCTAGGAAAAATTTCAGACTCCAGAATTAAAGATTCAAAATTTGGTTTGGGGCTTTGTTGTATAATTAGAATGGAAACAGATACAAAAACACTAGACCGTATTATCTCTCATCCTTCCATCTGCGGAGGTAAACCAGTTATCCGGGGAACCTCTATCCGAGTTTTAGAAATATTAGATATGATTTTTTTAGGATTCGGATACCGTGAAATCTTGAATGAATATCCGAATATTAAGGTTTTGGATATCGAAGCCTGTTTGGAATATGCTTCTAAAAGATTACATTCTCCGATATTAGATAAAGCGAATCGAGAACTTCCGAGAGAATTTGCTTCGGAACTAAGAGACGCAGAACGGAGAGTTTCTTAAAAATCCGGGGATAGTTTTGAAGCCCGCAAAGCGTACTATGAAAAGTGAAAGCTCGGAGGATTAGAGCCTTTCTCCTAAGATTGGTCCTCCGACTTTTTGCATCATTCTTTCTTTGGTTAGAATTAGATCTTCTCTATTGTCTGCGGCCATCTCTGCAGGACCATCTAAATAGATCGCGCCTTTAGGACACGCCTCTTCACACATTCCGCAAAATATACAACGTAATAGATCTATCTCAAACTTCTTTGCAAACTTATCTTCCGGATGAAGATGTTGGATTTCAGGAGTTACATGCCCAGCTTCTATCTTGATCGCATCTGCAGGACAAATCCACATACAACAGAAACAGCTAGTACATCTCTCTCTACCGATCTCGTCTCGTTTCATGGTGTGCATTCCGCGGAAACGATTAGAAAATTTTCTTTTCTTTTCCGGGAATTCTAATGTGACTGCGCCTTTTAGAAAGGCAGCTTTGATAAAATGTTTAAGAGTGATCCAAAGCCCATTCGCTATCGAATAGGAATATAATCTTTGATACCAAGCGGGCTTATGTTTTGCCGCTACATTAATTACATTAACGGTTCCCAACGGCTGCCTCTCTAGGGTTAGAACGTAATTCTAACGTTTTCTTTTCTAATAAGGAGAAAATTTCCGCGGAGCTTGATAAACCTTTTGGTGCTTCCATAGATTTATTAAAGTTCTGAGACCATCCCTTCTTATTCGTAAAACTTCCGGTTTGTTCTGAATACGCTTTGATCGGTACTGAATATTTTGCCTTAGTTGCATCTTCAGTTAGGTTCGTTTCTAAGATTACTATAGATTCAGAAGGAACACCAGCTAAGATTTCGGAAGACTTTTCTTTAATTACAAAGACCAGATCAAATTCACCTTTAGATGCTGCAGAACGAATGGAATCGATCCCTTCCGCAGAAACAAAACCTGCATCTACTGCACCTTTTGTATTCGGTCTTTTATCACTAGTGTATAAGAAATCCACTTGTTCAGGTTCTTTGTATTGTTCAGAACTTACTCTTGCTTCCGTTACGAATGCAACTCCAAGCTTGGATAAAGATTCTTTAATAGATTTTAAGTTCTGATCCGATTCATGAGCTCCACCAATCACCGCGATCTTTTTGGATCTGGAAATTTTTTCGGAAATCTCATCTAGAACAGTAGCACTCTTACTTGCTTCTCCATCTTTATAGAAAGAGAAAAGTCTGTTCGTATTCAGCCAATCAACATCAAATCTTCCTTTATCACAAAGGAAATACTGGTCCTTCTCCTCATCTATTCGAGGCATATAGCGGAACATTTTGTTGTCTCTTACGTTTGTATAAGTTTTACAACCAGTACTACATCCAGGACATACGGATTCTTCGGATTTGTACCACCAAACCCGGGACTTGAATAATGTTTTATGATTTAATAATGCACCAACCGGGCAGATATCTGCAAGCGCGCCTTGATAATTATGATTGATAGGTTCTTCTTTTGCGAGACCAATAATAGAGTGATATCCTCTTTCAAAGAGCCCAAGGTTGGATTCTCCTACCATTTCTTCTTCGAAACGAACGCAACGATAACATACGATACAACGATTATGGTTAATGATCAGGTTAGAGCCGATCTCTTCTTGAGGAATATTCCTTTTTTCTAATGTGAATCTGGAATTTCCTTTTCCTTCTTTAAAGGAATTATCTTGGAGCTGGCATTCTCCAGCCTTATCGCAGACGGGGCAGTCTAATGGGTGGTTCGCAAGTAGGAATTCCATCGTTCCTTCTCTTGCTTCTTTCACTCTATCACTCTTTGTGACGATCGAAAGACCTTCGGTAACTTTAGTATTGCAGGCAACTTGTAAACGGGGAATGCCTTCTATCTCGATGAGACACATGCGGCACATGCCAACCACAGATAATTTAGGATGATAACAGAAAAACGGAATATCCACTCCGGCATCTTTCGCCGCTGAAATCAGATTTTTTTTCTCGTCGACCTCGTATTCGATCCCGTCTATCTTTATCTTGACCACTCGAACCTCCGTTTTTCTAAACAAACCAGGGCGCCAAATTTCATTTGAAAGGTACTATTCAAAGTTGGCAACCCGTTTCTAGATCACGTGGACGTGAGAGCCTGTCTCAGATTCTTGAAGCCCGTGTAGCAGACTAAGAGACAAATTCAGAGTTTTAAATCCTTGTAATAATCCGGAACTCTGGCCCATTTTTGGAACCACTGCGGATTCATAGCTCTTTGGTAGAGATATGCGTCCACTAGAACCAGGTTTATCGCAGCTTCCACAATTGGAACCGCTCTAGGTAGAACGCATGGATCGTGCCTGCCTTTCGCTTCCAGTGTTGTTTCTTTTCCGTCGATATTTACAGTATTTTGTTTTTTGAAAATGGTAGAAGTAGGTTTAAACGCTGCTCGAACCACCAAAGTTTCGCCGTTGGAGATCCCACCTTGGAGTCCTCCGGAATTATTTGTGCGAGTACGGACTCTTCCAGTTCCTTCTTCCACATAAAACTCGTCGTTATGAGTGCTTCCAGTTAGAAGTGTTCCAGAAAATCCGGAACCTACTTCGAAACCTTTGCAGGCGGGAATAGATAGAATTGCTTTTGCTATGTCACCATCCAGTTTATCGTATACTGGATCTCCGAGACCTGGAGGAAGATTATAAGAAGCAGAGCGGATAATTCCGCCTACGCTGTCTCCAGCTTCTTTCATTTCTAGAATAAGAGAACGCATTTTGTCTGCAGCCTGAATATCAGGACAACGGACTTCGTTTACATCTACTTCTTCTCTAGTCCCCGGATATTTGTTTTCTGCAATTTCAGAAGAGATGGTGCCAATTGTATCAACCCAAGCAACCGTCTTGACCCCAAGATCATCTTCTAAGATCATTCTGGCAATCGCGCCTGCGGCCACTCTTGCAATTGTTTCACGAACAGAGGATCTTCCTCCTCCTACGTGAGCACGAAATCCGTATTTTGTTTGGTAGGTATAATCTGCATGAGAAGGACGGAAAGTTTCCCTTAGATTTTCGTAATCTTTGGAGATCGTGTTCTGATTGTTTACGATCAATGCGATCGGACTTCCGATCGTTTTCCCTTCAAAAACACCAGAGAGAACTCGAACAGTATCCGATTCGTCCCTAGGAGTGGTGAGTTTACTTTGTCCGGGTCTTCTTCTGTTTAAATCCTTTTGGATCTCATCCAATCGGATCGGAATTCCTGCAGGAACTCCTTCAACAACAACTCCCACGGCCTCGCCATGAGATTCTCCGAACGTACTAACTTTGAATATTTTACCCCAACTGGAAGGCATACAGTACCAGAAAACAGGAGACCACCAACGGAAGAAAGTAGGATTCCATTACTGAGGGGAAAAGAGAATCGTTTACGCGACAGATTTCGGTGCTGTTTTGCGATAACTTCTATCAATCAGATCGAACAAAGGTGGATCCAATTCAGGATCGATTGAATAAATCACCCTTCTTGGGTCCACTGCGTTTGCAAGATTGAAGACCGCCTTTCTAATATCAGGCTGGAAAGTTTTACGATCGTAACCTACAATCTTTAGTTTTCCCTTATTAGAGAAAACAGGTCTGATTGTTCCGACTCTTTCTAAGAGAGGGCGAGTTTGATTTTTGTTAATCTCTTTAATGACGCAGGTCTCGAAGTGGATCTTATGTTGAGAATCTGTAGAAACTACGATTACATAGTCTCCTACGTTTAGAACACTTTTATTCTCACATAAACTCAGAGCCATAAAATCGAAAAATTCTTTTACCACTCTTTCATTATATGAGAAAAAGCTGTTATTCAAGATCAACTTCATAGCAGTAATAGGAGAATATGCAGATCTCCAATGTTGTTCGCTACTGAGAGATGCGAACTCTCCCGCGATAGAAATAATAGCAGGATCATCCTCACTATAAGAATTGTTTTGCAGAATATATAATTGTCTCTGCATATCTTCTACAAGTACACTTCTAGAAGGATCGTTCTTATACTTTTCGTAATATTCTCCCAGTCTTTTCTGCAGGAATGTTGTAGAAGGATAGTTATTGTTCAATCCTTCTCCTCTGTACGGTCTATGACTGTTTAATACTGCAGTTTTTACAGGGCTTTGGATAGAAGCCATGTTCCCGATCATTAAGTAACTGATGATAGGGTGATTTTTTACATATTCGAATTCTTCAGTGCTTAGATTTCCATGCACAGGGAATTTCATTCTGACCTTGCCTATATCAACCATATAAGCTGCCATCATCAAATTCAATTGTTGTGCTTTTGAATTTTCGCTATCCTTAATAGAGATCGCTTTCAAACTTCTCAGCTTCATCGCCATAGAGATGACTGTTCTTTTGGTTAGAACCTCAGAATCAGTTTCGACCCCGGCAGATTTCATAACTTCGATTACGTTGACTAAACCTAATTCAACGTCTTGGCTATTCGCAAAATCATCTAAGATCCCATCGATCGCCTTCGCAACATTCTTCACATGATTTCCATTTAAAGGATAATCTCTCAGGTCTTTGAGAAGATCGGAAGCCTGTCTTGCCATCTGCAAGGTAAGATCAGGATTCACTAACTTAATGAAAGAGACTTTTTTGCCGTTTACTGCATCCGGTTGTTCTACCTGGATACCTACTTTATGTCTTTCGGATAGAAGGTAATAGATCCCTTGTAACTCGAACTTTTGTAGTTTATTAATATCCGCTTCGGAAGCGCTGTCTTTGCGATGAATTAAGATCTGGCCGTTCTTATTATAAAAATCAACCGGGATGGATTGACTTTCTTTAAACTGTCTGATTACTTCCGCATTGAACTCAAATCTTTCAAGTCTGAGAGGATCGATTGGACCACTTTGAAATTGAGTCATAATAAAAATCCATACGCATTACCGGAGGGCCAAAAAAATAAACCCGAAGTATATAACGTTTAAGTAAGATATATGTTTAGTAACAAAAAAATGATTTAACCTTGCTAGTAGGCAAGAATAAATTTCCGAAATTGTGTCAATCGCTTAAGAAACAGGCGCTTTAGAGGCAGAATCCGAATCAGAAGAAGTCCTAGAGGGATACGTTTCTCTAACTTTCCGATCCAGCGAGTCAAAAAACTCAGGATCGATTTCCGGATCTACTAGATAAATGATCCTTCTAGGGTCAGCATTACGTTCCAAGTTGAAAATTGCTCTTCTTCTATCCACAGCTAAGCTGCCCATTTCGAAGCCTGAGATCCTGACTTTTCCGTTATTTGCAAACTTCGGTCGGATGGTTCCTACCCTTTCCAACATCGGCCGGATTGAATTTTTATGAGAATCTTTGATAATACAGATCTCGAAGAACACCTTACGATTTGAATCCTGGGAAGCTACGATAACGTAATCTCCGATTTTTACGAATGGTTGGTTATCACATAAGGATAAACCTACATGATCGAAAAAGTCTTTGAGAGTTTTTTCATTATAAGCAAAAAAACTATTATTCAAGATAAGTTTCATAGCCTTGAGACCGTCCATCGGTTCTCTCCAAGGCTGAGGAGTAGTTAAGGAAGCAAATTCACCCGCAATAGAAAGTATCCCGATATCTTCGTAAGAGATTGCGTTAGTAAGAATAGACTTTACTTGTCTTTGGATATCAGTCGCTAAAAGGTTTTTACGAAAATCGTCTTTATACTTTTCTCTATAACCTTGGAGTTTTTGGACCAAAGGTTTGGTTTGGGGATAATTATTATTCATCCCTTCTCCGCGATGAGGTCGATGGTGATTCAGAACTACTGATTTGACCGGATCTTCGATCTCTGGAAGATTAGCGATCATCAAATAACTGATGATTGGATGGTTCTTAATATATTCCAACTCTTCCGGTTTTAGATTTGCATGAGTCGGAATCTTCATCTGAGTATAACCGATATCCGCAAGATAAGAAGCCATCATCAGATTCATCTGCTCTGTCTTCTTCTGATCCATATCTACTTTGGTAAAAACCTTTGCGGCCCTTACTTTCAAAGCCATTGCAATCACAGTTCTTTTAGTGAGAACTTCTGAGTCCACGGGCATTCCCGCGTTCTTCATTACTTCTATAATATTAACTAGGCCTGTCTCCATATTTGGAGAGGATTTAAAATCGTCTAGGACTGCGTTAATGGATTTATTTATCTCTTTAACATGATCTCCGTTTAGCGGAAACTTTTTGATATCGGATAAAAGATCAGTCGCTCCTTTGGACATATCCAAAGTGAGTGTAGGGTTAATAAGTTTATCGAAAGAAGGATCTAAAGAACCTTTTTTAGCAGAGCCTGGATGGATCTTAGCAATCTCAGCAGTTAAAAAATAGATCCCTTGTTTTTCGAATTTTTGAAGACGACTGATATCGTCTCCGGTGGCCATATCCTTTTTGTGAATTAGGATCTGTCCGTGTTTATTATAAAAATCGACAGGTATAATTCTATTTTCGCGAAAGTGTTGGATCACTTCTTCCGTAAAATCGAACTTTTGTAAATCTCTGGCTGCGTCCATCGTTAGGTGGAAGGAACTCCTGGATAATAATATCGGCAAATCGATCCAATGAATCGAATCATTCCGATACCATAATACGTCTCTTTATGGGTTTAATAGTTTGGACGTTTCAAATATGCCCAATCAAACTTGATTTAAGCTGCTTTGTAGAATATATCTACGGATCCTTTCTTCTGTGGAGCTGCCAGCGAACCCAAGGTCTGTACGAGAGTCGGTTAGTATGAATGTGTCCTGCGCTTTTAAGGATTTGCCGTCAGTTCTAACTTCGCCCGAAAGAATATTAATCCCCAGATCCTTCAAAACTCCGGTCACAAAGTATAATAATCCTTTTCTATCCGGCGCTTCTAAGTAGAACTTTGTAGCAGAATTGCCAGGTACGTCTTCAAACTCCAATTGAGAATCTTGTCCTAGATAAAATGTATTTCGAATATCTATTTCACTTGAGGTTTGGATCATCTCTTCCAACGCATTATCATCGGAAAAGACAGAAGACATTAATATGCCAAGTTTGGATGCCTTGATTTTAGAATCTGTTTCGGGAGATCTAAGAAGAAATTCGTCGTAGCTGATCATGGAGTCGCCGTCTTTGATCGTGCGAATATCTCCGGAAAGGATCTCGAATCCCATAAAGAACATTGCCTTCACCATTTTATGAAGTGTTCCTGGGGCAGTTTCAGAAGTCTTGAGAGTAACTCTGTAGACTCCATATTCTTCTTTGTAGTTAAATTCTATCATAGTTTCCGCTTTCCTACAAAGCCTGCATATTCTCTGAAAAATAACACTCAAAAACCCGAGTTTTTAAGGAATGTTTTCGAAGTCTAAATGAGTAGTAGCTCCTTTTTCAATATTCTGTCTCCTAAAATTTTTCATCAATGAGACAGAAGTTGGAGGAAAATCTGCTGCTACCGGATATACGCGGAAAGCCCTCCCGAATATACTGGGGAAATCGGAGAAATTTTTTTACTAACCGATATGCCCTTCTTCCCGCTGGGGATACATATATGACAAATAAACAGAAATTTACCGAAGGATTTAAATTCGGAAAAGCGCAAGCGACGTATTCTAACTCAAAAGCTGCCGGACCTAAGGTTCCGCAAGGAAGTCAGGCTGCTAGAGGCTCTTATTCTTCTTCTTTAGGGCCAAGCTTTACAGGAAGTGAACCTTCTTCTGAATCTCCTTTACTAATTCTACTTGGACTAGGTAGATATTTTAAAAATTATAAAGTACGACTCGGAATCGTTTTAGGCCTTCTTTTTACTGAAATCATCGTTTATTCTGCGATTCCTTTCTCTTTTAAGTTTTTAATCGACGAAGCTTTAATCGGGAAAAATGAAACAGTTCTCTATATTACTGGAGCTCTTCTAGTTGGAGGCACGATCTTAATCACTGCTGCCGGAACTGTCCGCGATTATCTATATAATTGGGTCTCCGCTCGCGCCATAAGAGACATGAGAGAAGAGTTATTCATTCACTTACAAAGAGTGAATCTGGACTTTTATGCAAATACTCGTTTGGGAGATGTTCTCTCAAGATTCTCCACCGACCTTTCTGCTTTAGAAAATGCAGTACTCGCACTTATCCCTTGGGGAATTTCTCCGTTACTCGAAGCAATTTTTGGAACTGCATTATTATTCGCTCTAGATTGGAAGTTAGGTGCAATCGCTACCTTGATCTGGCCAATCACTTTTTTAGGACCCGTATTCTTCTCCACTAGATCTACTGCTGCAAGTTACGAAAGAAAGATAGAAGAAGCCAAGGTCCTAACCGCTGTTGAGGAATCTATCTCTGCGCAAAACCTGATCCGGGTTTACGATTTAGATGGAGCTTTCTGGGATAAATTTAAAGGAAACTGCGAGAAACTATTTCATGTTTCCTTAAGATTAGGACTGACCAATTCATATTTGGAACGTTCTGCTTCAGGTGGGATTCTACTTTTACAAGCAGTACTTTTGATTTCAGGTGCATGGTTTGCATTTCATGGAATGGTGAGTGTGGGAGCTTTAGCGGCTTTTCTTCCTCCATTCTTGAATCTGTCTTATTCTCTACTTTATGTGTCTCAGTATTTTCCTACTATGAACCAAGCAAGTGGTTCGGCTAGAAGAATATTAGAGATTTTAAGAACTCCTACTTTCGAATCAGAAGGAGTAGAACGTCCATTTGCACCTTCTGAATTACAAAATTCTATCAAACTGGAAGATTTACATTTCCGTTATAAAGGCAGAACTAAGAATCTCAGCGGTGTGAACCTAGAGATCAAAAAAGGAACTTATACTGTAATCCTTGGCCAAAGTGGTTCCGGAAAAAGTACCATTCTAAAATTCATTTTAGGGATGATGGAGCCGAACCAAGGAAAAGTTTCTTTGGATGGAATCGCAATGGAGAAGATCCGTTTGGATGCACTTCATTCCATGATCGGAATTGTATTCCAAGATACTTTCTTATTCCATACTAGCATTCTAGAAAACATTCGTATGGGACGCCCGGATGCAACTCCGGAAGAAGCAATCGAAGCAGCAAAACTTGCAGAGATCCATGAATTCATTTCTGCACTTCCTGATGGATACGAAACTATCGCAGGAGATAAGGGTTCTAAACTTTCAGGCGGAGAAAAACAAAGGATAGCTCTTGCAAGAGCCTTAGTAAGAAATCCTCAAATCCTTCTTTTGGATGAGGCAACTTCTGCACTAGACCCAATCACAGAAGCCAGGATCTTAAAAACTCTCCAAAAATTGAGAGAAGGAAGAACAATCGTTTCCGTGACCCATAGACTGACCGGTTTGCATGCCGCAGACCAAGTAGTGGTCTTAAAAAATGGAAGTCTGGAACCTTATCCTTCTCCGGAAAATGATTCACTTTCCGCGGCCGCAATCGGATTATAGGAATATGCTGAAAGTTCCGACTTACGTTTCCGAGTCTCCGATAGGAGGACTTGGGGTTTTTGCAGGTAGAGATATTGAAGAAGGCGAACTCGTATGGGAGTTCCATCCTAAAACCGTTTGGACCCTAACAGAAGAAGAAGTCAAAGCTCTTCCGGAAAGACTCCAGAATCTGATCTATACTTATTCTTATTTGTTCGAAGGACAATGGTACTTCTGCGTGGATAATTCCCGCTTCATGAACCATAGCGATCAAGCAAACACTTTGGAAGATAAAAGTGGAGTCCAAGGAACAAGTAACCCTGCAGGAAAGGATAGAGCTGTCCGCAAGATCCTAAAGGACGAAGAATTAACCTGTAACTATAAACAATTTGATCAGAATTGGAAGGAAAAACTTCCTTCTTAATAATCTATCTTAAGATCTTTGATCTTCTTATCCAGAGTATTTCTGTTGATTCCTAAGAACTTGGCAACCCTGGTCTTGGTGTATTTGAATTTTTTCATCGCATACTTGATCAGTCTTGCCTCAACTTCTCCCACCACGACTTCCATAGCTCTTCCATCTAATGCATCTAAATGAGCAGGAGAGAACTTAGAACTTGCAACCTCGGAAGTAGCTTCCGGGTCCACACCAACTTCCACATCTTCTCCCTCGTCGCCGTAAAGTATACGTCCGCTGATCTCTGAGAAGTCTTGGATATCTAACATTTCTAATTGAGAAAGAACCACTGCTCTTTCAATCACGTTCTCTAATTCACGAACGTTACCGGGCCAGCTATAACTCATAAGAAGTTTATGAGCTTCTCTAGTGATACCTTTGATCTTCTTAACATTTTCAGAAGTATACTTGGAAATGAAGTGATTGATCAGAAGAGGGATATCTTCCGGTCTTTCACGAAGAGGCGGAGTCAACATATTGACTACGTTTAAACGATAATATAAGTCAGCTCTAAATAATTTTTGTGAGATAAGTTCTTCCAGATCAGCGTTAGTCGCAGCTATGATCCTAACATCGATTTTTTTAGGCTTAACTGAACCTACTGCTTCTATTTCTTTTTCTTGAAGAACTCTCAAAAGTTTGGATTGAAGATTGAGATCCATTTCTCCGATCTCATCCAAGAAGATGGTACCCGTATCGGCCATCTCAAACTTTCCTTTTTTATCAGCGACTGCACCAGTGAATGATCCTTTTTTATGACCGAATAATTCAGACTCTAAAAGATTTTCAGGAATAGCGGCACAGTTGATCTTGATAAAAGGTTTATCTCCTCTGGAAGAGTTATAATGGATCGCTGATGCGATCATCTCTTTTCCAGTTCCGGATTCTCCAGTAATCAAAACCGACGCACGGGAATCGGAAACAAGTTGGATCATTTCGAAAAGTTTTTCCATAGACTTGGACTTTCCGATCAAAGAACCGAATTTGTATTTATTCTTAAGTTCTCGTTTTAATAAGATGTTCTCTCTAGAGATTTCACGTTTTTCTTCATCGATCAGTTTTTGAATGCGGATCGCTTGGTAAATTATGGAGGCGACTACTTGAAGGAAGTCTAAATACGTTTTAAGATCCACGTATTTTTTATGAACGAAGAATACGCTAACAACACCCAATACATCAGTATCAGATTTGATAGGTGCCGCAAGAAAACTAACGTTCTCAGGATTGTTTTTAAAATGGCTGGCATTTCCCAATCTATTCAGAAAGTTTTCATCGCTTACTATTGATTCAACTATAACAGCTTCTCCGGATTCATAAACTTTTCCGGTGACTCCTTCTCCTGGAAGATAAACTCCCTTCTCCATTTCCTCAGCGGTGAGTCCTGATGCCGCACTGAGTTTTAGTATATTCTTCTCAGAATCATATAGAACGATGGAACCTCTTTCAAGGTTAAGAGATTTATCCAATCTATCCATCACATCATCAAAAATTTCTTGGAGAACTAAGGTAGAAGTTACGGTTCTAGAAATATCTATTAATACTTGTTGGATCTTATTCTTCTGCTCCAACTGTCTGAAAGTTTGGAGGTTCTTAAAGATCTGAGCCGCCATATTGGCGAGAGTGGAAACGAGCTCAAGATACTCTTCAGAGAAAGCTTGCTTTCTGCTAGAGTCGAGAGAAATAACTCCGATCACCTCATCTTCTACGATCATCGGAACTGCAAGCTCGGAAAGAATATCGTCCTTAATAGAGATATAATGTGGGTTTTGGGTAACATCGTTAACGATCATTCCTTCACCGGAAGCCGCAACAATACCAGTAATACCTTCTCCAACTCTAAGCTTAACTTTTGTACGAACAGAAGGGTTCATTCCTCTGAAAGTAACGATATCTAAAACCTCGTCTCCCCTGCTGATCAGCATGAGGGAGCCGGACCCAACCTCACAAATTTGAATACATCTCTCCAAAATCAGATCCAGAAGGCGATCTGGATCCAAAGTCGAATTCATAGCGGTTGCCACTTCTTGTATATGGCGGAGTGGGCTGGGTTTTATGTAACCGGACATCTGCTTAAAAAAGATGCTAATTGATGATTTTGCGGTCAAGGAAAAAACCTTAAAATCCAAGCAACTCGCTTTATTTCCAGGAAAGAATACAGTAATTGTATCAGAATCAATTTGGATTCGCCGTTCCGAGTAACATAATATCACGAATGCTCGACATACTTACAAATTTTAGAAGAGGTCAATTTTCAAAATTTAGAACGAATTCTCGTTAGCTGATGATTTTATTTGAAGTTAGATGAAAACGTCTTTCCTCTAGTAAACATTTTCTTTACTATTTTTCTCCGGATGTCCTGCGTATTTTGCGGAGAATTTTATCTTCCAGACGGAAAACTCAAAGATGGAAAATTTCTTTGTAATACCTGTGGAAGGGAATGGATCTTAGAAAAAAGAAAACGAAATAGGATCAAACCTCCAGAAGTTCACGCATTGTCCAACGAGATCTTATTAGAATTTCTTTCTCTTTTTAATACTAGTCCGAACCTGGACGATCTTCTCCAAAATTTTACCAACCTAGCATTCAGAAAATTGAATCTTCCAGGGATATCAGTCATGGTGTATGAACCGAGATTGGATCGTATCTTAGTAAAATCTTGTAAGAATAAAAAAGGTCCTGCTCTAGAAAAGTTAGCTTTTAGGATGGAGATCAAAAAAGGAGAACAAAACGGCCCATTAGGGCAGGCGATCGAGACTTGCAAATCAGTATATTATAGATTTGATGAACAACCTCATAAGCAGATCAGACAATACGGTCGAGTAAACAAAGTAGAATCGGAACTTTCCGTTCCAATCCATCTCAAAAAAGAAGTATTAGGATTAATTAATGTAGATTATGAAAAGGACGATCCCGTCCAAGCGGAGAAGGATCGTTACTTTCTAGAATTAATCGCAAGCCAGTTTGCCACCACTCTAAAAAACAGAATTCTTTTTGAAGTCTCTCAAACTCAATCAAGGAATTTTAGGAATCTTCACTCTGCTGCTTTAAAACTTAGTAGTTTAGGATTCAAATATAGAACCGAAATTTTCAGAGTTATCCTTCTTTCTTTAACTGAATTTTCCGAAAGTAATCTTTACGTTTTATTAGAAAGAAAAATAGACGAGTCAGGAAAAACAATCTCAACGGAAGGACATATACTCACAGGAAGTCCAAGAGCGCCAGAAATCAAACTGAATGTTCCATTGAAAGGAGAATGGAACGTACTTAAAAAACCTACGGAATCCGCCATCTTAATGGACTCTATAGATCTAAAAGAATGGAAAACCCTAGGCAGTAACGGAAAGAAAAAACATTTAGCAATTTTACCTGTATTACGTTCAGACAACTCAGAGATTTGGATACTTCTCGCCAAAGAAGAAGAACTACACTGGAGCCCTGAAGAAATAGATGTATTAAATGCATTTGCGGTCCAAGCAGGGATCTCAGTCCAAAACTTTCACTTATTTCATCAAAGAGCGGAAAAAGAAAGATTAGATAAAGAAATAGAGATCGCTAGAGACTTACAAAGATCATTACTTCCTAGAAAGATGCCAGATCACCCGAATTATGAATTCGGAGGGATCATGGTACCTGCAATTGGAGTAGGTGGAGACTATTATGACTTTATAACACACCCTACAAACAAAGAAACTTATATTTGTATCGGTGATGTAAGCGGCAAAGGAGTTCCGGCCGGAATAGTAATGGCAACTGTTAGAACGGTGATCCATTCTCTAGTCAGAAAAAATCCAAGTACCTGGGAAATTTTACAAACAGTTAATACCTATCTATATCAAAATTATTTTAAGGATATAGTATCTCCTCGTTTCATGTCTTTGACCATCATTCATTGGGATCAAAATGAAAACCGTTTTGTATTCAGTGGAGGAGGCCAAGGAAATATCCTAGTATATCGTAAAAAGGAAAATCGATTAGAGGAAATTCCAACGGGTGGAGTGGTTTTAGGAATAGATCCCGACATAGACAATTTCGAGAATAGTGGAGAATTTCAGTTAGAACCTGGGGATTTTTTCCTGATGTTCACAGATGGAGTTTGGGAAGCGATGGATCCTTCCGAAGACTTTTTCGAAATGGAAAGACTTCATAAATGTGTTTTTGATGCTAGAAAAGAAAGTCTTCCTCTTCTCTTAGAAACCGTCTTAAAAAGGATAAAAAACTTTACTGGGGAAAGGGAACAGACAGATGATATTACTTTAATAGGCGCAAAGCGCTTAAAATAGAAATGAACGAAACCTTAGAATCCATTTTTCAGTCTGCCTGGTCGAAATTAAAGAACTACCAAGACTTTATGAAAAGTAAACCTGCAGTGATTGCTTTTTCTGGCGGAAAAGATTCTTCCTTACTTCTTCAATTCTATATTTGGCTTCATAATAAAAATCTAATCTCCCATTTTCCTACAATTTACCATTTGGATCATTCTATCCGTGATAATACAGAACAAGAATCTGATATCTTAAAATACATTCAATCTATAGCTCCTACTTCCACCTTTAAAAAAAAAACGTTCCTAAGTTTGCAATTAAGACAAAACTAAGTTTAGAAGAAGCGGGAAGGGTCCTTAGATTTAGGGACCTAGAAAGAATATCCGAAAAGATAGGCGGTTATATTACAACTGGCCATCATGCAGAAGATTATTTAGAAACAGTACTTTTACAACTCATTCGAGGCGGTGGCTGGAATTCTCTGCGCACCTTAGGAGTTTTAGAGAATAATAGATTCAGACCATTATTATTATTCGGAGAAGAGGCTCGTAAAATTGCTTTAGCTAAAGCGGATTGGCCTATATTCGAAGATGAATCCAATTCTTCTTCACGTTATCTTAGGAATAGGATCAGATCTGAACTTCTTCCTGTACTTTTAAAAGAAGGAGCAGACCCAGATAAAATTTTTCATAATTTTCACGATTCTGATACTCCTAGAAGCGGAACTACAAACCACAAAGTAAACGAAGACGAGATTAGAACATTATCCAGACGTATTTTGGAAGAAGAGCCAGCATCTATTTGTAAACAAGTTTTGGACTTACATTTAAAAAGTTTAGGCCTTCATCCTTTGAATTCTCAGTTTCTTACGGACCTTCTTCATAACCTGGACAGAAAAGTTTCTTTTTCTCTCGAAAACAAAGAAGTTTGGTTTTGGAAAAGTGTTTCGTCAGATTTGTACATCTTACCCAAAACCGCTTCTTATTTGAAACCGTTCAGCTATAACTCTGACTCTTTCTTTTTGAAATGGAATGGTAAGACAAAAAAGATCCCTAAAAATTGCGAGCCGTCTAACGACGGAGAAGGAGAAAAAATCCTGCTTGGAGGAATCCATCGAGACGTTTCCGAAATCCTTAGAGAGAAAGAGATTCCGGTTCCGGTCAGAAAAATGCTACCCATTCTAAAACGGGAGGGGAAAACTGTATTGGTTTGTCTTCGTATGTGGGATGCCCGTTTGGATGATATTCGATCGGATGATTTCCAACAAGATTAGAGAGTCCAGAGGTTTATGGAAGAACTCCAAGAATTAAAGCCGGACCCATTCTTTAGAGAAGTAAAATTTTTTTCTTCTTATGCAGATGCTTCTAAAGTCCCTTCCAAAGGTATTCCTCATATCGCATTTGCTGGCCGTTCCAATTCAGGGAAGTCCAGATTGTTAAACGCAATCGTAGAAAGAAAATCCTTAGCTAAAGTTTCTGCAACTCCGGGGAAAACTAAACTTCTTAACTTTTTTTTAGTCTCTAAATCCTTATTTTTAGTGGATACGCCTGGTTTCGGTTATTCTGCAAATTCTCATAAAGAACATGAGCAAATGATGGATCTTTTGATGAATTATCTGAACTCAGCTAAAGATCTAAAATGTTTATTCTTATTATCAGATGCTCAAAGAGAATTGCCTGACGAAGAATTAGAATTGATCGGTACTTGTTTCGAAAAAGGAACTAAACCTGTTTTAATCCGTACTAAAGTAGATAAACTCAATCAGTCCGAACTTTCCAAACTCAGAAAAAAAATGAAAAACATCCAAGGATTATATCCTATGTTAGAAATCGTTTTTGTTTCTCCTAAATACGGAAAAGGGCTGCCAGAGCTCAGAAAGATTATAGAGAATATGATGAAATCTTTGATCATTCCTCCAATGGAAGAAGATACGATCCCGCAAGAGATCAACGAGCAAGGTTAAGAATTAAGCGTGAGTTTCTAAGAGATTTCCGGCGGAGTTAATTGCATCTCCGTAATATACTTGTCCGGCAAATTGTATCTGTTTTTGATTTAGTTCTTGGATTGTCTTTAAAGTCTCTTCCAGAAGAGCTTTTAGTTTTTCTTGGCTTAATGCCATTTCCAACTTACGTTTTCTTTCAATGAGTTCCATGTGGCGACGAGCTTCGTCTTCCGATTTTCTTTGAGGATCTTCATGAGAAGATACCTGATTTTTATCTAATCGATTCAATTCTAGATCGATATCTCTTAGCTCGGACATAAGTTCCCATTCTTTATCAGATATAAGATCAGAATGAGAAGCCGCTTCCTTCTTCTTAGCAGAGTCAGCTTGTTTGTTGGAATTCCCACCTTCTTCTTCATTTAAAGTTGAAAGATTGGATTTCTTTTCTTCGGTCTTTTTGACTGTAGTTGCTTTGGTTTCTCCGGCAACAGCCACTAATTTCCCATCTCTAAGTTCGTATTCTATAGATACGTCTATCGATCGAAGCTCAGCATTATCTCGAATTGCTTCGTTACGAAACTCTGCAACGTGTGCAAGCTCATGAGAAATAACATGGAGTACAGAACTAGCCTGAGGCGCACTTTCCAGTTGCCCGTGACCAATGTACTTAACCGAAGTATCTTTCGGTCTTTCCATCATGGAAGAAGATTGTATAACTCCCAGGTTCATCCTATTATAAATGTCGGCCTGGCAAGCCTTGAGTTTAGAGCTTTGGAAAAAAATTCCCTTTACTTAATAGAAAAACGTTATCTGCAATGAGCTATCTTATTGAGAATCTCAAGTATGCTTGAGTCACAAAGATCGTGAAATACTATCGCATATCTTTGTCCCATATCGTTAACAGTTTTACGAATAACCTCTCCTGGTATCTCACAGGTAAACATAGGTGACATAATGGTAACTTTTTTACCAGGACTCCAATCTTCATCCGAAAGAATAGAAGCTCCTATCATCGATATATCTACCAAAACACCTTCACTCCAATTTCCTCCCTCAAATAGTTTAACCCGACTGTCTTTACGGAACCTTGTATAAAATCTTTGATCCGCTGGCAAATCAGGTGTTACCTTTTGAGAAGGATTCATCCCGATCTCTGTTCTTTGCATAGCCGGGAGAGCATACTGTACTAAGAAAAGATTTAAAAGAAGATTTCTTTTGAAGCTAAGATTCTTTTAAAAAATAAACTTATAAATGAAAGATATCTGCTTCTCTAGCTAGTACGATCTCTGAAAGAGCAGTGGATTGTTTTTCTTGATTGAACATTCGTATGATTTCTTCGTCCGGATGATCAGGTTCATGATGAGTTAAAACCAGTTTATTTACACCTAGAACTTCTCCGCAACGAACTGCTAATCTACCAGATGTATGACCCCAACCGATCTTACGGTCTGCTTCTTCAGAACTGTATTGGGCATCTATGATCAACATGTCAGGACTTCCGAATTTAGCACGTAAATGTTCGAATTCAGAAAGGTCTTCTTCTCTTACTTCCACATCTGTGCAAAATAAGAAACTTTTTCCATTTTCTTCTATATGATACCCAGTGCAATTGCCTGGGTGTTTTAAAAGGAAAGGAGTTACTCTAAAATCGCCAATTTGAACTGTTTGTTGTCTTTGTAGAAGAGTGAATGTTTTCTTTGACATCATCTCATCCAAAGTGATCGGAAAGTTTTCAGGATTTTGCTGGCGATCAAATCTTTCTTTTAGATTCGAAATCGTAGAATAAAAATCTACTTGGACATTTGGAATGTATCCAGGTTTAAAAAAAGGCCAACCTTGTATATGATCCCAGTGGGTATGTGTCACTAAAATTTTGATAGTGCCACCTTGTGCTATACCTTCTTTCAAAAGATCGTTGCCCAGTTCTCTCATTCCGGAACCGCAATCTATAATTAATTTCTGGCGTTTTGTAGATTCAACATATACACAAGTGGTGTTTCCTCCCACAGGATGTAACAGTTCCGGGCTTAAAGATTGTAAGAACGTAGATACGGAGAAGGTTCCGTTCTTATGTTTGAATTCCTTATGAGCGGACTCTAGGATCTTTTCTAACTTTTCTCTGTATTCCGAACCGGAAAGCGGAGTAGGAAGAGATCCTCTTACTCCGTATAATTTTATTTTCACTGTATTAAATTAGACAACTAAGAGATTTGGTATTTGCAGGTATTCAGCGATGACATCGAATTTTCGTGAAAAACAATGGAAGATCGCTACTAGAATACCCTTTACCTCTGATTATTTCTTAAAATTAAACCCCGGAAGTAAATTAAAAAAAAACGATTTGTTTTCCGAAGAATTCGGGACATATTATCTAGAGCTTGGTTCAGGCTGGGGAGAAGTCGCTGTATCCTTAGCTAAAACGAATCCAAACACCGGTTTTATTCTTATGGAAAAGAAGGCGGATCGTTTACGTAAAACAATCCGTGATCTGAAAGAACATAATATCAAGAACGTTAAACTTCTTTCAGTGAACTTCAATTGGTTTTTAGAAGAAATTTTTGAAGAAGGTATCTTCGACGAGATACTTTTAAATTTCCCGGATCCTTGGCCTAAACGTAGGCATCATAAACATAGAACCTTAAATCCAAGATTTTTAGATACGATCCATATTCTATTGAAGACTGGAGGAGAATTCCATTTCGCTACGGACTACGGCCCTTATGCGCGCAAAGGAATTCGCTTTTTTAAAGATGATCCTAGATTTAAAGCGATCCATTCGGAGTTTTCTCTCCAAAGAGCAAACTTTCCAATCTCCCATTTTGAACAAGAAAAACGGGAGGCTGGCTCCCGGATTTATTATTTGGATCGGATCAAAGTTTCTAGCTGATCTTAATGATACAATAAAGAGTAAACATTGTCCGAATCTTGAACTAATTTATAAGTCCAGACTGCTTCTCCCTTTTCATCATACCTGACTGCAGTATTATCTTTATATAATACGATCACATCTTTCTTTTTGCCTGGTAATAGACCTTCTACTTCTTTATCTGAAATTTTAATCTCTTTCAGGCTGGAAGAATCAGCGTCCACACGATAAATTTTATCGTTACCAGCAAACCAAAGAGAATTTCCTCTTACGCTAAAAAGATTAGCAGATTTGTCTGAAATTTCAGTCTTTGTTGCTTTTCCTTTTCCGGAAACATATACGATCTCTTTATCAGTTCGGAAGAATGTTCCATCCTCAGTAGCTCCGAGCAATCTTGGATTTGTAGTTCCAGTCCAAGCAGAATCTACATCTTTGCTTAGTTTTGCATCTGAATATAGGATCTTATCTTCTTTGGAGGAAGATTGAACTAAGAACACTTGTCCTTTTTTAGATGCAGACCAAGATTTAGAATCCAAAGGAATGGATTTATTTTCTTCGAAAGTATCTGAATAACTGGTTAAGGTTCTTTTTCCAGAGGTTTCGGTTTCTACTAAAATTCGATCCCCAGAAACCATTGCCTTCTTAAACATTCCTGGAAGATTAATTGTTTGGAAAACAGAACCGGAGTTTTGATCTCTAACTTCTAAACTTCTATCTGTAAATGCGTAAACCCTGCGATCCGCTAGAACATTACGGAAAGGTTTAGTACTTGTGATTCTCCAAAGACGAATCGCCCTGTTTTTATCTAGAGCTTCGATAGAAGTTCCGTAATTCATCAATAATAGATCGTTGATGATAACTGGAACCCCGATCAAAGATCCACGATTCGGGAATGGTTGTAAGATTACAGGGGTATCTGAATCAGAAAGAACAAGTCTTTCTGCTTGGCTTGAATAAGCAGAATTCGGATATTTTTCCGCGAGTTCTCTTCCTAATTCTATAGCCAGTCTTTTGTATTCTGCATTTGCAGGATTTCTTGTTTTTAATTCAGAAAGAATTCTGATACGTGCATGTAAAAACTTTTCATCTCTTTCGAGTTCAAGAGCTTTTACTATCTCTGAATCTGCTGCTTCCAAATCTCCTTTCTTAAAATAGATATAAGAAAGTTGGAAATGTGCATCTGGGAAATCGGGGTTCTTTTTTATAATTTCTTTGAATATCTCCACTGATTGTTCCAGGAGATTATCATTAAAAAGAACGATCCCGATATTGTAAGGAGCCAATTCATTTTCAGAATCCGCCTTCATGGCGCTTTCGAATTCTTCTTTGGCTTCTTTGCTCTTGTTCTGATTATAATAAGCGATCCCTTTACCGATTCGAGAGGCAGTAAACTCAGGATTTAATAACCAAGAACGGTTGAAAGACTCGATTGCCGTATCAAATTTTTTCTTCTGGAGAGCTATAATTCCAAGCTGATAATGGCTATAATAAGAATCCTGTTTTTTCTCTAAGATCTTTTGGAAACCTTTCTCCGCATTATCCACTTCTCCTTTTCTAAGTAAGAAGGCGTAGATTGCTTCTTGAGCGGCAAGATTTTTAGAAGCTTCCGGAGAATTTTCTAAAAGAGAAATTCCTTTCTCTTCCATTCCCATTGCAAGATAACATTCAGCTACTTTAATATATAAAGTTAACTTTTTAGTTTTATCATACGCGGATTGGTAAAGAGGAACTGCTTTTTCGTAAGACTTATTATCGAATAGGCGATTTGCCTTTTGGATTGTAGGAACTACTTCAGAGAACTTTCTGTTCTGATCTATCGTCTGTTTTGCTTCTGCGATCTCAGGAAGATCTTTCGTCAATTTCTCAGCCTTTGCTAACCAAGAACTTGCAGAATCATAATTTGCTTTTTCGTTTTCTTCTAAAGCGATCTTATAGTAAAGAAAAGCCAGACGGAACTGAATGGATTCGTTGTCCGGATACTTCTTCATTAAACTTTTATAAGTATTTTCTGCCTTATCGAATTCTTTTTTATCTTCGTAAGTTCTAGCGAGTACGATCCCAGAAAGAGGATCATTTCCAGTGATCGCTTCCAATTCTTTAGTGTACTGAGCTACTTTAGATTGGTTTTTCTGAGCAGAATAAAGACGGATCAAACCCTGAAGTGCAGGAAGATTTCCTTTTTGAAGACTAAGAGCTTTTAGATAATTTTGCTCTGAAAGTTTTGCATCTCCGCTTATCTGATACAGACGGCCATAAGCAGTATAAACGCCAGGGTCATCCTGATCTTTTGCTTTCGCACGATCGAAATAAGTTTTAGCGGATTTAGTATCTCCCTTACGAAGACGTAAATCTCCTTCATGGATCAACTCTGAAGATTCTAAGAAAGCGGCGACCTTCTTTGTTTCTTCATCCGGCTTTAAAGTTTCCAATTCGTTTTTAGCAGTTTTGTATCTATGTTCAGAAGCAAGAAGATACACTAAATTCAGAACAGGTTCCTTATAATTCGGATCTAACTCGCGTGCCTTACTAAAAGAAACCATCGCCTTTGCATTTTCGCCCAAAGACTTTTGGTTCAAACCGATTTGGTTGTAGATACTTGCGTTTTTAGGGAAGAATGGAATGGCCTTTTCTAAAACAGAAATTGCTTTTGGATTATTCCCAGATTTGCTATAAACAGATGCAAGTCCAGAGTATCCCTCTAAATAGTCTGCCTTTAATCTTAAAGAAGTTTCGAATGCTTTGATGGCGCCATCAGTATCATTAGAAAGTATTTTAGCATTTCCTAAAAACACAAAAGGAGAAGGATTTTTAGGATCTAATTGAGTCGCTGAGGTAAAAAATTGTACTGCTTCTCTGTAATTTTTTGCCTTTAGAGCAGCATTCCCTTTTTCTAATAGACCGGCTACTTTAGTTGCAGAGGCAGATTGTTTTGCTGATGCCAGCTCCGGATCTGCACTTCTTGCCTTCTCAAAATATGCTTCTGCAGCCTCATAATCTTTTACCTGGACAGCGGTATCTCCCAATTGCATGTATAATTGAGCCTTAAATTTAAACTTATCTTCTGGAATAGACTTGAGAGCTGAATATGCCTCATCATATCTTCCGATTGTTTTTAATAAAACAGCTTTTTTGAAAGTATAAGCGCTTCCATCTACCTTAGGAAGTTTTTCTAATTTAGAATAAACTTCCAAAGCATCCTTATTTGCTCCCTGAGAAGTATATAAGATACCGAGAGTTAAGAGAATTTGCTCATTCTCTGGATCTAACTCCGTTCCTTTTTTCAAAGAGTTCAAAGAATCTTCCGTTTTACCTAAACGATATTCAGAAGAACCGATCAAGTAATAACCCTCTGCAGTGGGGTACGCTTTTACAGCTTCTCTACCTTTAGAAAGGGAAACTTCGAATTTACCTTTTTGGAAAGCCGAGTTTCCTTCGTTAATCAGTTTGGATGCTTGCTTTAATTTTTGAGCAGCGATAATATCTTTTTCTAAGATTGCATCTTGGGAATTCGATTTTCTGAAATCTTTAGAAGCACATTGTACCGCAAAAAACGAAACGATAGAGAATATTATAAAACGAGAAAATATACGATTCATCACTTATATCCCTTATAGAGAATCTTCAGATCTTTAATGGGAGTTTTTTCCCTAAACTCTTCTCCTCTGGTTAAAACGGAAACAGTCCAGAGCCCTCCCGCAGGCAAATCTCCCTGCCAAACAACGTCTCTTCCTAAGTATAGGAACAGCTTTTTGTTTTTTAAATCCGTTTTGAATGAGAATGGGCGGCCAATATCTTTGTCCACATCCAGATATTTATATGTGCTAAGTGTTTTTCCATCAGAAGGAAATTGGAAGATAGAAACCTTCTCCTTTCCTGCTACAACCCCAAGAGAAAGACCATTCAAGTGGAATGTCACAGCTACCGAACCATCTCCATGATCTACAGGAAGTAAGAAGTAACCTTCAATCTCTAACTCTTCTGGAATAAATGGAAGAGAATACACTCCGTTCCATCCATTAGCTAAGTTTTTCTTTTTCGCGAATTCAAGCCCATTCGGACCGAAAGGAGAAAATCCAAATTCTCCGGATGGTTTCCAGAATTCTAATTCGGACAATAATCCATATCCGAAATAAGGAAGTGCTAATTCTACCAAACGATCCGGTTTTACATCCAAGATACCTTCGTAATATACATAAGCACCATCTGCGCTTTCTTTAAGGAGCTCCAACTGATAAGCGCCAGGAGTTAAGTTGCTGCGAAAGAAAGGAGTTTCTCCCTGTTTGTAACCATCCAATGAAACGGAAAGTCCGTTAGGCACTGTAATTACTTTAGCAGATCCTAATGTACGATCTTCTTCCCATTCTTGGAAAAGGAAACTTTTTTTGCCCGCTCTTACTTGGATGGTCTTAGTGATCGGTTTTTTTCCTTTTAATACAACTTGAATATCTTGGATCCCTTCTTGGATTGGAATCTCAGTCAGAGGAGTATTTCCTAATGACTTTCCTTTCCAGAGGATCTCTGTATCGCCGGAAGAAGCTCTTACTGTTAAGGTTCCTTTGATAGAAGAGTTTACGATTTCCTTAATTCTAGTTAGGTCAGGTTTTCTATCCCAAACTGGAACAGTAGTTTGTTTAGATTCTAACGAAATAACTCTATCTGAAGATTTCCAGAAGATAGCTTGGCTCCAAGCTCCTACTTCTTCGGTGGAAACGGGACGTTTGAAAGAAAGTTCAAAGTCTCCATAAGATGTTGCATCCACAGAATCTTTTAATTCAAATTTGAAAGCCCAACCTGTATCTGATTCAGTTATTGAACCTAAAACTAAAACATCCACATCTTTGGATTTTAATTCTTGGGTTAGTCCAGATTTGTTTTTCCAAACATCAGGAGAAATTTTGGCGTTTGAAAATTTTACATCCTTCCATATCAAACTAATCTCCTGTTCGAAGTAAGAGGCTAATTTTTTATCCACTGATTTAGGATATTCGATAGGAGAGAATGCTAAGATCGGGACTTCGTGCCCCGCTTTACGAACACGAAAATCAGTGTCAGATTCTCTAAAAATGAATACACTCTCTGAGTCGCCTATCGGCTTGTAATACGGTTCTTGTATCAGCTTAGAAGGTTCGTTTAACTTCTGTACTGAGGAGCAAGTAAGCCCAAAACTCGTAATAAGAGAGAATATAATAAGATTACGAAATGAATTGTTCCCCATCCCGTAAAAAAATTTCCCAGGGACTGATTTAGCAAATCTTTTCCGGGTTCTGGAGAAAATGAGAGCTTTTTTAGAAAGAAATATCCGATCCTGGTTGGTCCGATTATAGCATTACAAAATTACGAACTATTTACGGGAGAATGCGTATATGAAGAGAAACCCCGCTGCATAGCGGGGTTCTATAGAATTAGAAAAGCGGAAAAGACGACAGAAACTAAATTAGAAAGTTTCTTTCGGATTAAGTTTCAACTTTTCTTTTTGAACGTCTTGTTGAACGTATTTTGTTTCGTTCACTTGCTGAGCAGTTCTTGCTACTTCGTCCGCATTGGCTCTAGTAGCTTCACGTTTCTGCAATTGAGTACGAACTTCTTCCACTGTGGAAGCCTGGCTTAAAATGCGAAGTTCTTCGCTAGATGCTTTCAACTCATCTACCAGGTTATTATATTCTAAAACGTCGTTTTTCTTAAGAACGATTAGTCCTTTCAGTTCTTTTACTGATTCAGGTCTTAAAGAAAGGATCAGTTTTTCAGTCAACTTTTGGTTTTTCTTCAGAGTGATCTCTCTATTTCTTTCCAAGATGACTTCGGACTCTTCTCCAACTTTAGAAACTGCAACAGAACCTTCTAATACTGCGAATTTAACATCGCAATGAGACTCTGCACAATTCACTTTTGTACCTGTTGGATTTTCAACAGAAGTTAAGAAGGTAGTTCCGCGAACTCCCGCAAGAGCAGTAGGAGTTACTACGCTGAAATCGGAGTTTTTGTTCTCTTTACGAACTAGAGTTACGATCCTTCCGTAGTTCAAACTAACCTTAACATTAGTTCCTTCTTCTCCGACTAGTGCGGCAATAGATACTTCAGTCTCTTTGGAAACTTTAATGATACCACTTTCGGCAACCATGATCTCTACAGATCCGTTTTTACCAGTAAAGATAGTGTCTGCAGCAGTTACAGTCTGACCGAATTCGGCTTTTTTCTCGCCTTCTGCGGACTGAACTTTTACGTCTCCGTTCAACCAAACAATCTTAGCAGTTGAAGATACTGCTTCTGATTTTACTTGGCCACTGCTTGTTTTAGGACTACAGGCAATCAGATAGCTTGATGCCAGTAGAGTCATTAGAATTAGGGTGTTTTTATTTTTTAACATATATTCTCCCCCGCTTTTTAAGCTTAAGAATCCTCTAGTTATAACAAACTAACAAGGACTTTTTACCAATACTTATGTTTAAACCATTTTACAAAAAGCAAAAGATTTGGTTTGGAAAAAAATTTCCAAAAAATGTCCCTTTGGCAGATTATGTTTGAAAGTCTGAAAACTAACCCTTAAGGGTTATCTATTTGAGAACAAATTCTATTTCTTCTCTGCCTTTTTAGGCTCTACTTCAGGCAAAGAGTCCAGCTCTTCCTCTAATTTACACTTCGGATAATGATCTGCAGGTAGACTGGAGCCTACCCAACCGAATGCTTCTTGAGATGAGATCACGTGAATGTCCCAACCTTGTACTATATTAGGACAATCCCAGACTTTATTCTTACATAGAACCTGGCTTGCTTTAGGTTTTGGATAAGCCCATGCAGCAGGAGGATGAAGACATTGCATCTCCACTTCTGCTAACTTACGCATACGCTTTACGTTTTCTTCAAATTGTTTGAATAAGTTCACCAGAGGATTTGCAAGCACCTCGTTGAAGTAACCTCTGGAAGTATTATAAGCTAAGAAATATACCAATTCTTCCATTACATATTCTTTATCATGGGAGAAGGAACTAACTGTATGAATATATCTAGCTATCTTTAAAGAATCAGTGAGAAGTTCTCGTAGTAAATCTTCTGATTTGTCTGGGAGTCCCGCATCTTCTTCGTCGTCAGGAGTAGAATCACTTTCTCCATCATCTACCATCATCTCTGCGAAAAATGTCTCGTCTGGATTTTCTCTCTCAGCTTTTTTCGGACCTGCAGCTGCGACCTCTACATTATCTTGTAGTCCTAGCGGAACGTGGTTAGAAGCAGCAGAACATACAAATTCTGGAAGATCTAACTTCTGCATGAAGTTAGCGCATTGTTTTGCGATCCTTGTTTTTTCAGTATCATCCGGAAATGGTTTATTCCATTGGTCTCCAGTGACACGAGCGATATCCATAAAGATCCCGCCAAGAAAAGAATATCTACGTAACATTTTATATTTGAGTGCATCCGGGATCAGAACAATTCCCAAAGCCAATAAACCTAATTCACAGATATGTTTGAAAAAATGAGGATTTGTTTCGTAAACTTTAAAGAGCGCTAGTAAATGTTTCTTATTATTGATCCCGTTACGAATAATTCCCTTAAAGTTGAATTTATTCTCTTCGTACATGAACTTTAAGAATTTCTTATCTGTGTTCTTAAGTTGCAAAACGATCTTTTCGGAAAGTTTATCTTGGATCTGACTGATTAATTCTTTGGTTAATTTGATCTTAAATTCGGGATTGTACTGACCCTTAATTTCCTTGAGTCGGGTAAGGGCAGATTCTTTTACCTGGACCTCTTCCTTTACTAGAATATTACCGCTATTGTCCTCGATCGCATTTAGGAAACGTAACATATTCCCGGCGTTATAATCGCGTACGAAGTTTAAAACCTCGTCGATCGAGCTGTATTCTACCGATTTAGGATTTACTTTCATTCTTTAAGTGATCTCTACGTGTGATTCTAAACGGGTTTTCCAGGCTTGCAAGCATAGATTCCAAGCTCTTTCTTCTTTCCGTACTTATATCGGTCGCTTCACCCATAGAAATCAACATTTTGCATCCAGGACCCGCGTCACAACAGTCGGAAATATCACATTCTTCTTTATACTTTCTCAATTCCGGGTAACTTTCTAAGATCTCACCTTTAGATAAATGTAAAATCCCCCATTCTTTGATACCTGGAGAATCGATTAATACGATATTATCTTCCAAGACCAGAAAGTTTGAGTTTGTAGTCGTATGTTTACCTTTCTTAGTGGAAAGACTTACCTGAGAAGTTTTCTGCAATTCCCTATCGGATAAGACGTTTACTAAGCTAGATTTTCCTACTCCTGAATTTCCTACCAAGTAGGTGGTTTTGGAAGAAAACTTGGTGCATAGTTCTTCTAGACCTTGGCCGGTCTGGCAAGAAACAATAATTATATCATAGCCTAAATTTTTATAAACGGAAGAGCGTTTAATCGCAGTTTCTTGATCTACTAAATCTGATTTTGTGAATATGATTAGGGGAGGGACCTCAGATAGATATGCGGCCGCCAAACATCGATCTAAAAATCCATCTTTGGTTTCGGGATCTTTTAAAGAGGCGAGTACTGCAATTTGATCTACATTAGCACAAAGTACCTGTGCATCTCCCTCTTTGCTTTTACGTAAAAGTTCATTTTTACGGGACAATCTTTCTTCGATTGCCCATTCTCCACCCGATTCCATAGCGCAAACCCTGTCGCCTACAACAAAGGGATGTCTTTCTTTTGCGGCGATATTTCTGAGCCTTCCTCTAAGTACAGCTCTTACTCTTCCTCTTTCAGGTGAATACAAATCATAGAAGGCCCCAAAGACCCTTGCTATCGTAAAAAACTCCTTTACTGGAATCGTGGAAGTAGACATTCTTAAGCCTAATTTTACAGGCACGCGATGAAAATCATACGCAAATTCGGACCAATATTCGGTCTTGTTTTAGCCGCATTCCTTCTGCAATCGGCACTCATATTCGGTTTAGATTTCAGATCCTTGGATTCTGATCGTACAGTCGTGCTTCTCATCAGTTTGCCTTTTACCACATTTGCCGCTGTTTTTGTCTGGATTTGGTTCAATGAATTCGGACCCGCATGGAATTTATCATCAGCTCTTTCTAAACTGACGGACCAAGAATATGTAAAATACCTTTCTTCGTTAGATAAATTCAAAAGTGATCTGATTGCAACCAACATCACGGAAAGTGTCTGCGATAAAATCCTGAAATTTCTTCCTAGTATCATAAACGCAAGCAGGGCTAAAATTTACTTATGGAGAGAAGATCTTGGAAAATTCTCCCCGTATCCTCGAGAATCAGGAGAAGATCATTTTTATATCTTTGATCCTTTCCTTTTATGGATCACTGAACATGATAAAATTTTTTATTCAGAAGAATTTGTAGAAAACGTAAAACTACAGCAGATTAAAGAACATGCACTTTCATTCGCTTCAAAAACAAAGGCGGATCTTCTTGTTCCTTTTATCTTAAACAAAAGTCTTTTAGGGATGCTCGTTTTAGGACCCAAAAATGATGGAAGAAGGTACAATGCTTCCGAACTGGAAAAACTAAACGAAATGCGTTCCGTTTCAGTGATGTCACTTTCCAATTCTATTTTTTACGAAAGACTAATAGAGCTTACAGAAACTCTCGAAGAAAAAGTCCGGCATAGAACCCAAGAGTTGGAGAGCGCACAGTCACAACTTATCATGTCCGAAAAAATGGCGTCTTTAGGAACGATGGTTGCGGGGATTGCACACGAGATCAATACTCCTGCAGGAGTTATCAACGGTTCTGCTGACAATTTAGAATCGAATATGAATTATATCGTAAAGAACGTATTCGAAATAGTTAGATTCGCAAGGAACAAAAAGTTACGAAAATCGTTCGAAGTTGCACTTCTTCATATCTTAAGAGATCGGAAAAAAAGCCAGGCAATGGAATCCAAGGACAAGTTCCGGATCAAAAGAGAATTGAAAGACGAAATGGTCGAAATGGGGATCGAAGTTTCCCTAGCCGGAGAAGTGTCTTCTTTTATTATCGAAAATGATGTTATGGAAGTCCGAAAATATATCATGGAGATTTTAGCACAAGGTGCAAAATCCGGATATGAGATGCTAAAACATGCATCCAACACCAATCGAAATATTAAGAATATCAAATATTCTATTAAAAATATTGTTCGGATCGTAAAAGCCTTAAAATATTATTCTCACCTAGACCAAAGCAAATCTTTCACTAGCGCAGATTTAATAGAAGGTATCGAAAATACTTTGGTGATCATGAATAACCAACTGAAGTATGGAGTAGAAGTGAAGAAGAACTTCTCCAGTATTCCTAAGGTTGTATGTAATCCGGATGAATTAAATCAGGTTTGGACCAATCTAATCCAAAATGCAAACCAGGCAATCAGAGGCCAGGGAACAATTGAATTATCAGCGTATTCCGCTGGCGACACAGTTACTATAGAAGTTCAAGACGATGGTCCAGGGATTGACTCTTCCATTAAGGATAGGATCTGGGATCCATTCTTCACCACTAAAGATCAGGGAGAAGGTTCCGGACTCGGCCTTGGTATCGTAAAAGGTATCGTGGAGAAACATAAAGGAAAGATCACTGTTGAATCTATACCTGGAAAAACAGTCTTCAAAGTCGAATTGCCTCTTAGACCTCCTCAACCAAATGCAGAAACAAGTTTAGAAAAACCTGCCGTATGACAGCAAAACCTAAAAAGAAAAAGAAAGAACCAAAGTCAGAGAACTTTTATGATCTAGTTTATAAAATTGTAAAAAAGGTCCCAAAAGGAAAAGTCACAAGTTACGGCAGGATTGCAGTCTTGATCGGAAAACCAAGAGCCGCCAGAGCAGTGGGTTATGCTTTAAACGCGCTAAAAAAAGACCAAGAACAGAAGATCCCTTGGCAAAGAGTTATCAATAGTATGGGAAAAATTTCTCATAGAGGTGATACTCCTAGAGCTATTATACAAAAAAAACTTTTAGAATCAGAAGGTATCAAGTTTTCTAGAGAAGAGGTCGTGGATTGGAAACGATTCGGCTGGCCTGATTAATTTACTGTAAGGTTCCTAATGCAAAAGCCGGTAGTATTAACAATCGCAGGTTCTGATTCCGGAGGTGGGGCAGGCATCCAAGCAGATCTAAAAACTTTCAACTTCACCGGATCTTTTGGAACTTCCGTAATCACTTGTTTAACAGCTCAAAATCCAGATGGTGTCACAGGTATTCTAGAGGTAGATCCTGATTTTCTTGAAAAACAACTCGTAGCTGTTCTCTCTTATTTTCCGGTAAAGGCAATCAAAACCGGAATGTTATTCTCAGAAAGCCTGATCCGAAAAATTTCTAAAATCTTAAAAGAGTATAAAACGAAAGGTCAAAACTTCGAATTAGTTTTGGATCCAGTAATGGTTGCAACAAGTGGTGCCAAACTTTTACAAGATGAAGCAATCCAATCTTTAATCTCTGAATTAATTCCGATGGCAAGTATAGTTACTCCGAATCTAGACGAGGCAAAAATTTTAGGTTCTGGAGAAATTTACAAAATCGAATCCATGGAGACAGAAGCGATTTCTCTTTCTAAAAAACTAGGAGTGCCTGTTTTATTAAAAGGTGGTCATATCAAAAATTCAACTGAGGCGCTGGATGTATTAGGAATGCCGAATGGAGAAATATTTAAATATACAAAACCTTTTGTAAAAGATTTTAATCCACACGGAACAGGCTGTACTTATTCTTCTGCGATAGCCTCTTATTTAGCGCAAGGATCTTCTCTCTCTGACTCAGTAACTAAGGCTAGAGAATTCCTACATGCAGCCATCTTACAATCTTTTCCAGCTGGAAAGACCAAGACATTAAATCATAATCCTGTAATCTAGTCTTTAGGAATTAGTCCTAATTCTTCCTTAGAAGCTTTTTCTAAAATTTCTAAAGGAAGAGAACCTTTTCCTAAAACAAAGCCATGATATTCTTTGATATCGAAAGCTTCTCCTTTGACAGACTTCCAATCTTCTCTCATTTTTAAAAAAGAGATCATTCCGATCTTGTAAGAGCATGCCTGTCCAGGATAAACAATATATCTTTCAATCTCTGCAGAGACTTCTTTGGGAGCCATACCAGTATTGTCAGACATATAACGAATTGTGTCTTCTCTACTCCAACGTTTATAATGAATTCCGGTATCTACAACCAAACGAACTGCTCTGAACAATTCTGCTTGGAGTCTTCCTAGATCCACATAGGGGTCAGAGTAAAAGTTATAATCTTTGGCGAGTCTTTCCGCGTATAATGCCCAACCTTCTACAAATGCAGTGAAATGTGTGGTTCTTAATTTTCTAGGTGCAGAAGTTAATTCTTGGGACCAAGCAATTTGTAAATGATGACCTGGGATCGTTTCATGATATGTTAATGTATTCATCCCAAATTTTGGAATTTCTTTTAAATCGCGAAGGTTTGCATAGAATACACCTGGACGTTTCCCATCTAGACTAGGCTCTTCATAATAAGCTCCAGGTGCTCCTGCTTCTTTGAATTCAGGAATTCTTTCCACAAGTACTTTTGCTTTTGGCCAAGATGGAAAGATAGGTTTAGATTTTTCGATCGATTCTTTTAAGATCTCTTTATAAACCTCGATAACTTTCTCTTTTCCTTCTGGTGTATTTGGAAATTGAAACTCAGGTTTTTCTCTCAACTGACTTATCGTAGTTTGTAGATTCGAAACTTTGATCCCCGAATTTTCCAAAATGGATTTCATTTCAGTTTGTATTCTTGCCACTTCTGAAAGACCGATAGAATGGACTTCTTCTGGAGAAAGATTGGTCGTAGTATGATATTTTAAAGTATGTGCGTAAAACTTTTCCCCATTCGGAAGTTTCCAAACTCCTGCTTTACTATCTGCTGACTTAAGTTGTTGTTCTAGAAAATTTTGAAGTTTAGAATAGGCTGGATAAACAGAAGTTTCTAAGATCTTTTTTACTTCTGCTAAGGAAGAAGTTTTCTGCTCAGAAAGGATCTCATCATTTTTCTCTATTTTTTTGCGAAGACTTACATATAGAATATTATCTTCCGGATTTTTGACCCTGAAATTTTTTAATTCATCCAAAACCCTTTTTAAAATGAAATCAGGTGGGATCACACCATTAGATTGTCTGATTTCCAAACCACGGATCACTTGATCCAGCTTTTCAGAAATTCCTTTTAGCCTTGCAATATAAGATCCTACATCTTCGTAATCTTCTATCATATGTGAAGTTGCTAAGAAGGAAGGGATATGATTTTGGACACCAAATAGTTGGTTTACTGGATAAGAATTATAAATGTATTTTTCGTAATCCGCCGCAAGTTCCAGATCCCATTCTAAAGCTTTATAATAGATCTTATCTTCTCCACTTAGTCTGGAAGAATCGTATGTTTTAAGAATTTCTAGATCTCTTTTTGCTTTATCCGCTCTTTCCATTTCTTTTTCTGGAGAAGAGTCGGTCCATTTATAATTATGAGAAGTGATTCCCCAAGAATCCAAAATTCGAAGAGAAGTTAAAGTTTCCGGGTCATCCAAAACATTTTCCCAAAAGATCTTTTCATAATATAAACCTAATGTGATCGGCCGGAAATTGATCGTATGCCAAATTAAAATTCCGAAAGAAAGGGCAAGTATGGCAATAGCAGATAGAGAGATGATCAGGATCTTCTTCAGCATGGATAAGTACTCCGATGTTTAGAAAAGTGGGATGAGGATTTTAGATAAGAATACTAGTAATAATGTCCAGATCGCGGAAGAAGATGCCGCAAAAGAAAAATGATTTTCCCAATTTAGCAAAGGAACACATACAAATAAGAACATTCCGAAATAGGAAAGATAAGGATTGCGAAGATACAAGGTCTTCTGCCATTCAAAGAAACCTTCTCTAAAATCCTTTGCATCTCCTTTGAATTTATTCAAAAAGATCCATTCCGAAACAAATCCAAATATGGAGAATGTAAAAAAGAAAAAGGAAATTAGAAGCACCCAAGACCAATCTAAAAATGGAATTGGATTCAATGCGTGTATAATCGGAAGAGCAAAAGCAATCAGCGCAGAAAAAGGAAAAAAGAAAGCAGTTCTGAATAATCTACTTTCAGATAGAAATTTGAAAAAAGGAATTCTTCCAGGTAACTGAAAAGAACCACAAAACAAACATTTTTCCGAATCGGAAAGAATGGAAGAGCCGCAGTTCCTACAATAAAAATTCTTTTTAGAGACTTCGGCTGCTTCCGACACTTAAAACCTCAAACCTTCTTAATTAAACTTTCGATCAAAGCTCTTAAGAAAGCTTCCTTAGGAGTTCCACTTTGGATCGGTTTATTATTAATAAATAAACTAGGTGTGCTGTGGATCTCTACCTTTTCAGCATCATCTACTTCTTTATTGATCTGATTACGAACCGCAGGAGAAGACAAACAAGCACGGAACTGGTTCATATCCAATCCTTCTTGTTGTGCTAAGCTCAGTACAGAAGCAGGGGAATGAGCAATACGATTTTCAGTATTTCTATAAAGCCCTTCGTAAACCGCAGGAAATTTATTCTGCTTATCTGCACAAATTGCAGCAGAAGCCGCCACGCAAGAACTTGCATCTGGACGAGGAGATTGGACCAATCGGTTACAATTTGCATCGAGTGGGAAATTTTTATAAACGATCTTAACTAGACCTGGATAATCTCTCAAAACCCTTTTTAAGATATGAGAAGTATCCATGCAGTGACCACAATTGAAGTCAGCAAATTTTACGATTGTAATTGGAGCATTAGGATCTCCTTGTATAGAAGAACCTTGCAGATCAATTGAAACTGGTTGAGCTTTTTCGTACTCAGCCATTTGTTTTTGGATCTGAGCAACACCAGTATGTTCTCCATCTACTAAAGAATCATGGAAAGATTTTCCACCAATTTGACCTGCTGCTAAAAATAATAAAACTACTATGGCAGTATTTAAACCTTCTATCTGGAAAATGCTGAATGCTTTTTTCAAAGATTTGTCCTTATAGTCTTTAATTTGGAAGAAGGTCCCAGCAACCAAGATCAAAGTGGAGATCCAAGTAACTGCACAAAGTCCGCATATTGCATCTATATAAAATACGGAAGCGGAGAACAACCCAAGATCGGCTACCAGCGCTAAGAGCAAAATGTAAAAGGAAAGAAGAAGGTATCCTTCTTTATTTTCAGCACTTTTTTCAGATCGGATGAAAAGGTATGTAACGAATCCGTAAAATGCGAATCCTAAAAGTGCAATTGGAATATCTCCAATCCAAGGGATATTTCTGATCGCAGAGATGCTGCTCTCGGAAACTTTGGAACAAGAACCTGATTCACTGACTGCATCACAAAGTGATTGTGCAAGTCCGTCCGCAGTTTCTCCGCCGAAATATTTTCGAATCAATAAGAACGAGATAAACGCTGCAATACCGGAAATTACGGCAAGAATAGAGCTAGGGGACAGTTTTTTCATTCGGGACTCCGATTACAAAATACCTTTATACGTATCTGGAAGGCATAAGGAAAGAAAAAATATGTAGATCTGTACTTATAAAAAGGAATTAAAAATTAATCGGAGCCCAGACTTGTAATAGCTTCGGCCAGATCTATTTTACCTTCATATAAAGCTTTTCCAGTAATCACACCGTACATCGGAACAGAAGTCCCCAATGCAGATAGCGCCATGATATCTTTCAAAGAAGAAATACCGCCGGATGCAATTACTTGAAAATTATATCTGCTTAGAATTTCCTTATATGCGTTAAGGTTTGGACCCGCCAAAGTTCCATCTTGGGCGATATCCGTGAAGATAATATTACGGATACCTGCTTGTTGCATTTTTTCGAGAAGGTCCAGATACTTCACACCGGAGTCTACTTCCCAACCTGCAATTTTGACTATCCCGTCCCTTGCATCGACTGCTACGACAATCCTATCTTCTCCGTACTTCTCTAAAGCGAAGTCCAGAAGTTCTGGATTATTTACTGCAGCAGTTCCTAGAATAAAACGATCAATACCGATTGAATCATAATATTCTAATTTCTCCTTATCTCTGATCCCACCACCTAGTTGGATTTTCAGATTAGAAGATTTACGAATTTTTGAAATAGACTCAGTATTGATCCCGATCTGATTTCTTGCACCGTTCAAATCTACAAGATGTAAAAGAGTGGCACCGTTTCTTTCGAAACCCTCGGCAAGTTTCCAAGGCTCGGTGGAGTAGATTGTTTTCTCGTCGTAATTGCCTTTGAATAATCTGACAGCGCAATTATCCAACAAATCAATGGCTGGAATTAAAATCATAAGGATTGAATAAAGTTCTCCAGAATCTTTAGACCGAAGGAATAGGATTTTTCAGGATGGAATTGTGTTCCGAAAACATTTCCTTTCTCAACCACTGCTGGGAACTTCTCCCCATAATAATCGCAGAAACCAGTGATCGCAGAATTCTCCACTCCAACGGGACGGTAGGAGTGTATAAAATATGCGAAGGATTCGTCTTCTAAATTTTTCAATAAATTACTTTTGGAAGGATTTCTTTGGTATAACTTATTCCATCCGATATGAGGGACCTTGTAGTTTTTTCCCTTAAACTTACGGATCTTACCTTTGACATAACCTAGTCCTGGAACAGTTGTATTCTTATTACCTGAAACAACCTCATCCGAATCTTCGAATAAAATTTGAAAACCGATACAGATCCCGAACAAAGGTTTTTCTGCCTTCACATGATCATCTACATAAGTTCTCAAACCTGATTCATTCAGATTTCTCATAGCCTTATCAAAATGGCCATCACCTGGAAGAATGATCGCATCCGCTTGTTTCAAAACGGATGGATCCTTTGTATAAGAAAAATCTTTAGTAAAAAGTGAGATCGCTTTTAAGCAGGAGTGAATATTTCCCATTCCATAATCAAGAACGGCTATCATTCCAAAACACCTTTGGTAGAAGGAATAGCTCCGCCTGCAGCAGGATCAATCTCAATCGCCATTCGTAAGGCCTTACCAAAAGCTTTAAAAATGGATTCATGAATATGGTGGCGGTTTTCTCCGTAATGAACATGAACGTGAAGATTCATTTTAGCATTCAAAGCAAACTTCTGTAGGAATTCTAACGACAGCTCAGCATCATAAATTCCAAACTTACCTACAAGTTCAGGACCGGTATATTTATAATAATATCTACCACCCAAATCCACAGCGACAGTCGTTAGAACCTCGTCCATTGGAAGGGTGTAATGACCGTATCTTCTGATACCTGCTTTGTCTCCCAACTGCTTATGAAGGGTCGCGCCGAGAAGAATTGCAGTGTCCTCAACGCTATGGTGACAATCAATTTCTATGTCACCTCGCAACCATAGATCAATATCCAGAAGACCATGTTTAGAAACATGGGAAAGCATATGCTCGAAAAACGGAATTTGAGTATCGAATTTATAATTACCTGTACCCCGAATATTCAGGGAGAGCTTGATGTCCGTCTCCGAAGTTTTGCGTTCTTCTTTCATTATATCCTGACCCTACTTTCCTCTTAATTATCGTGTCAATGAATTCCAAAAATAAGCTGACGGAAAGTCCTTAAAGGCAAAATTATCCGTAGGGAAACATCCCTCCAACCACAAGTCGAAGTGGCGGAATTGGTAGACGCACTGGTTTCAGGTACCAGCGGGTAACACCGTGGGGGTTCGAGTCCCTTCTTCGGCAAAAAATTTCGCTCATATTAAATCAAGACCTAAGGGACTCGAAGCTTTCAAGCGAAAGCGTTTGCAGTGACCCATAGGGAACGTCGCAAACGCGATCTGAGTCCATGGATGGACGAAGACGCGAGAAAGACGCCTTGGAGCTTAGTTTACCACGATGGTAAACTGCGTAGAGGCGAGTCCCTTTTTCGGAATAAATGTTAAAAGAACATTCGAGTATAAGGGAGATTCGGTTTGTTTTAAAGAAATACAAGTTTTTGAATTAATTATAATTCTTTATAAAATGATTTAAAAAATGGTACCCAAGTTTTAAAACATTTGGTAAAATGAAAAAAGTGCGACCGTAAGGTCGCATTGAGTGTACGTCCCTTGCTACTTCCCTCTTTGGCAAAAGTAAAGAGTAGCTTAAGGTTCCAAGCTTCTACTTATTGGGGTTTTCTTTTCGAACTCCTTTAAAGGGTTGGTCACTAGACGTTTTTTGGTCTATAAACCTACCGGTCTCAGCGTCTCTTTTAACCCAATGTTCAGTCTTTGGATTATAGACCTGAGATCGGTCCTTTACTTGTCCGACCCGATGATTGTCACCTGATGGTGGATTTGTAGCCATGGAATCACCTCCTTTCCTATCTTAATAAATAAGACATCTATAAAGGGACTATGTCTCATCGTAAGGGTTCTTTTAGTTGTACGTCAAACAAAAATCTACTAATCAAGGAACGTTAGATACGCTGAATCATAACTGCTCTTTAAATCGCATTTATTAATAACTATATATGTACTTAGCAATATGAAAAACATCCTTTATTCTCTAACTCAGCTTAGCTTTCTATTTTCTTTCTTGTCCTGTCTTTCCTCAGCCAAAAACCTACAGCAGTCTTATATAAACTATCCAAATCTGGAAAATGCATGTTTGCATTTCCTTGCCTCTGATAATTCTAATCTTTCTGGCGAAGATATAGTCATGTTCGACACTTTAAAAAAAATTTCCGAACACGATACCGGTAAGGACGCCTATCGAACCGGCCAAATTGTTTATGTTCCAGAAGCAGGGGAAGGAAAACATCTCCACCAAAACAAAGACGGAAAACTAGAATATTATAGGATCAAGTACGAGACCTTAAATGCAAAAGAAGGAACAGAATTCTTTTGTGCTGAAAAAGTCAGATTTAATTTAGAAAAAAAATTTCAGGCTACTTCTGCAAAATTAAAAAAGAATCCGTTGGATTTAAAGGCAAGGCAAGAGCTCGAAACAAATTTAGACTCTTATCTTAAATTTGCAAATGCAGTGCAGGGCAAATCTCAGATTATAAGAAACTTTCTATTCTTCTCTCTTGGAAAATATATGAAAGGAGACCAAGGCATTCCTGTCTCTCCATGCGAATTCACTCAAAAAATACTAAATCCTATCACGATCGCAACTTCTGGTTTAACAGACGCTGATTCGAAACTTGCCTGGGCTGCCAATATCCAAATTTTTACAGCATATGAGTTAGGATTTACGATGGCTGGTTATTGTAAGTAATCACATCAACTAACTTCGTTTAGAGATAAAACAATTTAGAATTCTTCTGATTCTTCTTGACCGTAACTAATTCAGTGCAATAATCTTGGCCCGACAATTTATGCGGAGAAGTTTATGCGTTCCACGATGATGGATTATCCATTGGTTTTGCCTTCCATTTTAAAAAGAGCAAAAGAGGTTCATCCTCATAAGGAAATCGTAACCAAATGGCATGATAGTTCCATCCAACGACTGACTTACGGAGAATTTTACAAAAGAACCATCCGTTTGATGAGCGCATTACGTAAGGCCGGTGTAAAACCTGGAGAAGCAATCGCTACTTTCTGTTTAAATCATTCCGTACATTTGGAATTGTATTTCGCGATCCCGAGTATTCGTGCAGTTCTTCACACGATCAATATTCGATTATTTCCTGAACAACTAATATATATCATCAACGAAGCTAAGGACAAATTTATCTTTGTAGATAAATCTTTAGCTCCTGCGATCGAAAAGAATCTAAGCCAAATTCATGGTGTGCAAAAATTTATCATCATTGATGATAAAGAGAATGTTCCTTTTCCAAATCTTCCAAATGCAATTTCATATGAAGATTTTTTGAAAACAGGAGACGAGGTAGAAAATTTCGAACCTATAGATGAGTTCGAAGCAGCAGGGATCTGTTATACTTCTGGTACAACTGGAAATCCAAAGGGAGTCGTTTATTCTCATAGATCTACTTATTTACATTCAATGTCCATATGTATGGGAGATGCATTGTGTATAAGAGAAGCTGAAACAGTTCTTCCCGTAGTCCCAATGTTCCATGTAAATTCATGGGGAATTCCTTTCGCTTCAGTGATGACCGGATGCAAATTGGTGTTTCCTGGAAAACATCTTTTGGGCGCTTCTCTCGCTGAATTATTAGAATCAGAAGAAGTTACACTAACTGCAGGAGTTCCTACAGTTTGGAATGTTCTATACCAACACTTAAAGAAAACTAAATATAATCTAAAACTCCATACAATGGTAGTTGGTGGTTCTGCCGCACCTCGAGGTTTGATCGAAGGTTTTGAAAAAGATTTCGGGATCTCCATTCTTCACGCTTGGGGAATGACTGAAACTTCTCCCGTTGGAACCGTTTCTCATCTTCGCGGTTTTATGAAAAATTTAGATGATAATAAAAGATATTCTTATAGAGCAAAACAAGGAGTGCCTGTTCCAGGTGTAGAAATAAGAGCAATCGATGATAATGGCAAAGATGTTCCAAAGGACGGAAAAACTCCTGGCGAACTTTTAGTTCGAGGACCTTGGATCGCTGCTTCTTATAAAAGTGGAGAATCTTCCGAATCTTTTACCTCCGATGGTTGGTTCCGCACTGGAGACGTTGTGGTCTTGGATGAGTATGGTTACATGCAGATCACAGATCGTAAAAAGGATCTGATCAAAACCAGAGGAGAATGGATCTCTTCTGTTGATATGGAAAATCTAGTCATGGCAGATCCGGATGTTTTAGAAGCTGCAGTTGTAGGAAGAAAGGATCCAGTCAGAGATGAGGCCCCAGTTATATTTGTTGTTCCAGTAGAGGGTAAACAAGTAGATCCGAAAAAGATACATGATCGACTCAAAGACAACTTTGCTCACTGGCAATTACCTAAGCTAGATGATATTCGGTCGGTTTCTGCGATTCCAAAAACAAGCGTAGGTAAGTTCGATAAGAAAATTCTAAGAAAAGAATTAGAAGAATAGACCTCTAGTATTCGAATCCAATTCTAGGAGTGTGAGCAAATCTAACGGCACTTTAATCCTAATACTTGGGGCATTGACTGCAATTGCACCTTTCTCGATCGATATGTACCTTCCTGGTATGAATGAGATCGCAAAAGATCTTGGGACTCCAATCTCAGATGTGCAACTAACGTTAACTAGTTTCTTTTTTGGAATTTCTTTCGGACAATTATTTTACGGACCAATCGTAGATCGTTTCGGCCGTAAAACTCCTTTGCTCGTAGGTCTTACGTTATACATAGTAAGTTCCTTAGCCTGTGGATTTTCAAATTCAGTTAATTCGTTAATATTCTTCCGCTTTTTACAATCTTTGGGTGCTTGCGCCGGAATGGTAATCCCAAGAGCAGTTGTAAGAGATGTATTCTCTCCTCATGAAGGAGCTAAAGTTTTTTCTCAGATCATATTAGTAATGGGAATCGCGCCGATTCTTGCTCCTACTGTGGGCGGACTTTTGCTTCAGTTTGCTAGTTGGAATTGGATCTTCTTCACTCTGACAGGTATTTCTACCATAATGCTTTTTGGATCTTTATTGGTTTTCCAAGATACCAAAGGTGGTGATTCTTCTATCTCTCTTAAAATAGCTCCAGTGATCAAAGAATATGTCGAAGTATTCTCAAATCCAATCTTCAAAACATATGTGCTTAGTTCCGGATTTTCTGCATCTGTGATGTTTGCATATATCGCCGGTTCCCCATTCGTATTTATGGTTTTGAATGGACTCTCTCAAACTGAATACAGTTATCTTTTCGGATTTAACGCTTTTGGTTTGATCCTTTCTAGTCAGATCAATCGTATTCTTCTCAAAAAATTTGAAGCAGCAACTATTGTGAAGTATGTAGGATATTCGTATCTAATACTTTGTTCTTTGCTTATTATCTTCGAAATTTTAGGCTTAGGATTTATTCCAATGCTTGTTTTAATTTTCTTCTTAGTGAGTGCGTTCGGGCTGATTGTTCCAAATGCTTCTGCGCTTGCAATGGCTCCTTTTTCTAAAAATGCAGGAAGTGCATCCGCTTTGATGGGAGCATTGCAGATGGTATTTGGCGCTGTTTCCACTGCAGCAGTCAGCCTTCTTCATGACGGAAGCGCTTATCCAATGATTACAGTGATGTCAATGTCTGGTGTAATGTCCTTGGCTTGTTTATTCTTTCTTGGAAAAACCCATAATAGAATTAAATAATTCTAATGTTCTTTGAGGATGAAATAAGAAGAAGGAATGAAGGACCCGAGAATTCGGGTCTTATCAAAGATCTGTTTTTTGTTTAATTGCGGGTATATCTTAACTCGCTGATTAGCACCACTTTCGAAGAACGGGGCTCCAGCAAATTATCCGCATAAGAATCCAACAACTTTCCTAATCTATTTATTTGAGGAAAGTCCCGCCCGGAAATCTGGGAGTTTGGAATATGGTCCAAGACCTCAGTATTGGGTCGGGTATTCAAGGCTAGCCTCCTTTGGGATAAGGCGAAGAATTGAACCTTCTCCGAACCATGTCAAGCCTAATGGACATAATTCGGAAAGATTTTAGAACCTTATTCTTCCGTGGTAAGACCAAGTTTAGCTTCAATAGCCTTTATTCTTCTAGCCCATTTTTGGAAATTGACCACGTTTTTGATATTCACTCTTAGTTTTTGGAATTCAGGGAAAGTCAATCCATAGTCCCAGCCCACATAGATGTCCGGCTTAGGAAGAGTGTTTCGAACAGAAGTTCCTCCACCCACAATGGTTCCGCTTGGAATACCGATATGATCGGCAATACCACAACCACCACCGATGGTACAATTATCTCCTATTGTAGTGGAACCCGCAACACCAGTATAACCTGCAATTACTACATTTTTTCCTAATACACAATTATGGCCGATATGAACAAGGTTATCGAATTTACATCCGTCACCAATGATCGTATTTTCCAAGCCGCCTCTATCGATTGCGCTATTGGAGCCCATCTCCACATCATCGCCCACAATTACCGTTCCGACTTGAGGGATCTTATTATGTTTACCATTTGCGAATACGAATCTGAATCCATCTCCGCCTACAGTACAATTTCCGAAAGATCTAAATCTTTTTCCTATGATAACTCCGTGGTGGATCACGTTATTCGGCCCTACATGAGAACCTTCTCCGACTTTCGCTCCTCTTCCGATACGAACTCCGTCTTCTAAGATTACGTTATCTCCGATCTCAGCATATTCTGCAACGGATGCAAAATTTCCTATATAACAATTTTTACCGATCTTTGCTTTAGGATGAACATATGCATTTTCTTCTACTTTGTTTTCAAACTTGTGAGGAGGATAGATCAGATCTAAAACCTGAGCGAGTATCAAATCCGGTTTATCTACAACCAGACAAGGCACTTCTAATTCTTTTGCGAAGTCAGAAGTAGTTAATACGATACTAGAGGCGGTCTTCTTTGCCTCATTTAACATCTTCTTGCTTGCGAGAAAACTAATGCTGTTCGTAACTCCCGGGTTAACCGGAGAAACTGATTCCACCTGAATTTTTTTGGGGTCCGCGCAATTTTCTATTTTTGCTCCGGAAATTTTGGAAGCCAGTTCTTCCAAGGTATATCTAGCCATTAAGACCCTCTTTTCTAGTCTTTTAGTATCTGCCAACGTATTAGCAGATCGTATTCGGATCTATCCCAAATTTCGGAATGAATTACTTGCATAAGCTAATGAATATCTGAAAGAAGAGCTTATCTGAGGATTGAAGATAAAGAAGACATAATACGGAATAATGGTGCTTCTTCCTTTATAAATATCCCGTTTGACGAATTAGCTTCCGAAAAAATTCTGTAATACATTAGAAATCGACACCAGGATCCAGCCCGCCTATGAAGCCCGTTAGAGAGCCGCAAATCAATATATTCAAAAAATCAAACCCGCTGAAAGCGAAGGTTATCAGCAATGTACTTCTTACTCCAGAAACTGGAAAAGGTAAAAGACCTAAGAAGGAAGGCGAATCATTAATTCATAGAATTACTTTAGCTATCGATCATAGCCAGTATCCTTATCTAATCGGACAATCCGGTGGTATCATTCCTCCTGGAGAAGACCCTGAGAAAAAAGCGAAGGGACTTGCGGACGCAGCTTATACAGTTCGTTTATATTCAATTGCTTCTCCTAGTTATTCTTTCGGAATGAAAGAAGACACAATCGAATTCATTATCAAAAGAGATAATGTCTACGATGCAGATGGAAATGTTCAATTCAAAGGAGTTTGCTCTAACTACGTTTGTGACCTGAAAGAAGGTGACGAAGTAGTAATGACTGGACCTTCTGGAAAAAAATTCCTTCTTCCAAACACTGACTTTTCCGGAGACATCATGTTCCTCGCAACTGGAACTGGTATTGCTCCATTTGTTGGAATGAGCGAAGAACTTCTTGAACACAAACTTATTAACTTCACAGGCAATGTAACTCTTGTATACGGAGCTCCTTATTCAGACGAGTTAGTATTGATGGATTATCTAAGAGGATTAGAGAAGAAATTCCCTAATTTCAAATTGGTAACTGCTATCTCCAGAGAAGAAAACAATCCTTTCGATGGCGGAAGAATGTATATCTCTCATAGAGTTAAAATGTTAGAAGCAGAAGTGAAAAAAGTTCTCTCTTCTGGAGGACGTTTCTATATCTGCGGTGGTCCAAAAGGAATGGAAAAAGGAGTAATTGAAGAGATCCAAAAGATCGATGGAAACTCCGGAACTTACGAAGAATATAAACATCATCTGGAAGGCGCCCACCAATTATTCGTGGAAACCTACTGATCAATTTTCTAAAATTTTTCTAAGTAAAAGGCTCCCAACTGGGGGCCTTTTTTTATGGAAAACGACTGGAAATCCAAAACCGGGAATTTAGTCTTTTGCCGTCAGGAAGGGAAAACTATGAGCGTAATCCGAGATATTGATAAAGGCAAAGGTGAGATCATCCGAGTCGAAATTTCAGAATTTAAAGGAAATAAATATCTGAACTTAAGAGTTTGGTACACAGACAGCGAAGGTGAATACAAGCCTACCCAAAAAGGAATCGCAATTCCGGTTGGATTATACTCAGAAGTAAAGGATGCAATACTTGCGGCGGAAAACTCTTTGAGCTAAACCGCCTTACTTTCTATCCAGGCCTTTAGTAAACTTTGGGCCTCTTCTTCTGTTTCAGAAGCACGAATATGAGATTCCAATCGAGTAATCGAGAATACTTTTTTAACGGAAGATCTTAGATTACTTACAATCAATTCTCCGCCTCTTTTTCTGAGCCAACCTGCGACTTGTATCAACATACCAATCGCAGAAGAATCTATGTAAGAAGATTTAGCCAGATTGAAAACAATGTATCTGTAACCTTCTTTCATCTTTTCTTGGATCGCAGTTTTGATCTCAGGACATCTATAAAGATCTATATCCTCATTTGTACGATATGCATAGATCTGATCGTGATATTCTACTCCATCGTCCGGGAAATTTTCCATTGCTCCGTACTGAAGTTCAGAAGCAGAAGCCACCAAATGTTTTGCAGCAGTAGGAGAATTTTCCAAGATCCGATTTTTTAGAGAACTTACCCTAAAGCCAAGAGTTTGTAAAACTTCAGGAGCTAATTCTTCCTTCTCATTAATTTCTTTGATCAGATCGTTTAAGAGAGAAATGGACTCGTCCGTATAACCTTCTTTTAAAAGTGTTCCAGCTTTTCTTAAACCTTTTCCGGTTTTAGCGATTGTAGCCTCGACAACTACGTCCGCGTCTTCCTTAGCGGAGTCATCATTCCAATCTAAAGGAATATCTATAGTTTTTTGTTCTAACTTAGCACCGTCTGTCAGTTCGTAATAACTTGCAGAAATATTAATATTTGGAGGTGTATCTTTTTTGGTCGGGCGAAGTTGAACTACTAGACTTTTTACATCGTCCGCTCTCATATCACCGACTTCTAAAACTAATGTTTTAGTACGTCCTGTTTCCTCAGGATCAGGTTCTTGGTAAGAAGAAACTTCTGAAACTAAATCCAGATAATCAATTCCTTTCGGAAAATCAACTTTGAGCTCTATGGATTGAGCATATAAGGTTCCGATATCTCCAAACTCTTTGAAGAAAATATCTCCAGTCTCTTCAGGAGTTTCTACATAATAGAAATTCCCTCCTCCAGATTCTGCGATCTCTTTTAGAAGTATTTCATTGAAGTCATTGCCGAAACCGATAACAGTTGTGCTTATGCCTTTTTTATAAGCGTCAGCTGCAATCTGGATTAACTGAACAGGATCCTTAATTCCTAATGTTGGATTTCCGTCAGTAAGAAGAATAACACGTTTATAACCATCGGCAATCGGATGTAATTCCAACGTTCTGAGAACATGAAGCCATCCACCGCTTAGGTTGGTAGAAGTACCCACTTGGATAGAATTTAATCTGTGAATGACTGAATTTTTTTCGGCCAAAGGAACTAAAGGTTGGATGACCTGAACATCTTCTGCGTAAGCGACAGCGGTTAAGAAATCTCGTCGGGTCAACCAATTGACCAAGGAAGCAGAAGCTTGGATTACAGAATCCATTTTACTTCCTTTCATGGACCAGCTTCTGTCCAAAGCTAAGCCCAAAACTAAAGGTTGCCTTTGAGCGGATGCAGGCCCTGTAGGAGAATTTAAACGTACAAGTAGAGTGTTGGACTTTGCGGAAGAACCGGCCGGTCTCATCAATTTGGCCGAAAGAATCATGCGCTTGAAAAAACCATTTACACACGCTAAGAGCAAGAAGAATTTAAAAGAGAAACGGAAATAGAAACCGAAAATGAGCCAAGAAATTATAGAGGCATTACTTAAGGTTTTTTTAGACCGATTTGCGGAAATTCGTACTCAAAATTCGGAGGAGATACCTAGTTTCACACAAATTTACAAAAACGGAAGTCTTGTCTGTGAAGCTTTCAACTCGGTAGAAATTTCGGAAGATTCTTCCTTACATAGTGAAGTTCTTGCGATTTCAGAAGCAAAACGGATCTGCAAGGAAAGATATCTCACTGATTGTATCCTCATTACTACTCTAGAGCCTTGTTTGATGTGTGGAGGTTCTATTCTACTTTCTCGAATCCCTAAAGTAGCATATCTGGTTCCTGCAAAATTAGGAGAAGGGATTTCTTCTCTTCCTTTAGAAACAATCTATAGCAGAAATTTTTTTCCAGAACTCGTACTAATTAAGTCAGAAACGACCAAAGAGTTATTCAAAACTTTCTTCAAAGATAAGAGAAATTAAACGGACTTTTAGGCTTTTCCTCCTTTCTTACCCCATGCTATCTGGTAAAATAACAATCATATGGCTGGAAATCACGAAGTTCTCTCCCGCAAATATCGCCCCCAGAGATTCCAAGATGTAATCCATCAGAATCTTGCAATAGGCGCATTACAAAACGCGGTTAAGTCCGGAAAGATAGGTCATGCGTATATTTTTTTCGGACCTCGCGGTGTTGGAAAAACTACAATCGCTAGGATTTTCGCAAAAAGACTAAATTGTCAAAATCCAATCGATAACGAGCCATGTAACCAATGTGATTCTTGCCAAGAGATCACTAAAGGGATTTCGGGAGATGTTCTTGAAATAGATGCTGCGAGTAACCGTGGTATTGAGAACATCAGAGAACTTAGAGATAACGTAAAGTTCACTCCGATGGGTGGTAAGTATAAAGTGTACATCATAGATGAGGTGCACATGCTTACCGATCAATCCTTCAACGCACTTTTAAAAACTTTGGAAGAACCTCCTTCTCATGTGGTTTTCGTTTTAGCTACCACTGAGTATCATAAAATTCCAGAGACCATTCTATCCCGTTGCCAGGACTTTATCTTTAAAAAAGTTCCTTTATCTGTTCTTCAAGACTATGCAGAAAATTTGTGTAAGGAAGAAAACACAAAGTATGATTCAGAAGGATTGTTTTGGGTAGCGAAGAAGGGTGATGGCTCTGTGAGAGATATGCTTTCCTTTATGGAGCAAGCACTCGTATTTACTGACAATCGACTCTTAGGTTCTGAGATCCGAAAGATGATCGGTTATCATGGGATCGATTTCTTATCCGATTTTATAAAAAGTCTAGTAGATTCTGAAAATTCTTCTAAGTCATTACAGATCATCGAGAACTTATACCAAGAAGGCCAGGATATATATAAATTCCTTTGGGATTCCATAGAATTCACTCACACTTTATGTTTAGTGAAAGATTCTGCTGCTGATTCCGAATCGGTAAATTATCCTAGAGAAGATCTAATCAAAATGAGAAAGGATTTCGAATCTGTAGATCCGATCGCATTGAACAAACTTTCTTTCCGTCTTTTTGAATTATTCGAAAAAGTTAAAACTCTTCGTTTGAGAAACTCTTTTGAGATTAAAATTTTTATAGAGATCCAAATCAAAAAACTTTCGGAAGATCTAGCAAAACCTAGTCTTGCAGGGCTTGTGGACAGGATCAATCATCTCATATTGATGATCCAAGATCAGGATTCTGTTACAGCATCTATAGCATTCGAAACTCCTAAAAAGCAAGTTCCTTCTCCGGCCAAAGAAGTACAAACTCCAGTTCCAACCCCGACTCCGGTTGTGTCTAATGAGAAGAAAGAAATTCCTCAGGAACAAAAATCAGGACCACTTTCTTCTCTAGAAGATTTGGCCAAAGGTGTTTCTTCTGAAGATGCAGAATGGGAGAAATCTTTCAAAAACGAATTTTTAGGAACGGATATAGATCCGTCCAAAGTACCCAAACTGGGATCCTAGGTATAAGCCATGTTTGAAAATCTAAAGAACGCATCTGAAATTTTTTCCAAGATGGGAGAAATGCGCGGTAAAATGGAAGAGATCAAAAAAAGGATCTCCAACTTAAGAGTCATGGGTGACGCCGGCGCTGGAATGGTACAAGTCACATCTACCGGAGACGGAGCGATCGTAGACGTAAAGATCAATCGTGCATTATTTGATTCAGAAGATAATAAAATGTTAGAAGATCTAGTAATGGCAGCAACAAACGATGCCATCCAAAAAGCAAAACAAGCCGCAGAATACGAATTGAAATCGATCACTGGCGGATTAGATCTTTCTGAAATTTCTAAATTATTCGGCGGCAACCTTGGCTGAACATTTAATCGAAGGAATGGTAAATGCACTTTCTTCTCTTCCTGGGATCGGAAGAAAAAGCGCGTACCGTATCAGTTTTCATTTATTAAGACAGGACCCTGCAGTTTTTAATGGGTTCATCCAAAGTTTATCAGAAGTAAAAGGAAGGATCCGTTTCTGCTCTCGATGTGGTTCTTATTCAGAGGAAGAGATCTGCAATCTTTGCCTTTCTGAAAAAAGAGACAGTCATACAGTTTGCGTTGTTGAACAACCGGAAGATGTATTTTTTATAGAGAACACTGGAGAATTTAAAGGAAGATACCATGTCCTCAACGGAGTGATCTCTCCTTTAGAAGGTGTAGGACCTCAAGATCTACGCATCAGAGAACTTTTAAGCAGAATAGAACCTGAAGATCTAAAAGAAGTTTTAGTCGCTACAAACCCTACATTAGAAGGGGATGCAACAGCGGATTATCTAAACCATCAATTAAAGAATTTTAATGTGACTGTTACGAGGATAGCTTATGGTATTACGGTGGGTGGCTCTATTGAACTTGCTGATCAATACACCTTAGGAAGAGCGATCCGCTCCAGACTCAAACTTTAGAATCTATGTTCTGCAGTTACGAACAATTCTCTTAAGATTGTTCCTTGTGTTGTATCCAAATAAGCTTTCAAACCATTGCCTGCTATAAAATAACCGGAACGTAAAAGTATCTGCATATCTCTGAATGCACTCCATCTTAAGTTCAGGTTATATTCCTGACCAAAGTATGCGGATGTATGGTAGAAGTTTTCCTCATTATAAAATCTATTATTATCCATAAGAGGAGACTTAGTTCCATACAATCGATAGTAGCCTAGAGTTAAAACTAAAGGACCAGATAGAACTATATCTGTAAAAATTCCATACTCATACAAACCACTCATATCTCTACCGGAGAATAATGCGTAACCTCCCGTAAAGTCGTTCGCGATGTTAGAAAGTGAATATCCTGGGAACAAAGTTCGATAACCATTTCCATGTAAATTGGATCTGGTCCCGTCTTTTTCATATCCAGGTCTTCCTGTAGACCCTGAACCCATCGCAGTAATTCTTATAGATTCATCGTATCTGTAAGATAACTGCATATCAAAGAATCCACCCTTGATCTTGTAACGATCATACTTTTGTTGGATCTCGTTGCCATCCGCATCTCTATACGGATTCAATGCTTTTACGGTTCCATGGTTATAAATTCCATGAACTGTTAATGTAAAATCAGAAAAGTTAAATTCGTTGAATAGCCCGTGCCAGAACAATTGATTTGTATCACTTGTCCTTGAAACCAAACCATAAACACCATTTACATCCTGAATATCTCTTAGGTTATCATCCAGGTAAAAGCTATACAATTCATGCTTAGCATTATTGAAGAAGCTAGTCTTGATCTTATAAAAGTAAACGTTAGAACCTTGGTAATTTTTATCAGCGAATGTGTTCTTATCCAAGTCAGTGAGATTATTTTGTTTAGCTACAAACCAACCACCTTCTATTGTAGTATTCCAATCTCTGATATCCTTGGTTAAATTCACTCCTGTTCCTGGGACAAACACAACTCTACCTTGCGCAGAAGTAAAAAGTTGAAGCCCAACTCTTGCAGTAAAACTTTTCTCAGGTAATTTAAAGTTTAGATAAAGAAAGTTCGTCTGCATATTCACAGCTGAACTGAAGGTCGCTTCTCCACCTTGTCCGGGTCCTACATTAGAACTCTGATTAACTCCTCTTCCTCCGAAAATGACGTCACCTATCTGAACACCCACCAACGCTTCGAAATATTTCGAAGTTTGGAAGTTCATGTTCAGGGTCATCCTTGTATCATAATAAGTTGTATCTTCTTTCTGAGGACTGAGAGTGCTTGGATTTCCTTTCTCTCTTGCAGTTAATTCGTTTTGGTATTTGGTAAGAGTGTCCTGATTGTATTGTTGTATAAAATCTGCACGATTATAAGGAGTTACAGGCGTTTGTCTGGAAGTATAAATATCCCTTCCTAAATTAAAACCACGGACCCTATAGTTCCCTTGAAAATCTATCTTTGTCTTTTCTTCCACTTCCTGAGCAGATATGGAAACTCCAGCAAAGATAAATATTACTAGAGCAAGAGTTTGGATTTTTTTAATCGGAGAGTCCAACACGAATTATTTTACCCAACCACTTCCTAAAAAATATTTAGAACGAAGACCTTCTATCACTCCCGTTCTTTTTAATTCTTTGATAAAAAAATTAAAATTATCCGCAAAGACTAGATCATTTAATGGTAACGCTGCGCTGATATATTCATCCATGACAGGATTTATAAGAGCCACATAGTTTGCTTTTAGGCTTGGTTGTTTTTGAAGCAAAGATAGAATATACAAACTATCTGCAACATAACAAATCACATTCCCTTTTGTTAATGCATCTATCGCAATAGAATCTGAAAGATAGCTGTAAATTTGGTTTTTACCAAACCTTCTCAAAAGATAATTATGATTTGTGGTATTGGATCTAACAGAAAAGGAAAGAGCATTTAAAACAGCTAAGTCCTCTAAAGATTTAAAAGTTCTAGTAGTTACTATACTTCCTTCCGGTTCAGGAGGAAGAGAACGTTTATTAACAAGACCAGCAGGAGTTGTAAGAAGATAAGGATCAGAAAAAGTAATAGTTTTTCCTCGGCTTAGATCCGTGGACATTCCCGCCATCGCTATATCAATCGTGCCAGCTGCGATCTCATCCGAAAATTGACGAAATGTTTTGAGAGGTTTTACTTTGAGAGCTACTCCCAAATAGTCCGCGTATAATTTCGCAAGTTCCATATCGAAACCTGGAAAACCATCTTTCGGATCTTGGACATAAAATGGTTCGTATACACGATTGACCCCAACTACCAATTCCTTTTTAGAAAGGACTAAGTCCAATCTGGAAGGCATAACTTTAGTTTGGGAATATAAGTCTAGTGAGATTAAAAGGGCAAAAACCGAAAGGAATGCCGACTGAAACTGCTTCCGCATTTTCATGATACCTAGGTTATCGGCATCTTCCGGTTGTTAAAGGAGTTTTTAGTCTATTCTAGAATTTGAAATTCGGTCCTTCGATTTTTACGGTCCGTTTCTGGGTTTTTTTCAGGATAAATCGGCTCCTTACTTCCCTTTCCGTCCGTGGAAAATCTACCCGTAGAAATTCCTTTTTTGACTAAGTAATCTTTCACTGCTCCGGCCCGATTTCGACTTAATTCCAAATTATCGTTCGGATCCCCATGTAAATCAGTGTGTCCCGTGATTTTCAGTTTTATGGAAAGATTTTCATTTAAGAAAACTACCAATCTGTCCAAAATTTCAAAAGACTCTTCTTCGATCTCGAATGAACCAGTTCTGAAATGAATGGATTCTAAAGAGATTTTTTTATTCTTCTTCAGTTCTTCCCATTCATTTACAGAAAATTCGTAAATGTCGTAGTTCCCACCTTCTTTTATGAGCCTACAAAAGTACGCATTTTTGCCATCAGGAGTTTCGATATAGAATGCTTCATCGCCAGGCGAATTGATGACCGGCCCAAGGTTAACTGCAGGGGAGAAGGTCCCATCTTCCTTGATCTCTACTTTATAAATATCTAATCCACCATAACCGCCCGGACGATTCGAAGAAAAATATAAATACTTACTGTCTCTACTAAGAGTAGCTGCAATCTCTGCATGCTCCGTATTGATAGGACTTTCCATACGGATTGCTTTTCCCCAAGAACCATCTTTGTATTCAGAAATATAAATATCAGATTCAGCAACTTTCCCAAATGGATAACGTGTGAAGAATAAATAACTTCCCGCTAAAAATGGATTCTCTTCGATTGCAGGAGTATTTACTTCTTGGGGAAGCCTGGTTGCTTTATCCCAGCTTCCATCTTTAAAAGTTGAGAAGTACAGATCTCTGGAAACTCCGATCTTTCCACTACTCAATTTAAATTCTATACTTCCATCTCGATTTGAGGAGAAGATAATTGCCTTCTCATTTTCTATAATGAAAGGACTTTGATCATCATATTGGGAATTTAGTTGGGAAACTTCTACACCGCTACTCCAACCATCTTTAGTTTTTACAGATTTGAAAAGATCAGAGTAATTTGAATTCTTACGCTTTGAATAATAATAAAGGGTATTACCATCTTCCGAAAGACTAATACCGAATTCGTTTAAAGAAGTGTTAATCTCTCCTTTTAAAGGAGCGACTTTACCCTTTGCTGCAGAATCTTCTGCACCCGATACAGAAAATCCTGCAAATATAAAATAACAAAGTAATACAGAAACGATTTTGAAAGAACGAGAAAATTGAGTATGGGTTTTTGAAGCCATACTCTAACTATCTGTCTTTTAGTGAAAAACCTGATACTTTTTCGGAGAAAAAATCAGAGATATTTTTTCAAAGCTTCTGGGAACTCGATAGTTCCATCTTCTTTTTGATAAGTTTCTATAACAGCAGCCAAGGTCCTGCCTATCGCCAAACCGGAACCGTTCAATGTATGGACCAATTGGTTTTTGCCTTCTTTGGATTTGTAGCGGATCTTACCACGTCTTGCTTGAAAATCTTTGAAGTTAGAAACAGAAGAAATTTCCATCCAACGATTCAAACCAGGCATCCAAACTTCTAAATCATAAGTTTTAGAAGAAGCGGCCGAAATATCCCCGCTGCATAATAACATCACTCTGTATCGGATCCCTAATTTTTTCAGGATATTCTCCGCATGAGAAAGCATCTTTTTATGCTCTTCTTCCGAGTCTTCAGGACGAGCAAATTTCACAAGTTCTACTTTTTGGAATTGGTGAACTCGAACCAGACCTCTTGTATCTTTTCCATAAGAACCTGCTTCTCTTCTGAAACAAGAAGTATGAGCAGTGATAGAAATAGGCAGAGAAGCTTCCGGAATGATTTCATCCCTATATAAATTCGTTAAAGGAACTTCTGCAGTAGGAATTAGATTGAGCTCATCTCTTTCTAATCTATAATACTCATCCTTAAATTTAGGATATTGTCCTGTAGTAGTCATACATTCGTCGTTTACCATGACTGGCACCCAAACTTCTGTATAACCATGCTCGGTGGTATGAGTTTCGAGCATAAGATTTGCAAGCGCTCTTTCTAATTTAGCACCAAGGCCAAAATATGTGTAAGCTCTTGCACCCGCGAGTTTTGTTCCCTTCTCAAAATTGAACCAGCCTAATGCCTCTCCCAATTCGAAATGAGGTTTAGGAGTAAATTTATAGTCTCGAACTTCTCCTACTTCGTACAAAACTTTATTATCGTGTTCGTTTTTTCCTACAGGAACGTCTTTATCTAGAATATTAGGAAGACCTAAATTGATTTCCAGTAGTTTAGATTCGAGAGATTCAAGATCATCTTCTATCTTTTTGATCTTATCTCCGATCTCTTTTACTGCGGCAGAAGCAGCTGCAATATCTCCGCCTGCTTGTTTTACTTTTCCGATCTCTTTACTTGCTTTATTCCTTTCTTCACGGAATACATCTGCTTCCTTTTGGAGAACTTTTTTCTTTTGGATGATATCTGCAAGTTGGTCCAAAACCGCGAGATCTTTAAAACCTCTCAGTTCCAGATTGGATTTTAATTCTTCTGTGTTATCGGTAATATATTTCAGATCAATCATGATGATACGCCTTCCTTTGCGTGAATTTTAAGGAATTATTATACAAAGTTTTTTCTACTTCTGAGTTTGATTCTTTTCTAAGAGAAAACATTTTTTCTAAAACAAATTTAGTATAAGATGGTTCGTTTCTTTTTCCACGAAAAGGTGGGGGTGCAAGAAACGGTGCATCTGTTTCTATCAACATACTTTCTAGTGGAAGTTTTTCGGCTGCTTCCTGGATATCTCTTGCATTCTTAAATGCAACAATTCCCGAAAAGGAAATATAATATCCTAGATCTACTAACTTCTTTGCTGTTGGATAATCATAAGTAAAACAATGGATCACTCCAAATGCCTTGTCTCTATGCTCTTTTAAAATAGATACTGTATCTTCTGCCGCATCTCTTGAATGGATTACTACAGGAAGGGAATACTGACCAGAAGCTTCTAAGAAAGAATGAAGCACGTCCGCCTGATACGCCTTAGTTGAAGCATCGTGATAATAATCTAATCCGATCTCTCCAATAGCAGATAACTTTTTATCCGTCACGTTTTCTTTGACTAGTGTCAAAATTTCTTCTTTTTTTGGAAATTCATGAGTTTCAGTTGGATGGCAACCGATTGAATAAAATATCTCTATCTCTTCATCTGAAAATTTTTCAGATAAACCTTTCGCTCTAATTGAACTCTCAAGGTCGATACCGATCTGGACGATCTTTTTTATACCGGATTCTTTTGCTTTTTTTAGAGATTCTGCAATATCCTGCCCTTGCTCTTGTATTATATCTAAGTGGCAGTGAGTGTCGATGATGGTGTACATATGAAAACGGCTTTTAAAAGGCAGTTTTCATGATTTGTATTGACTGAAAAGAGAATTTTTTAGAATCCTTACAGCATAACTACGGAACGGGAAAACTCGTTGGTTTGGGACATAATAGCTTGAATCTAAAATCCTATCTTGCACTACTTTATTATAGGCTCAGATATAAATACCAAGATCTGAAGCTTAAGCTAGATATCAAAATAGCAAATTGGAATAAGAAAGGTAAAGAACGTCTCACCGTCATGGTGATCCCTCACTCCGAACAAAAAACGATCAATTTTCATATCTCTTACAGAGCGATCACTATCTTCATCGGAACAATTTTGGTTCTTCTTCTTATCAGCTCTATCAACGTTCTTAGTCATTCAGGATCTATTCACCAACTTACCGAGTTAAACTTATCTAACCAAGACTTCATTCGTCAGTCCGCAAAAATGAAGGAAGAGATCAACAGTCTTCATGAACACGTTGAATACTATCACAACCACGTGGGCGCACTTTACGGAAGATTAACTGGAGATAATTCCAAGGTTGCAAAAGGAATTGGCGGAGCAGAAAAACTTGCTCTTGGTTCCGATAAAAATTTAGCACCAGGTGCAGAAGTTTTCAGACTGAAAGAAGATGTTCACAATCTTAAAGTAGCGAATGAACTTACTCAAGAAATCATAAGTATATTAAAAAAACGTAAAAATCTAATCCGTCAAACCCCGTCCATTTGGCCGGTAAAAGGATATGTTCTTTATCCTTACGGAGAATATCTGAATCCAATTACTGCTCGTAGAGACTTTAATAATGGTTTAGATATTGGTGCTTTCGCTGGTTCAGAAGTAGTTGCAACTGCTCCTGGAACTGTCTACGAGATTGGATACACCCGTAATACTGGATACTTTGTAAAAGTAGCTCACAAATTCGGTTGGAAAACGATTTACTCAAATCTTGATCGTGTAAAAGTGAAAGCGAATCAGCAAATTTCCAAGAACGAAGTATTAGGCTTCGTAGGAAAATCGGAAAACAGTCCTCAGTATAGTCTTCATTATGAAATTCATGTGGGCACCAGAGCGATCGATCCTTTTGCATTCTTGAACCAGATCCAAGACTGATGGCCCATACAGAAGAGCAATTAGCAGTAAATAGTATCATCGGCGAAGGCGCCGAATTCAGCGGAGACTTCAAACTTTCCGGACTTCTACGTATTGACGGTATTTTTAGGGGAACCATAAAAACCGACGGAAAAGTCCTAATCGGAAAGACCGGAATCGTCGATACGGATATTAAAGCTCGTATTGTCGTTGCCGGCGGTGAAATTAATGGGAATATATTCGCGTCGGAACGAGTGACTCTGCTCGCAAGCTGCCGTATGAAAGGTGATATCATCACTCCAAAGGTAGTTATGGAAGAGGGAGTACAATTCGAGGGAAATTGTAAGATTAACCCGACCACTCATTGAAGATCCAATCTCAGCAAAAAGACCCTCGCACAGAATCACGTAAAAAAAGAGACTTCGGTCTTTCTCTAAATGCTTCTATATACCAACCTGTTCCTAGTTCGGTATCCGATTCTCAGATACCTGATTCTAAAAGTGAATTTTTTGATTTAGTAGAACATCTACTTCCTTATAACCAAGAAAGAACAAGAGATCTAAATTCATTACTGAGAGATCTTCCGGACGCAGAGAGAAATTTTTTAAAATCTCCTACTTATGCCAATCTAGAAGTTTATAAAAGAATAGTTCAAGGGATCTTGAAAGAAGTCCTAGATAGAAATACAAGTTTAGAAACTTTGCGCACCAGAGTCCGCGGCGGCTCTGAGAAAGTTTACCAAGTAATTCAAGTTGTAGATGATAAGATCCAAACTCTAGCAGACTTTATCATTCATCCTGAAAATTCTACTTTTGATCTGATGAAAAGAATGGAAGATATTCGAGGTCTATTAGTAGACCTGATGAATTAAGATAGTGCCTTAGAACCTAAGTTCTTAAACACATCGGGAAGTTTTGCGGGTTTTCTAGATTCCAGCAACAAAAACGCCCAAGTCAATTCTCCAGTACAAACTAATGTATCGTCAGATACTTTTCTGATCTGAATATTCCAAAGGATACTTACAGGTCTAATCTCTCTTGCTTTCACATAAACTTTTAGTTCTTCGTCGAATCTTGCAGGTGATTTGTATTCTATCAGTGAGCGAGTGACTACGAAGTCTAGTCCATTCTTCTCTAATTCGCCCTTATAATCATATTTTAGAAATCTCATGTACTCATTCAGAGCAGTATCAAAGTACGTAAGATAATGAGCGTTGAATACTACTGCTTGTGCATCTATCTCGGAATAACGAACTCTTAGAGTATAATAGAAGTCCTGATCGTTTGTGCTCATAGGCTATTTTTGATAACCAATATTCTTCGACGGCTTTATAAGCCTAGGGCATCTAAAACTTTTTGTAAAGCATCCAAACTTGGATAAGCAACACTGAGTTTTCCTTTTCCAGAAGAAGAATTATGAGTGATATCCACTTTCATAGAATATTTTTTACGGAACTTGTTCTCAAGTTCTACAATATCTACTTCTTTACGTTTGGATTTTTTCTTCTCTCTAACTGGAGCTTCTTCGGTTAGATTTGCAACGATATCTTCGACCTGACGAACTGTTAGGCCTTTCTCTGCAATTTGGTACGCAAGTTGTTCTGATTTTTTACGATCGGCAATCGATAGAAGTGGCCTTGCATGACCTTCAGATATTCTACCATTCTTAACCAAATCCATGACCGAATCAGGCAATTGTAAAAGACGAATTAAATTAGAAACAGTCGCTCTGTTCTTACCAACTCGAGATGCAATATCAGTAATCTTTAATCCAGATTTTTCAGAAAGAGTTTTGTAAGCCAAAGCCTCTTCGATAGGATTTAGATTTTCTCTTTGGATATTTTCAATAAGAGCCATTTCCAAAGTTTGTTGGACATTTGCTTTTTTAACTACTACTGGGATTTTTACGAAGCCTGCAATTTTACATGCACGGTATCTTCTTTCACCAGAGATGATCTCGTATCCAGAACCAGTATCCTTAACTACGATCGGTTGGATAACTCCGTGAGCCTTAATCGTCTCAGCAAGTTCGCGCAAAGATTCTTCATTAAAAGTTCTTCTTGGTTGATCAGGATTCGGACGGATCTCAGAAAGTTTTACTTCTTTGAGTGAACCTTCTCCACCTGCTTCCTTAAAAGATCTTTCCTCCGACACAGGAATTAAATTCCCGAGTCCCCTTCCTAATGCTTTCGGTTTTGCGCTAGCACTCATTAATTTTTACCAGCTACTTCTAATGCTAGACTTCTGTAACTTTGTGCCCCGATCCCATCAGGATCATAAGAAAGAATGGACTTACCGAAAGACGGAGCTTCGGAAAGTTTAATGTTTCTAGGAATAACAGTAGTATATACTTTTTCTTTAAAATAAGACTTAACGTCTTCTGCCACTTGTTGTGCGAGATTAGTTCTCTTATCGAACATTGTCAGAAGCACACCCTCGAGTTCGAGAGAAGGGTTTAATTTTTCCTGAACCAAAGAAATGATCTTCATTAACTGAGTTAATCCTTCCAAAGCGAAATATTCAGTTTGGAGAGTGATCATCACGCTATCAGCCGCAGATAATGCATTAAGAGTTAGAACACCGAGAGAAGGAGGACAATCGATGAGTATATAATCATACTCAGTTCTCAAATGTCCAATCGCATCTTTTAAACGATACTCACGATTTTCTTCTCCCAATAAATCAGCTTCTGCACCTGACAAATTAATATTGGAAGGAATGATATGAAGATTTTCAATATCAGTTCTTTTGATACATTCTGCTGCGGAAGATTCTCCGATCAAAAGTTCATAAGAAGTATTTTGGAGAGTGTTAATCTCGAACCCTAAACCGGATCCTGAGTTACCTTGTGGATCAAAATCTACGATTAAAACTTTTTTACCAATCTCAGCTAGATTTGCTGCAAGATTGATGGAGGTAGTAGTCTTGCCTACGCCGCCTTTTTGATTACTGATGGATACGATCTTTCCCATAGAATTCTTTGCTCTCCTTCTCGAGGAGCTTCCAAGCTCTAGGAATACCTTGCCTTGCCGATCCGACCTTTTTCAAGACTTTAATATGTCGCATGCCTAAAAATTCAAGTTCTGGTAAAAGTACAGTCTTCTGAACTTCAAAGCCACTATCAGTTAAGATCTTCTTTTCATTCTTTGCATCGAACTCGTCTTTCCCTATAAAGGGGACATAATATCCTCCTTTTATAATACATCTACTTAAGACTTCTGCACTCCAAGGATAGGGCACAAATCCCCTAGAAACACCCAAATTCCAGTCAGTTTTCCAGTCCTCCGCTCTTGCAAAAAGGAAATCAACACCAGCAATCTTGTTTTCTTTCACAAACGTTTCGGTGTGTGAGAGTTTTCTTCTTTGTGAATCTAATAGAACTATCTTAGGCCTTTCCTTCTCTACTAAACAACGAAAGAAGAAACCTGGTATGCCTGGACCCGTTCCCGCATCCCCCACCTTCATCTTGTTAAACGATCCGAGCGTAATTTGGATCTTATAAATATGAAAGATTGATTCAAGAACATGACGATCTAAGATCTCGTTTGTATCTCTTTTAGAAAAAAAGCCACCTGCTTGGTTCTTTTCTTTCAGGAAGGATAAGAATAAAGAGACAAGTTCCCAATCAAATAAGGGAAGAATCTGCTCTGCGTCTTTTGGGAATCTATATTTTACCGCGGCTTGGATCCCATCCGGATCATGATTGAATTCCGGATGGCTTGTCTCTGTTTCTGTCATTCTACTTTGCGACTTGGTGATTATATTCTATGATGGACTTGAATAAAATTTCAATTCCCATCTTGAGCTGAGGAACACTCATGCTCTCATTCTTACCATGAATACCATCTATCTCTTCCGAGGAAAGTAATGCGGGAATAAGTCCGTAACATTTTAATCCAATTTGTCTGAGATAAGAACTGTCAGTTGTTCCTGGTGATAAGAATGGAGTAGCGATTGATCCCGGTTCAACTGCAGTCACAGTACCAGCAAGAACTCTAAATAATAATCCATCCATTGGAGAAATACTTCCAGACTCCAAGTGACGAGCACTTACTTCAACTCCGTACTTCTCTCCTAGTGCTTTTACTTCTTCAAAGATCTTTTTCTCATCTTGTCCTGGAAGAATACGAATGTCTAAAGAACCAGTTGTCTCTGAAGTGATCACATTCATTCCGATTGGATGACTATCTATACCAGTTAAGCTCACAGTGTTCCTAGTCATTGCTCTAAGATGTCTGTTGGAATTGATCACACCTTTTAAGATAATAAAAAGTACTGGGTTCCTAGATCTTTTTAACACAAACGAGTCAGGAAAATTACTGATTCCTCCAAGTGAATAAAAGAATGCAGCAGTCTCATCCTTGATCATCGTTTTGTTTCCGATGTTCTGCACTTCTTGTAAAAAATCTACCATGGACTTTGCAGCATAAGATACAGGAGGAGTACTTCCATGTCCTGGAATTGATTTAGCTTTTAAGTCCAACCACACTGCGCCTTTTTCTGCGAGTTGAATATTAAACACTTTAGAACCTTTGATCGCTATGTCTTTGGATCCGGTTCCACCTTCGTTCCAAACGTATTCGTATCCGTTAAATATTTCTTTATGTTTATCTACTAAGAATCTAGCTCCATGTTCTGAGCGACTTTCTTCATCAGCGATCGCAAGGAACATTAAGTTTCTTTCTAGTGGTATCTTCTTCTCATGAATAAGTAAGAATGCATATAGTTGCATGATGCCAAGACCCTTAACATCCACTGCTCCTCTTCCATGAATTCTATCTCCTTTTCTTACTCCGGAGAATGGTGGAACATCCCAGTCTTTCGCATCTGCTTCTACAACATCGATATGACTTGTAAGTATTAAACCTTCTTTAGTTGTATCTTTACCTTTTAACTCAGCAAGAAGGGATGCTCTATCCGGCTTACCTGGATATTCAATGATGCGAGAAGGAATCCCTCTCTTGTCTAAGACAGATTTTAAAAAGAGCGCTCCTTCTTTCTCTCTACCTCTGATAGTTGCGATCCTTATATAAGTCTGTAGATCTTTTGCCGCCTCTTCACTTAGAGCAGAGTAGTCTAAATTCGGAACAGTTGCTTCCGGCTGGATAGGTTTGATCCCTTTTTCAGTGAATGCGATCGTATAAACTAAAAAGATCGCGATAAGAGCAAGGATCGTGATTCCGATTTTTTTGAGGGACATATTTCCACTCCACTAATCTTTCTTTATTAGCTTCTAATGTTTTAGATGTAGAAGCCCGTAAAAAATTATTACGTCATTGCACCTCTGCAAGGAGTTTTCCTTTGATTCCGTGAATGGAATGTTATAATTTTATGTAGGACCTCCTACTAAAATAAAATGAGATTCCAAGAGTCTTACAGATACTACAAAAAGAAAAGACCCGAATATCTGATCTTGATCCGGTATCATTACGGAAGAAACCCATTCAAATTTCCTAAAAAGACTCTTAACATTTTACGCAAATAGTCGATGTCTAGAAGGAGGTAATCTCCATGTTAAAAAGAGTATTCTTCTCTTTCGTTTTCATTTTCTGCATCAGCCCGATCTATTCTTTCACACCTGGAAAGTGGTCTCATACTGATAGGATCATTTTAGGCTTTGAAAAGGGCGGCCCTAGCCAAGAGCTAGTAAGAGACTCCAAAGGTAATTTAATCTATACCGCGAAGTATGAATATGATCCTTCCGGAAAATTAGTTAAAGAAAACTATATCGGACAAGACGGAAAGCCAGATGGTTTCACTAAGTTCATATATAAAGACGGAAAAATCTTAAAGGAAGAACTCTATAATAAAGACGGAGTGAATCTCGAAGCTAAAAACTTCGGATATAATAAGGCAGGAGTTCTTTCTTCTATCGAACTTGTTGATAAAGACGGAAAGAATATACTTACATGCACAATCATCTCTTGGGGTGAAAATGGTTTAATAAAGGAAGCCCAAACTGAATGGGCGGACGTAAAGACCACCGAAAGATTTGCTATCGTTAAGGATCCAAACAAGCCAGGACTATTCCAACAGAATATCTACAACGAAGAAAAACAACAAGCCGCATCTACTGTTCTGACTTTCGATTCGAACGGAAAACTTTTGAGCCGTATGAATGTTCAAGGAACGATTGAGAGAATGAATAGATTGATCTGGGATAAAGAGAATCGTTTACAACAATTCACTTTCTTAATCAAGCAGGGAGATAAATGGGCCGTGGAAAAAACTCACGAGCTTGTTTACGGAAAATAACCCTCGCGTTTCACGTGAAACGAAGAGAAGGGAGGGCAATCTGTTCTCCCTTTTTTATATCCTCCGGAAGAAGTAATCTTACTTTTTTTGAAAGACCAATCTAGTCCAAGTAACATCTTCTTTGTTCTTCACTCAAGTGGTTCCACTGCGACGACTGCGTGTCCCATTTCAGAGAAAACAAAAGCATCTCTTCCAACGCTAGCACTAAGATCTAAAACTCTCCCCTTCTCTTTCGGGATATAAGATGGAAAGTCTTTATGAAGGAAAACGTTTCACGTGAAACGTTGGAGTTCCAACACGCGCTTTCAGATGAAAATACCAAATATAACAATTTGTAAAAGAGAATAAAAAACCCCGAGGGTAACCCGGGGTTTTCGTTTCATCAGTAGTCTTTAAAGAAGTTTAAACAGGACTAGGCTTTCTTCCTTTGATATAGAAAAGAAGCATATCAATATCACTAGGATCCACACCAGAGATCTGAGCAGCTTTTTCCAAATTTAAAGGACGATGTTTAGTAAGTTTCTGGATTGCTTCTTTCTTAATACCAGGAACCAAAGAGTAATCGATCGCCTCTGGTATCGGAGTAGTAAGATATCTATTCTTCCAGTCGATAGTATCTTGTTCTCTTTTAATATAACCTTCGTACTTGATCTCCATCTCGATTACCTTTCTGTCTTGAGCACTTAACTCTTCCGACTCAGGCACAAGGAACTTAACATCTTCAAAAGCAATCTCTGGTCTTTTTAAAAACGAATCCAACTTCGCACCGTATTTTAAACTTTGGATTCCTTTTCTTTCTAATAAAGCTTCGAATTCAGGTAAAGGTTTGAGAGGAGTAGATTGTATCTTCTCCTTAACTTCGGAGATCCTTTTATATCGACTAGTCATCTCGTTGAAAGTTTCTTCAGACACAAGGCCCATCTTGTATCCGTACTTCATGAGTCTTTGATCTGCATTGTCTTGTCTTAGAAGAAGTCTATGTTCCGCACGAGATGTAAACATTCTATATGGGTCTTCTACACCTTTATGAACTAGATCATCTACAAGAACTCCGATATAAGATTCTCCTCTTGAAAATAAGATCGGCTCCTCCCCTCTTAAAGAAGAAAGTACACTATAAGCAGCAACTAAACCTTGGGCTGCAGCTTCTTCATAACCAGTAGTACCGTTTATTTGTCCTGCATGATAAAGACCTTTGATCTTTTTAGTTTCTAATGTTGGTTTTAATTCAGTAGGATCAACATAATCATACTCAATTGCATATCCAGGTCTTAAGATTTCTGCTTCTTCTAGACCAGCAATTGAACGCACAAGTTTCCATTGCACTTCTTCTGGAAGACTAGTGGAGACTCCGTTTAAATAGATCTCTTGTGTATCATATCCTTCTGGTTCCAAAAAGATTTGGTGTCTTTCTCTATCAGCAAAACGAACAATCTTATCTTCAATCGAAGGACAATATCTAGGCCCAGTTGATTTGATCTGACCTGAATACATTGGAGAAAGATGAATGTTCTCATTGATCAACTGATGAGTTTTTTCATTCGTGTATGTGATATAACAAGGGATCTGTCTGCGAGTGATCTTAGTTGTAGAGAAAGAAAAGGGAGAAGGATCCGGGTCACCTTCTTGCAAGCTCATCACAGAAAGATTCACCGAATTTTTATGAATTCTAGGTGGAGTTCCAGTCTTCAATCTTCCTAATTTCAAATTATACTTAGCGAGTGAATGAGAAAGACCTTTGACTGTAGGTTCTCCGAATCTTCCGTTCTCTTTTTGGTAAGTTCCTATATGAACGATAGAAGATAAGAATGTTCCGGTAGTTAAGATCAAATGATTGGTAAAAATTTCGAAACCTCTCCCTGTTCGAACTCCAATAATACGATCTTCTTCTATCAAAAGATCTTCTACTGTATCTTGTCTGATGGATAAGTTCTGAATAGATTCAAGTGTATGTTTTACTTTGAGTTGGTATTCTTTCTTCTCCGCTTGAGCACGCGGTGCCCAGACGCTAGGACCTTTTGATGTATTCAACATCTTGAATTGAATACCAGTAGCATCGATGACCTTTCCCATTAAGCCACCAAGTGCATCTACTTCTCGAACCATATGTCCTTTTGCAATCCCACCGATAGCTGGGTTACAAGACATTTGTCCGATTGTATCTAAATTCATTGTGATGAGTAAAGTTCTAGCACCACCAAGAGATGAGACATAGGCAGCCTCGGAACCTGCGTGACCTGCGCCGACCACAACACAATCAAATCGATTGGGAAAAAAAGAAGAATTCATTAAGACCTAGCACTCCTGCATTAGCACTTCACAAGATCGATCATTAGTCGACAGTAGAGCCTATGCTTAGAATCATGTAATCAATAGTATCACTTTCAGGTTCCCTGTACATGCCCGAATCCATCAAGAAACTCTCTTACTTCGAAGGAAAAATAGTCCCGGAGTCAGAAGCAAATATAAACATCAAAACTCACGCCTTACAATATGGAACCACTGTCTTCGGAGGTATCCGAGGATATTATGATTCTAGTTCTGATAACTTATACGTTTTCAGGATCTTAGATCATTATAAACGTCTTGTGAATTCTACTAAGATCATGCAGTTGCAATTCACAAAAACTCCAGAAGAACTCCGTGACATAACCTTAGATCTACTTAAACAATCTGGCTACAGAAGGAATGTATATCTTAGACCTTTCATCTACACTTCTGCTCTGCAACTTTCTCCTAGGTTCCATGATGTTCCGACTGAACTTGCAATTTATGTTTTAGAGTTGGATGATTACTTAGATACAAAGCGTGGACTTACTACTATGGTTTCTAGTTGGAGAAGGTTTGATGACACAGTCATCCCTACTCTCTCCAAAGTTTCCGGCGGATATGTTAACTCAGCTCTTGCAAAATCAGAGGCAGTTCAAAACGGATATGACGAAGCGATCTTCTTAGACAGTAGAGGTTTTGTAAGCGAAGGTTCTGCAGAGAATATCTTCTTAGTGAGAGATGGAAAGATCATCACTCCATCTATCTCTTCTTCTTTGTTAGAAGGAATCACAAGACGTTCTGTTCTGCAACTTGCGAAAGACTCTGGTTACGAAGTAATCGAAAGAGATATCACAAGAAGTGAACTTTACATCGCTGATGAGATTTTTTTCTCCGGAACTGGAGTGCAAATCGCTTGGGTAAGTGAAGTTGATAAAAGAAAAATCGGAACCGGAGAGATGGGACCAATCACTAAAAAACTTCAATCCACATTCTTTGATCTAGTAGTTGGAAAAAACCAAAACTACAAACACTGGTTGACTCCCGTTTATTAATCTTTAATAAAAGGAACATGTCTTCTGCATTCGGCATCGAGGAAATCCAAGGTCAGGAAAGAGCTTTAGTATTCTTAAAAAAATACTCATCTCAGCCTGACCTTCTTCCTCCTTTACTTATCTTTCATGGACCGGAAGGCACCGGAAAAGAATCAGCAGTTGAAAGATTTATCAGACATGTTCTTTGTTTAGAAGGAACATCCTGCGGACACTGCGTTTCTTGCAGAGCCTTCATGCACCATTCTCATCCTGATATTGTTTGGTTTCCTTTAGAGAAGAATAAACAAATCGCAATTGGTAAAGAAGACAATCCAGAAGAGTTCACTATCCGATGGTTGATCCGTACAAGACTATATTATAGACCTCACCTTTCCAAAACAAGATTTATCATCATACCCGACGCATCTTTGATAGGTAACGAGGCTGAAACTGCACTTTTAAAGTCATTGGAAGAAGCTCCGTTCTTCACTCGTTTTATATTTATAGTAAACGACTTGGAACAATTGAAAGAAACGATCGTGAGTAGAGCGGTTTGTATTCCTTTCGGTTATCTGCCTCAACAAGTGATCAAAGAACTACATAATAAAAATTCAATACCATATTTTCCAGCAAAGGGGGGAAGTATGGTATCTTTTGATTGTCCACCTGCAGTACTCGAACAAATTTCTCAAAGGATCAATGGAAATCTAAGACAACCATTAGATTATCTTAGATTAGAAGAATGGATACTGGAATTCAAAGAAGAACATTCTGATTGGAAAGAAGATTTTTCCTTCAAGGACTTCTTAGATCTGATAGGATTATTATTATTACAAGAATTTTCCAAATCAGATTTCGATTCTAATCTACCTAGTATGGAAGCAATCTTTCGTTTTAAGGAAAAATTACACGAAAGAATACATGGACAAGAGAATATTGCGTTGTCCTTACTTATACATGAACTCTCTCTATTAGAACAAAAATAAAAATTCCTTTATATTTTCTTTAAATTCTTCACCTTCCACTTCGCATAACAACGGTTAAATATAACAAAATACTAGTAATTACACTAGGTGACATAATGATTTATCTATCACTAATCCACTGTGTTTTTCCTAAGGTTTCCTTTTCGATTTCCGAATTTTCATTTGTATGCGACTGATAGAAGAAAAATAGTGTAATCTCGTCGGATGGTCCTTCGGACCGTTTCTTAATTCAGTTTTTTCTTTTCCGAGACAAATACGAGTTTCGTATTCATGAAAGTTTTCGGTGTGTTATTGATTTTTTTCTTTGGAGCATTTTTTGGACCCTAGTTGGAAGCGTGTATTAGAGGAAGTCTCCAAAGAAATTCCTCCTACGTACTTTGATAAGTTCATATATACCTTACAATTAGAGAGTTTAACAGACGATCGTTGTATCCTCATAGCTCCATCTTCTAATATTAAGACACATGTTGAGAAAAAATACCAAAACCATATAGAAGAAGCTATCTTCAGAGCTAGTGGAAACAGGGTCCCAGTTGAGATCGTTCTTGAAAGTGTTTCTAATCTAAATGAAGTTCTTCAGGAAAAATTCAAAGATAAGTCTTATTCTTTTAATCCGGATTATTCTTTTGATAATTTTATCGTAGGAAATACGAACCGTCTCGCTTTTAGCGCGGCAATGGAATGTGTAAAAAATCCTGCAGAGATCAATCCATTATACTTATTCGGAAAAGTAGGGGTAGGTAAAACCCATCTTCTACATTCCATAGGTTCCGAAATTCTCAAAAAAGAACCTTGGAAAACAGTACATTACGTAGATATAAAGTCCTTCATGAGCGAGTTTTTATTTGCTCTTCAGTCTAGAGATTCTATCGAATCTTTCAAAATTAAATACCAATCTTATAATTGTTTATTGATCGATGATATTCAACTTCTGAACACAGGAGCAGAGAAGACACAAGAAGAGTTCTTCTCTATCTTTAACTTTCTTTTCGAAAGAAAAAGACAGATAGTGATCGCCTCTGATCGTCCTAGTTCGGAACTTCCTCTTCATGAAAGATTAAAATCTAGATTTGTGACAGGTGTTCAGGCAGATATCCAACCACCTGATAGAGATATTCGTATCGGAATCTTAGAAAAGAACTGTCAAATTTTGAATTTGGGTCTTTCTCATGAGCATATACAATTCATTGCTGATCTGATCGAAGATGATACTCGTGCACTTCTTGGTGCTTTAAATGATCTTGCTCTTCATAAGAGAGCATTCTCTCATCTATTCTTCACAACAACGATGATAGAAGAGATACTTAAGAACCGTATCTTCCGTAAAAAGAATTTCCAACTTAGCCAAGATAAGGTTATCGAACATATCTCTTCTCTTTATAACTTGGATCCGAATGAAGTGATGGGTAAGAGCAGAAAGCCTGAGTATGTAATCCCTCGACATCTATGTATGTATGTATTACACAAAGGTTTCCGACTGAATAAAAGTCAGGTTGGAAGAATGTTTTCTGCAGAGCACACAACTGTAATCCATGCAGTTCGTAACATCGAAAATAAGATAAAAGATGATAAAGAATTTTCCATTAAAGTGGAAGAAGTTCTAAATCGATTCCGTTTCCAATAAAAAACTTAGTTTCAACTCTTATCTGAAAGCGACATAGACCTATGGATAACTTGTAAATAACTAGTTAATAGTTTATTCATAACAAGTAAATAAGACATAACACAAAATTATTGTCCCTTATAGACTTTGGTTTTGAAGATTATTATAGCAGATACACAGGAGTTTTTTCCGGGTCCTGGAAATTGTACTTTTCAATATATATGCGACATATTTCCCTTATCTAAAGAGTTATGACTCTTATCTACATATGCACAGGTACAAGTACTACAACAGTACATATATAAGAATCTATATATAGATCACCTATATAAATGGAGAATGCAAATTGAAGATCAAAGTGAACACATCCGAGTTCCTAAAAGCGATTCACGCTGTAGAGGGAGTAATCTCTGCTAGAGAGATACGTTCTGTTCTCTCCAACTTAAAATTAGAAGCTGAAACTTCTTCCGTATCTATTTCTGCAACTGACTTAGAGATATCTATTAAAACATCATTAAATGCTCAAGTAGAGAAGTCGGGAGATATTTCATTACCTGCAAAACAATTATCCAGTATTTTTAAAACCATTCACTTTGAAGAGGCGTTACTCTCAACTGAAGACGGCGATGCTGATTCAAGTATTACTTATATCACTGATGCTACTAAGAAGAATGATTATAAAAACAAACTGAATGGAATGGATGCAGAAGAAATTAAGACTATTCCTAAAGTGGATTCTTCTAATATTTCTGATTTTCCAACTGCGATGTTTGCAGAGATGATCCGTAAAACTTCTTATGCTATCGCTCATGAAGACCAAAGATATATCTTCAACGGATTATTCATGGTTCCTAAAGGAGATAAGCTTGTATTTGCAGTTACTGATGGTAGAAGGTTATGTAAAATTGAAAGACCTCTTTCTACTACTTTGAAATTCAAAGATTCAGTGATCATTCCCTCTAAAGCAATTAGAGAGATCTCTAAAATGATTGCGACTGCAGAAACAGGAAAGATTGGAATTATAGACAATCAGATCTATGTAAATGCAAATCAGATTGAATTACTTTGTAAATTGATCGAGGGTAATTTCCCGAATTATGAGCAAGTAATTCCTAAGTCTTCTAAATTCAGTGCAGTAATTCCTAAAGAAGGATTCCAGATCTATCTTAGACAAGCACTGATTGCCGCTGAAGAACCTACACGCCAGATACGTTTAACATTCACAAAAAATAATATTAACTTCTACGCTCAAACACAAGGAGTGAATGAGGTTAGTATTAATATGCCAATCGATTATTCTGGAGATGAGGTTACTGTTGCATTCAAAGGTGAATATCTATCTGATGTATTCAAATCTATTGATGATAATGAGTTCAGAATAGAATTCAGTGATTCAAGTTCACCTGTTGTGTTCAAAGATCCTTCTGATCCTGATTTTATATCGGTAATCATGCCGATGAAAATTTAAAAGAGAAGATCAGTGTTTTTACGAAGCCTAAGGCTTCTCAATTTCAGAAATCACGAACAGATAAGCCTGGAGTTTCATTCCAGGCTTATTTTCTTTGTGGGAGAAAACGGAGAGGGAAAAACAAACTTACTCGAAGCAATCTCTATGATCTCTTGGCTAAAAAGTTTTAGAGAATCAGAAGAAGGAAATCTGATCCGTTGGAACTCAGACGGATATTATATTAAAGGCGAAGTTGATAGAGATCATAAAAGAGAAATTTATGAATTAGGTTTTTCTAAAAAACCGGTTAGTCGCCGCAAACTTAAATTCAATCAAGAAGAAGTTAAAAAAAGATCCGACTTAGTTGGAAAGTTCCTAAGTGTTCTAATGACTCCTTTGGATCTAGTGATAGTGGAAGGTGGACCTTCTGAAAGAAGAAGGTTTTTGGACAGTCTACTTTCTTCTTTAGATCCTTCTTACTTAAATGATCTAATAGAATATAATCGTATCTTAAAACAGAGAAATGCACTTTTGAAAAGTGGCTCTTCTGATCCTGGTCTTTACGAAATTTGGAATCAAAGACTTATAGAAAAAGGCATCAGCATTTTTAATAAAAGAAAAGAATTCATTTTAGAATTTGATCCCATCTATAGAGAAAATCTAAAAAAGTTAAGCGGTGGAAGAGACAATCTAACACTTGAATACAAACCCAGTTTTTTCGATCTGGAAAATTTTAAAGAAACCTTACAAAGAAATATTAATAGAGATCGAAAACTAGGTTATACTTCCGTAGGAATTCATAGGGACGATTTGTATATCGGTGAAGATAATCGAGATATTATGGATTTCGCTTCTCAGGGTCAAAAAAGAAGTACTGTGATTTCGCTTAAAGCAGCCGCTTTTGAGTATTATCGCAGAAAATTGGGTAGAACCCCTATTCTTCTAATTGATGACGTAATCCGAGAATTGGATGTAAAAAGAAGAGAATATTTTGTGGATCTTGTTTTGAATTCTGGACAGGCTTTTTTTACTACCACTGACCTCGAAGGTATCTCCGACTATGTGGGAAGACTTGAAGATGAAAAACAGATCTTTGTAGTCAAGAATGGACTAGTCAATCCTTACCAATGAAAGAAGAATCTAAGATACAAAAAATTGATCCTCAAGAGTTCAAAAACATTCTTCAAGATTTGGGATTAACGGAAGAGAGTTTAGCGGATAAAATTGCAGTCCAAACTTTAGCTAAACGTTGGGTCGACATAATAGGCCCAGTATATGCAAATCATTCCGAACCATTTGCGTTAAACGGTGATGTGTTGGTTATCATAACAGTTCACTCTGCATACAAACAAGAGATCCTTTTTATGAGAAAAAGGATCTTAAGTTATTCTGCTCGTTATCTAGGAAGAGATGTAGTAAAAAAAATTGAAATTAGGATAGGAAATCTCACTCCTAAAAGACAAAAATCACCCTCATATACCGCAGATAAAACCGGATTGGAGGGCAAACAAAACCTAGTTTCTTTAGCTGAAAAAGAAACAGATCCTATTGCGAAAAAAAGACTTTTAGAGCTGATTGAATTCCTCTGAGAAGGACATTCTTTCTAAAGAATAAACCGAATTTCCTTGCCTCCTTAGCGAATTCAGGAAAACTATTCCTAGATTCCGGAGGACCAATGAGCCAAACAGAAGGCAGTTATAGCGCAGGTCAGATCAAAATCCTAGAAGGATTAGAGGCTGTACGTAAGCGTCCCGGAATGTATATCGGGACCCAAGATGAGACCGGTCTTCATAAAATGGTCTACGAGGTAGTTGATAACTCAGTGGACGAGGCAATGGCAGGCCATTGTACCGAGATCACTATCTCCATTCTTCCTGATAACATAATAGAAGTAAAAGATAATGGGCGTGGAATTCCAGTAGCAATCCACCCAGAAAAAAATATCTCCACTATCGAAGTTGTTATGACCATCCTACATGCTGGTGGTAAGTTTGAGAACGACGCTTATAAGGTTTCCGGTGGACTCCATGGTGTTGGGGTATCTGTAGTTAATGCACTTTCCGAATCGTTGGAAGTGGAAGTTTACCAAAATGGAAAGATCCATCAGCAAAAGTATTCCAGAGGCGTGCCTCTGGGTCCTGTAAACGTAATTGGAGACACTACCGAAAGAGGGACAGTGGTTCGGTTTAAGCCAGATGCGACCATTTTTACTACAACTGAATTCCATTATGACGTGCTTACTTCTCGTTTTAGAGAATTGGCATTTTTGAATAAGGGTCTAAAACTAATTGTTCAGGACAAAAGAAAACCCGACTCTGAAAAACATGAGTTCATATTCGATGGAGGGATTGTTTCCTTTGTTGAATATTTGAATGAGAACAAACATCCTCTTCACAAAACAATTCATTTCGAAAGAAATAAAGATGATGTGATCGCAGAAATCGCGATCCAATACTCTGATACATATTCTGAAAATATTTTTTGTTTCACTAATAATATAAACAATAACCTAGGTGGAACTCACTTAGAAGGTTTTCGTGCTGCATTAACTAGAACTCTTAATGATTTCTTAAAGAAAGATCAGCAGCTCGTAAAAAAACAACCTACTGCATTATCTGGAGAGGATTTAAAAGAAGGGATCACTGCAGTGATCTCAGTAAAAATCCCGCAACCTCAGTTTAACTCTCAGACAAAAGAAAAATTAGTAAACGCAGAAATTAAAGGTATCATGCAAACTCTAACTGGAGAAGGTCTTTCCCTTTTCTTTGAAGAGAATCCAGCGATTACTAAAAAGATATTAGAAAAATGTATATTATCTGCTAAGGCTCGAGAGGCTGCACGTAAAGCTCGTGATTTAACTCGTCGTAAATCAGTATTAGAAGGCGGTGGTCTTCCTGGAAAATTGGCGGACTGTTCTGAAAAAGATCCGGCTGCTTCTGAACTTTATATTGTTGAGGGAGACTCTGCAGGTGGTTCCGCTAAGCAGGGACGAGATAGACATTACCAAGCGATTCTTCCTCTAAAAGGAAAAATCCTAAATGTGGAAAAAGCTCGTTTAGATAAAATTCTAGGTAATGAAGAAATTCGTACTTTGGTTTCTGCATTAGGAACCGGGATCGGAGAAGATGAGTTTAACGTAGATAAAGCTCGTTATCATAAAATTTTTATTATGACGGATGCGGATATTGACGGTTCTCATATTCGCACACTTCTTCTTACATTCTTCTTTCGTTATATGAAACCCATCATTGAAAAAGGGTTTTTATATGTTGCGCAACCTCCTTTGTATTTAATTAAACACGGTAAAACATCCACCTATCTATTTTCTGATAAAGAAAAGGATGAGTATTTAAAATCTTTAGGAACAGAAAAAGCAGTCATCCAGCGATATAAAGGTTTGGGTGAGATGAATCCTGAGCAACTTTGGGAAACAACTATGGATCCTGAAAAACGAGTCGTTCTAAAAGTAAAACTCGATGACTATGTAGAAGCAGAAGATACATTTAATATACTTATGGGCGACGAGGTAAACCCAAGACGTCGCTTTATCGAGGTCAACGCTGCAAAAGTTGCGAACCTCGATCTTTAATATATTGGTAATAGGAAATTCTAAAAACAAATGAGCGAAGAGCTAGAGAACGAGACAAAAACTTTAGGATTCAGCCTTTCTTCCCGTCCTGATATTGGTGAAGCACTGAAGAATGGCGTCAGGGTAATTCCTGTCGAAATCGAAGATCAAATGAAGGAAGCTTACCTTGGTTACGCAATGAGCGTAATTGTAGGAAGAGCTTTGCCTGACGTCAGAGACGGTTTAAAACCGGTTCACAGACGTATTCTACACGCAATGAATGAAAGGGCCTGGAGAAGTGACCGCCCTTATGTTAAATGTGCTAAAATCGTCGGAGAAGTATTAGGTAATTATCACCCACACGGAGATAGCTCCGTATACGATGCTTTAGTTCGTATGGTCCAAGAGTTTTCTCTTAGGGTACCTCTTATCGACGGGCAAGGAAACTACGGATCTATCGACGGAGATAATCCTGCAGCATATCGATACACAGAAGCAAGACTTGCAAAAGTTGCAGAAGAACTTTTAAGAGATATCGAAAAGGAAACTGTAAACTTCTCTCCTAACTTCGATGATACCAAACAACAGCCGGATGTGCTTCCTGCTAATTTTCCTAACTTATTAGTAAATGGTTCTTCTGGAATTGCGGTGGGAATGGCTACAAACATTCCTCCTCATAACTTGAGAGAAACGATCGAAGCGGTTATCACAGTAATCAAAAATCCTGATGTAAGTATATCAGAACTTCTTAAAATAATGCCAGGTCCGGATTTCCCTACAGGCGGAACGATTATTGGCGGAGAAGGTTTATTATCTGCATATCATTCCGGTAAAGGTTCGATTCGGATCCGTTCCAAAGTAGAAATAGAAGAGAACAAAAAAGGAAGAGAAGTAATTGTTGTTACTGAAATTCCTTACCAAGTAAATAAAAAGACTCTTCTAGAAAGAATTGGTGAGCTTGTTAACGAAAAACAAGTCGAAGGAATTTCCGAAATTTTAGATCTATCTGATAGAAAAGGGATCAGAGTAGAAATTCATATTAAGAAAGATGCAAATGCACAAGTAATCCTGAACCAACTTCTGAAACTTACTCAACTACAAGTAAGTTATGGGATCACAATGCTTGCGATTTTGGATAATAAACCTAAGATCTTTAATATTAAAGAGATCCTGGTTGCTTATTCTCTTCACAGAAAAGAAGTAATTGTTCGTAGAACACAGTTCGATCTAGATAAGGCTGAAAAACGTGCTCATATCTTAGAAGGATTGAAGATCGCTCTTGAGAATATCGAAGAAGTAATCAAAGTAATCCGTGCATCTAAAAATGCGGCCGAAGCAAAAGAACAATTGATGGCTCGATTTGTTCTTTCAGATGTCCAAGCAGACGCGATCCTGGAGATGAGACTACAAAGATTAACTTCTTTGGAAGTCCAAAAGGTAATTGATGAGTTGGCAGAAGTTCGTGCTTTGATCATGGATTTGAAAGATATTCTCGCAAAACCTGAAAGAGTATCTGATATAGTTTGTACTGAACTGGCTGAAGTTTCTGAAAAATTCGGGAACAAAAGAAAGACAGATATTAGTTTAGAAAGTGTAGAATCTTCTACTTTCAATGCAGAAGATCTGATCGCTGACGAAGAAGTTGTATTACAAATTACTTATGATCAATTCATAAAAAGACTTCCTCTGGATACTTTCAAAAGGCAAAGACGTGGCGGAAAAGGGATCCAGGGACTTTCTCAAAAACGAGAAGATGTGATTAAGATCATGAAAACCGCTATGACTCACGATAATGTGATGTTCTTCTCTAATATTGGAAAAGTCTATATGATGAAGGCTTATGAACTTCCTCAAGCTTCCAAAGAAGCCAGAGGGAAATCATTAAAAGCAATCATAGGACTTGGCGAGAACGAAACAGTTTCCGCGATTTTCACATTCAAAGAAGAGGATAAAGGAAAAGATCTATTACTCGTAACCAAAAACGGATTTATCAAACGAGTAGAATTATCTGAGTTCGGTAATGTTAAGAAATCAGGTATTATCGCGATCGGCCTAAGAGATGGAGACCAACTTATTGAAGTAATCTCTGTGATCAAAGGTGATAATGTGATGATCTTCTCTGCAAACGGACTTGCACTTAGAGTTGAAATGGATACAATCCGCGCTCAAGGAAGAACTGCTCAAGGTGTGACCGGGATGAGACTTTCCAAAGAGGACGCAATAGTAGGACTTTCTAAAGTGGTAGAAGGTGACGATATCTTTGTAATCTCAGAAAACGGTTACGGAAAACGTTTGGGCTTCGAAGAGTTTGGAACCAAAGGAAGAGGGGGCAAAGGAATGGCCTTCTTAAAAGTTGGAGAGAAAAACGGTGCAGCAGTTGCAGTAAGTTCCGTGGCAGAAGAAGATGAGATCATCTTAGTAAGCCAGCAAGGAATGGTTATTCGAACTGAAGCAAACCAAATCTCTAAAATGGGAAGAACTGCAGTAGGAGTCAGAGTCGTAGACGTTAAGGACAATGATAGAGTCCAAGATTGTACTGTGATTCGTGAAAGCAAAGAAAAATGATCCGCATCGGTTCTGTCGAAATTCCCGGTTGGTTGGCTATGTCGCCGATGGCCGGGATCAGTGATAGCCCGACTAGAACCATGGCTCGCAGATACGGATCTGCATTCTCCTATACTGAATTTGTTTCCACCGACAGCCTCGCAGTCGGATCTAAAAAAGCATTATCTCTATTACGTTTTCGTGAAGAAGAAAGACCTATTACTTTCCAGATTTTCGGCAATAAACTGGAGATCATAGTAGATGCTGCAAAAAGAATTCGCGAATTAAATCCTGATATTATTGATCTGAATATGGGCTGCCCTGCTCGAAATGTTTCTATGAGAGGATCTGGAGTAGGACTTCTCCGCAAACCTATATATGCAGGAAAGATAATAGAAGAAATGAGAAAGGCACTGGATATACCGGTGACCGCTAAGATTCGCTTGGGTTGGGATGATACTTCCAGAAATTATATGGAAGTATCCAAAATTTTAGAAGAATCCGGAGTGATGGCAATCTCTGTTCACGGAAGGACCCGCGAAATGGGATACTCTGGCAAAGCAGATTGGGATGCTATCGCAGATATCAAATCCGAAAGAAAAGTCCCTATTTTCGGAAACGGAGACGTAAGCAGTTACGAAGAAGCTGTCCGCAGAAAAGAAGAATCCAAAGTAGATGGGGTCCTCGTAGGTAGGAATTCCATCGGAAATCCATGGATATTCTCTAATATTAAAAAAGAAGATCTTAGTTTCGAAGAAATTGTATCCACTACCTTAAGTCATTTGCAATTGATGAGAGAAACTTTCGGAGATAAGTATGGTTTGATCCTTCTCCGAAAACACTTGGTGCGTTATATACAATCCAGAAAAGAAGTAGAACCGAAACGACTGGAACTTCTCAAAATGGAAGATCCTGAAAAATTGATCCAAATACTTCAAGAAGCTCAAAACAGTTTGAGCCTCGTTTCTTGATCCTTCAGGATTGAGATTGACAAAGAATTTCTAAAGTAAGCTGATAATTCCTTTCTAGGAGGAATTTGATGAGAGCCATCGCACTCATATTTACCATACTTGTATTACTCGCATGTGATAAAAAGAAAGAAAATACCCCGGTTGCCCAGATCGTAGGAACTAAATATTCCGGTGGGGACCAATATGTTTATAAAAAACCTGGGACCAAAGAAAAATCAGAACAAGTTACTCTAGTTTATGAAAACGAAGAAGTTAATGGATTAGAAATTGTTCCTTTCGAAGTTACGGATGCAAAGGGAAACAAAACAGTAACCGATTATCTCAAACTTAAAACAGTGGATGGGAAAGAGGGTTTTGCACTTCTCAAAAACTTTTATGATGCGGTCCTTTTTATCGTAGGCGATGGAGACACTGCATTCGCTAAAAATTCTCTTACATCCCCTTCTAAAGGAAAATTAGAGAAAGGAATGTCTTGTTTTGAGTCGGAAGCAAGTGGAGAATTCTCCAAAGTGCGTTGTAATGGCTCTATCCTAAAAGGTGGAAAGCTAAATAACCTGCATGATATTTGGATCCAACCTATTTCTTCTAATATTTCTAGGGATCCTCTTTTGGGTGATAGTGTTCGAAATCTAAAAGCAGCTAGCTTAAAATTGATAGAACTGAATAAAACTTCTGATCCAGCAAAACAGGAAGAATTGAAGAAGGCTGCAATCACTGCTTTAAAGACTGTTTCTGAAAAAGGGGATATTTATCTGGAATCAGCAAACGCTCTTGCAACTGAATTTGGCTTAACTCTTTCCGAACAGCCGACAGAGTAGATTTAAAAATAAAAAACCCCACCTTTAACAAGGCGGGGTTTCGGTTAAATTAAAAACTCGAACTGAGTTATTATTTCTAATCTATTTCACTTTCTCGATTAGAGCATCACGTCCGCCAGGAAATTTTACATAAATAATACACAAACATTCTTCCCAGTTGTCTTGAGAGATATCATTGGGATCCGAACCCGGACCAGTAGCTTTACATTCGTAAATTTTTATATTTTGAACAAGTGATGCAGATAAGGTGGGATTACAATCGGTAGTTAACTCTTGCTGGGATTTGTTAGAGGAGAACCATCCAGTAGGTTGAAATCCGTCGTACATTTTCTTAATTAAGTCAGAAGTGCCTTCTAGGCGGGCGGATTCTCTGCAGGTTGATTGAATCATTACCGGATTTTTCTTAGCTATTGATTTAATCGATGCATGCGAAGAAATTTTTGTATAATAATATTCTTTCGGATTCGTGTCTTTAGGGGTTTTACCATCGTTTCTTTGCTCAGGCGGTCCACCCCATCCTTCGAAAGACCAAGGCCCACTAGTAACAGAAGTAGTCTTTTTTATAGCGGTATTTGCTCCGCAATATGTAAGCAATACAACAGACACCGCAGTAACGATTACTTTCTTGATCATCATTTTATTGAAATTTGTTTACTTAATTGTAGTAATCGACTCAATTTCAATGCATTCCATTATTCAGAAATAAAAAACCCCACCTTTTACAAGGCGGGGTTTCCATTTCAGTTAGAGTAGAAACTCAAACTGACTTAATATTATTTACCAACTTCTTGAGCTTTAGCAACTAGAGCGTCGCGTCCACCAGGGAATTTAGCGTAAATAACACACTGGCATTCTTCCCAGTTGTCTTTAGAGATGTCTTTAGGATCAGATCCTGGACCAGTAGCTTTACACTCGTAAACTCCTACTCCTTTAACGATACCTGCAGAAGTACCAACGATAACGGAAGCAGTTGCTTCACCGTCGGAAACTCCGGATGCAGATTCAACAGTCTCACCGACCATTTTTTTAACTACGTCAGAAGCGCCTTGTAAGCGAGAAGCTTCGCGGCAAGTAGACTGCATCATAGCGAGACTTTTTTTCGCAACAGCTTTAGCAGATGCGCGAGAAGCGAACTTCATGTAATAATAGTCTTTCGGATTGGTATCTCTTGGAGTTTTACCGTCGTTTCTTTGCTCAGGTGGTCCACCCCAGCCTTCGAAAGACCATCCTCCGTCGCCGACGGAAGTAGCATCTTTTTGAGCGGTATTCGCTCCGCAATAGGTAAGTAATGCAGCAGATAGCGCAATAACGATTACTTTCTTGATCATCATTTTCTCCTTGATCAGATGGAATTGAGGAATATATCCATTAAACGGATTCCGCAAGCCATTTTTTAATGAATACGTTTAAAATTAAAAGCAGCCAACTTTTTGGTAAAAAAATATTTATTCGCAGCGCACAATTGTCAAAAAATTTCCGAAATTATCTTTTTGTTCTGCTAACTCTGGCGACTAGCGACGCAATAGCGACGACAGTTGTGTTTCTTCCTGGAAATTGGGAAGGACAAGCTCCCCAATCCTTAGAAGGGACTGGAGAAAAGCCATACGAGTTGGCAAAATTAGGCCAGTTCTACGCTACTAGGATCTATTCTCTTCAGATAAAAGAACAACTCTCCCCGAATTCAGATCCGGAAATAAAAGATTTTCTAATTCCTCAAATCTCAAGAGAAAAATTTAAACAAACTTGTTCCAGACTCAAACCGGATTATGTAGTTAGAGACCAATTGTCGATCGAGGAGAAGATCAGGATCGATCGCTCAGTGTATGATTGTAACCTTTCTAAGATGGAAGAATACTCCATCATAGGCAGAAAAGATCTATTTGCTACCTTAGAGAAGTTGACCAAGGATTCATTTCCTTTGGTTCCAAAGAAAAAAGTAAAAGAATATTCCAGAGAACCAGTCCGAGCGGCAAAGTCCCAGATCATTGTGTTGGATTCTTCTTATTCTTACGCGCCTGAAAGAAAAGAATTTATGTCGCAATTGGAAGCCATCTCTTGGCAGCCCGAAACAAAATTTCGTTTGGTTGTCTTTAGTGAGAATGGTTCTAAAGTTTTTCCTGAATCTAGTCGCTCAGAGTTTATCAAACAATGGAAAGATTTTAAATCAGAAGGGAAATCTAATACACAAGATCTTACAAATGCACTTCTTCGATTAAGAAGGATTCTAAGTTCGGAAGATTCTCCAGGAAAGAAGAAGGAAAGAATGATAAGCATTCTTACCAACGCTAAAGCTTCTAATTCAATTAGCGGATACGGTGCTGCGATTGAGGGTTTGAGCCAGATAGGTGCAAAGGTTTCTATTCTATATTCTTCTTACGCAGGGCCGGAAGCGCGTAAGGAACATAAAGAAGCCGCAAAAAGAGGAGCAGAATTCAGAGAAGTTTCCTATTTCCAGAAAATTGTAACTCCTAGAGATTCCAAAACTCTGGTATTCAAAGAAGGAAAATTATACAGTAGCAGCGCTTCTCCCGATCCAAAAATGAAAATGGAGGATTCTTCTCTCGAAAAAGTGGAATTTGCAGGTAAGTATTCCTTGGGAGAATTCTTAAATCCATGGAGTTTAGGAAGTATATACGAAGAAGTGAAGAAGGAGAAGATCCTCACTTCTGAGCCAGTTCGAAGTAATTTTGCATCTTTATTCTCTTCTTCCGTAAGTGAAGCTTCCAACTCAGAATATTTTGGAAATTTTCCGAAGGTTTTAGTAAAATCAGGGTCTAAGGCATTCTGGATCCGAGTTCCAAACATTTCCGGATTTTCAGAAGGAAAAAAAGGAGTGTGGGCGGTTACGTTTCTTTCATCCTCTTTTTCTTCGGAGGGGGTCGAAGTAATACCGGATTCGTTAGAACGATATACTTTCTCTACTGCTAAAATTTTAGAATGTGATCCTTCCGTTGCTCGAAATTATTTGATAAATACGGAAAAATTCAAATTCGATTGTTTAGTAAAGGGAGAGATCCTGGAAGTTTCTCAGCCGTAGCAGAGTCATGGAAGAATCTAATTTTATAGCATTATCCCCTTCTACCCGTAAAATCTTGGACCGAATGAAACAAGCGGTCTCTTCTGATCTACCTATCTTGTTTTTAGGAGAATCAGGAACAGGAAAAAGTTATTTGGGCTTTCTGTTCCATTCCTTTTGTAAGGACAGATTTCCTCAATACCAGGTTTTCGATTTTTCAGTTTCAGAATCAGAAGAAGAAACTTCAGAGATCTTTTCTAAGTTAGACGGAAAGGCCGGAGCAACTATTTTTTTAGAAGCTATCTCAAATCTGAATCCAAGTTTTCAAGTGCAACTTCTTCAAAAGATACGGAATGAAAAAGGAAAGAATAGATACTTACTTTCTGATCAACCTGATCTTTCTGAAAAAGTGAAGTCCGGTAGATTACAAGAATCTCTGATGACTGAGATACAAACTCTTCAGGTAAAAATTCCTACATTAAGGGATAGAAAGGAAGATATTCCTCCTTTGACTCGATTCTTTCTGGATCTAATTGGTAAAAGATATAATCGCAAAAATATTAAAATTTCTGAGAAGTTAGGCAAGTTCCTATTAGAGTATGATTATCCAGGTAATCTTCATCAGTTGAAAAACCTTTTGGAAGCAATGGTCTCAATGCATAATGTGAAAACTCTGGATACAAAACATCTTCCACCTGAATTATTCGAAACAGGCTATAAACAGAACGATAATCTTACTGTTCGCACCGGAATTCCTCTCAGAGATTATGAAAGAGAAATTATCAGACGCAATTTGATCTTAGTGAATGGAAACAGAGAGAAAGCTGCGAGAATATTAGGGATTTCTGAAAGAACAATTTACAGAAAGATCACCGAGTTCGAACTGTTCGATTCCGAGGATGGAAAAAATCCTCCATCTTCCTGAAGAAATAATATACTGTTTCTTCTTTTTCGGAACCTGTTTTGATCTTTTGATTCATTTCTAATAAGAATTCGTATAGTTCCTTAATTTCCAGATCGTTAAATGCAGAACTTTCTTTTCTAAGTCTTTTGAAAGTATGATTCTTTCGAGCTGGAGAATAAGCCCCAATTCCAAGTAGATCTGATTGTTCTTTTTCACTCAGAACCTTGTCGTACATCCTCAGAATAATTTTATAAATCCTTAATTTATCTAGATGGTCCTTTACTAAGGAAAGAAAAATTAGGAGTGAGTCCTTCCCTATTTTGAATTTTGAAAATTCTCTGGAAAATCTCCCATAATCTTTTTCGAAAAAATAATCTACAATCTCGGAAGAACTGAATTCTGAACTTTGGAATAATACTTCTTTTAGATCTGCAAGATTGAAACTTTTTTTGCCTAAGTATAATTTCAGTTTTTCTAAGTTTTTTAAATAAGCGCCTGCGCTTGGATTTACTTTGAGCAAAAATTCTTCTTCTGCTTCGTCGTCTAATTTGACTTCTACTTCTTTGGAGGCTCTTAAGAAGGCTTCCTTTCTTTTATCAGGAAATATTTTAGAAGATTTAAAATGAGAAACTTTGTCTCCAAATATGGAGATCAGTTCTTTTGGAAGATCCCAATGATCATAATGGATCAGGATTCTTACTGTTTCCGGTACTGAGAAAGATTTGGGAGATGTTTTAGATTTCGTTTTACCCAGCCACGGTTTGAAGAATGTAACACCAGACTTGATGATAAATAATTTCTGAGCCGCGAACATGTCCAGGTTTCCGGCTTCATTCTGAAAATTATCTAGATCTCCTGGCTCAGCAACGAATACTACGATCTCATAAGGATCAGCACTTTTTTTATAAGCTGTCTTGTATAGATCGCTAACCACGCCGAATTCGTATGAATCCTGAGAGACTACAAATAGGATCTGAGGCAAAGACTCCAGGCTAGGCTTGGTCTTATGCAGAAAATCGATCAGATTATCGTAGGAATTCGAAACTTTGGTATCGGCCACGGAAATCATTTTGGAAGAATTTACGTGAGAGTCAAGCGGATGATCCGATTCTTTTTCTAAAGTAGATCTGAGATTTTTCCGATCTTTTAGGTAGGTTTAAGCCCAATGAGAATCAGCGACGGCGTACAGAGAATTTCTGCTCAAGAAGATTATCTTACTTATATCAAGCCGATCTTGAATCAGTCTAGGGTCCCCGCAATTGAGCCAATTCGCCAAAGGGATTTCTCTGACTTAGGAAAATCTCTAAAACTTTATGGCCCAGAAGGAAGTTCTGCACCTCAGGAATCTTCCGCATCTAAAGGTCGATTCTTAGATCTTTACGTCTAATTCCCCTTCTTCCCTACAATAATCAAAGAAACCTGCTCCAAAGAGTGTGGTATAAGAAAAATTTGCGGATCGGAAATCCTAAGATATTCGAATAAGATCCTTGGAAATTTTTTGCGGGAGAATTCGGATCTTGGATACCATAAGATCCAGCTTTGTCGTAAGGTTTGCAAATTTTAATATAATCTAAAATTTCAGATTTGTTCCAAGGATGGAATTCTACTTCTGAAACATCGTAATCGAAAATTTTTTCATTCTTAGTCATGATCCCAAGGCCAGAAAAGACCTGATGAGTTTTTCCGGAAAGTACGGAGATCATGGAAAATGCTTCTGATTCATCTGCAGGTTTTTGCAGTATCTTATTTTGAAAAACTACGATTGTGTCTGAGGATAAAATGATATCTTCTGAGTTCTCTGGTTTAGGCCCAAGTTTTGCCAGGGTCACTCTTTCCAAATAACTAACGGGTGTTTCTTGGTGAAGACTAGTTTCGTCTATGGGCAAAGGTAGGATCTGGAAATGTAATCCTAAAGATTGTAAGATCTCTTTTCTTCTAGGAGACTGGGATCTCAGAATAAGCATATATCCATCCTGAAAGAAAAGCCTTGCCAGACACTCCTTTTCCCAGTATCAATGTTCGCACGGATCGAACCAATGAATTTATTTCTTAGATCATTCTTCTCTATACGCACTCTAGTTTCAGTAGTTCTTGTCTCACTCGTGGTTTTCACTTCTTCTTATTCCCAAGAAGCTAAAAAAGTTGCACCTAGCGATAGTCCGGAGACCAAACCGACTAACTCGAATGTGGATCCAAAATCCAGAGCTTATTCTTTGCGTAAAAAATCTTGGGTGTCCTTAAGATATCTTAGGACTAGTCTTTTAAATTTTGGGAAGAAGGCGGACTGGGATACTTGCCTCGCGGATTATTCGAAAGCAGAATCTTCTTTTCAAAGAGGAGAATGGGAACCAGCGGGAAACCAATTCCAAACTTTAAAAACAAAACTGGATCAACTTGCAGAAGCGCAAGCAAAGGAAGTGTTTAATCGTTCCGATGCATTGGAGAAGGATATTCAGCCTAAGATTGTAGATCTGAAGTTGAATACAGAAGTTCCTGGAAAACAATACATTCCTGTAATGGAAAAACATCTTCAGATCTATAGAGATACATGGCAGGCAGCTAAATTAGAAAGAGAGATCGGAAACCAAGGACAGAATTTATATTTTGCGAAACAAGGTCTGTTACAACTTTATAAAGCTAAAATCCTTCTGGAAAAATCCAAAGAAGGAAAGTTGGAATCGGAAGAAAAACTGAGTAAAAACAAAGTTTTAGAAACAGATTATTTAACTCCTGAAGAAGTAAAATACTGGGACGATTGTTTGGAAGTATTGAACGAATCAGAAGAGAAAAATCGGCAAAAAGAAAAACAGGCAATCATAAGCGTATACCAATCCAGAACTGGCAAAAAACCAGGTGACGGTAAGAACAATGCAGGCACTGCGAACTCGCCAACGAGCGGCGAAGGTAAAAAGTAAGGGCCTTTCGGATTTTCTTTCCGAATATAAGAATAGAATATGAAATTATCTAAGATTATCTTCCTTCTATTCTTTCTTTCTTCAGTTTCTTGCCGAGGATTCAATCTTCAAAATTTTAAGAATCATACTTTTGAAAACACCTGTGATTGGTTTGATCTATTCTGCGACAAGATTGTAGTGAATCCGGATCTTTCCGATTGTGATCCATTTCATGAAGAATACGAAGGATATTCTCATTATATAGATCGTGGTGTTTTAAAAAACGATTATAAGATAGAAGAAGAAGCCAAGCAGGAAAAAGAACCTAACGATCCTACGGAACCTCTGCCTAAGAAAAAAGAGAAGATCAAGGCAACCAATACGGATTATGGAAATAACATGAGAATAGATTCTAAAAAACTATTCGAAAGATATGATATTTCCGCTGGAAGAAGATCTGATAAAGACAGATCCAAACATCCTTGTGGTGTTTTGCAAAATGGCAACAAACCTAAAGTGTATTATTCGGAACCTAAAACTACCGACAAGGGAGGAGAATTTTGAAAAACGTATTCGATTTAACAGGTAAATCAGTATTAGTAACAGGAGCAACCAGGGGGATCGGAAGACAGATCGCTCAGGGATTTTTGAACGCAGGTGCAACAGTTTATGGAACTGGATCTTCTGCGGAGTCTATTAAACGTTTAGAAGGATCTGGCATCGAAGCATTTGCAGCGGACATTCGCCAACCTGGAGCAATGGATTCTATTATTGAAACATTGAGTAAAAAACACGGGAAGCTAGACGTTCTTGTAAATAACGCAGGAGTAGCAACCAATCTACCTGCAGGCTTTTTTAAAGAAGAAGACATCCAGAATGTGACACAAACCAATTTTGTGGGAGTGTTTCGTGCGAGTCAGGCATACTATAAAATACATAAGAAAAAAGGCGGGAACATTATCAATATCGCCTCAGTCCTAGGTATGGTCGGCACTAAATTTGCGTCCGTGTATTGTGGAACAAAAGGTGCGGTAATTAATATGACCAAGGCCCTCGCGGTAGAATGGGCAGGTTCCGGATACAGAGTAAACGCGATCTGTCCGGGATTTATAGATACGGACATGACGGAGATGATCAAGGAAAGACCCGAAGTATTGGAGCAAATGAAAGCAAGGATCCCAATGTCTAGATTAGGCAGACCGGAAGATCTTGCAGGCGCAGCAGTTTTCTTAGCTTCCGATGCAGCGGCTTACGTTACTGGTCAGACCATCGTTGTGGACGGAGGTGTTACTTCCGGTATATGATATTAGAATTACATCCCCAGAATCCTGAAAAAAGGATCCTCGGACAAATTTCCAAAAGATTATCCGAGGGAGGGGTGTATGTATTTCCTACTGATACGGTTTACGGTTTGATAGCAGACTCCCAATCTCATGCTGGAGTCGAAAAATTATATAAACTGAAAAACATTTCTAAGAACCAACCTCTGTCTCTTCTTTGCGCGGATATTTCGACCGCATCTAACTATATGGAACAACTTTCTAACGAAGCGTTCCGTTTGATGAAAAGAATTACTCCTGGACCTTATACGTTTGTAGTGAAAGCGAATAAACATCTTCCTAGAGTTTCTTTCTCGAATCAAAAAGATAAAAATATCGGGATAAGAATTCCCGATTCAAAATATCTACAGGCTTTGATGGAACTTCATCCAAATCCCCTTACTTCTACTTCTGTATTTTTCAAAGATGAGTTCGTGACCGATGTGGACATGATCGAAAAAGAATACGGTAACAAAGTGGATGGGATCTTAGATGGAGGGATCTTGGAACTAGAATTGTCTACCATTCTTGATTGCACAGGAGATGGAATTTCCATCTTAAGAGAAGGCAAAGGAATGGAGAAAATCAATTCATTATAATATTTGGAGGCAATCATGCAGAAAAGACAATTGGGAAAGATAGGTCCACTCGTATCCGAACAAGGATTAGGTTGTATGGGAATGTCGGATTTTTACGGAAAAACAGACGATATTGAATCCATTGCAACTATACATCGTGCGATAGAGCTGGGAGTTACATTATTCGACACAGCAGATATGTACGGTCCTCATATAAATGAAGAACTATTAGGAAAAGCGATCAAAGGTAAAAGAGATCAAGTTGTGATCGCAACTAAGTTTGGTATCATGAGAGACCCAAACGATCCTTATAAAAGAGGATACAATGGCAAACCTGAATATGTGAAACAAGCCTGTGAAGGAAGTTTGAAACGTTTAGGTGTAGATACGATCGATTTGTATTACCAACATAGAGTAGATCCGGATACTCCTATCGAAGAAACAGTAGGAGCTATGGCGGATTTAGTAAAACAGGGAAAAGTAAAATACATAGGACTTTCCGAAGCAGGAATTGATACAATTAAAAGAGCTGCTAAAGTTCATCCTATCTCAGCTTTACAAACTGAATATTCTCTTTGGACCAGAGATCCTGAAGATGGTATCTTACAAACTTGTAGAGATCTTGGAATTGGATTCGTAGCTTACAGTCCACTTGGGCGTGGATTCTTAACTGGGCAGATCCAAAAATTTGAAGATCTGGATCCAAACGATTTTAGAAGGAACTCACCTCGTTTCCAAGGTGAGAATTTCCAAAAGAATTTAGAACTAGTAGCTAAGATCAAAGAGATCGCTAACGAAAAATCTGTGACTGCAGGTCAGCTTGCTTTGGCTTGGGTTCTTGCTCAGGGACAAGATATAGTTCCGATAGCTGGGACCAAAAGACGTAAATATCTGGAAGAGAATATTGGCGGAAGTTCTGTCAAATTATCCAAAGAAGATCTAGATAGGATTAATTCAGTCGCTCCTAAAGATGCTGCGGCCGGACTACGTTATCCGGCTACTAGCATGGGTTCTGTAGGAAGATAATTAATTTAGGAAGGTCTATTTAGTTTTTAAAGCGGCCTTCCACTCTTCTTCTTTAAAACCTACTAGTCCGAAGTTTTCTCCTAATACAAAAGGTCTTTTGACCAGGTTTCCGTTCCCGGAAAGTAGTTCGAACTGCTCGTCTAGGCTCATTTTGGAAAGTTTGTCTTTAAGGCCTAGTTCCTTATAATCTCCACCGGACGTATTGAATAATTTCTTGGAGTCTCCGCCTACATATCCCAGCATTTTTTTGAGTTCTGCCTTGGTTGGCGGGGTTTCTCGGATTGCCTTCTTGTCGAAGTCGACTTTTTTGCCTTCCAGGAATTTTAGGGCGTTTCTACATGTGCTGCAGTTTTTGTATTCATAAACTTTTAACTTCACGGTTGGATCTCCTACAAAGCTCTCCCTTCCCAAATTGGGAATTTATGTCGTCTTTGCAAGTAGGAACCAACAAAAAAACTTTACCTTGAAAATGGAAAGTTTTGCCGATAGTATTCCTTAGGACGCGCTCGAAGTGCTGAATAAAAAGACCTCTCTAACCGGAAGACAAAAAGCGGCCATTTTTCTAATCGCCGTAGGGTCCGACGTATCTTCTGAAATTTTCAAACATTTACGTGAAGACGAGATCGAACAGATCACGTTCGAAATCGCACGTTTAGATAAGATCACTCCGGAGGATAAGGAAAAGGTTCTGGTAGAATTCAACGAGCTTATGATGGCTCAGGAATTCATCTCGAACGGAGGTATCGATTTCGCAAGGGGATTATTAGAGAAAGCTCTAGGTAACCAGAAAGCGATCGATATCATCAATCGACTTACTTCGAGTTTACAAGTTCGTCCTTTCGACTTTATTCGTAGAACTGACCCTCAGCACTTATTAAACTTCATCCAGAATGAGCACCCGCAAACAATCGCATTAATTTTATCTTATTTAGATCCTCAGAAAGCATCTAGCATTCTATCTGGTTTGCCTCATACCATCCAGGCAGAAGTTGCAAAAAGGATCGCGACTATGGACCGGGTTTCTCCTGACGTTCTCCGAGAAGTGGAGAGGGTATTAGAAAGAAAACTTTCTACATTGGCGAGTGAGGATTATACCTCTGCCGGTGGTATCGATTCAGTGGTTGAAATTTTGAACCTTGTGGACAGGGGAACTGAGAAAACAATCATCGAAGCTCTGGAAGAAGAAGATCCAGAACTCGCGGAAGAGATCAAAAAGAGAATGTTCGTATTCGAGGATATCGTATTACTCGATGACCGTGCTATCCAAAAAGTATTGAGAGAAGTAGATAACTCCGATCTTGCAAAAGCTCTCAAGTCAGTAGATACGGAAGTTCAGGAAAAGATCTTCAAGAACATGTCCAAACGTGCCGCGAACCTACTCCGAGAGGATATGGACTTCATGGGACCTATTCGTATTAAAGACGTGGAAGACGCTCAGCAAAAAATCGTTAATATTATACGTAAGCTGGAAGAATCCGGAGACATCGTTGTCGCACGTGCTGGCGAAGACGAACTCGTTATGTGAGGTCCGAACCTGGGCCATATATCTCACAAACGATTTGTATTCTGGATCTGTTTAACCTTACTGGTTTCTCAGTTCGGTTGTATTTCTGATACTAAGCCTGTTAGAAAAATAGATTTTTCGGAATTGGAATGGGTCGGAAGACTTATAACCGAAACTCCAAACGAAAAGAAAGCAGAACCGAAAAATAAAAAACAAGAACCCGCTTCCGAAGATTGGACTCCCCTTCCGAATTTACCTTGGACATTCAATAGTCTTTTTCAAATTCCAATGGATTCAGGTCTCCACCAAGTTGAGATCAAAACTGAATTCAATTTAGATAAAGCAGACGATTTACTGAAGATCCCGGCAGGACTATATATTTCAGATATAGGTGAGAACTGGAAAATCTTTCTGAATGGAATTATTGTAAGAGAAGAATGGTACGAACCTACAGAAAGACAACTTACTAAAAACCGTTCCGTAAAAGGTCTAATCATTCCGCTTCATCATGGGATCCTAAAGGCAGGCAAGAATGATCTGAAAATACGCTTTATGGGAATGGCGGATAGTAATCCTATAAAAGCAAATGATCATTTTGGATTTTATCATCCAAAAAATTTCAGGATCTCTTCTCTCGAAGAAATTTATAACTCTAGCTCAGAATACTTTGATATATTCCTTTTCGGGATCTATTTTATATTCGGGTTTTATCATGTTCTGTTCTTCGTAACCAGAAAGCAGGATATTTACTATCTGTATTTTGGTCTTTTCTCTCTATTCTCTTCTGTATATTTCTATTTTACAACCTTCCATATATATAATAAATTTATAAATTTTCCTGGTGGCCCTGATACTGAATTTTTCTTTAGAGGGGAAATTTCGGCTCTCATTCCAATGGTTCCTATCTTTATGCTTTTTGCTAAAGATTTCTTTTACCAAAAAGAAGGAAAGTTTTGGATTATTCATACATTCTGCGCTTTAAGTGGAATTTTGTTTTTAACAAATTGGGTTCTTCCTTATAAATACGTTCTTCCGAATCTGACAGCTTTCCAAATTCTCCTTTTTTTGATGCTCTTGTATGTGATCTTCTTCTCTGCAAATGCGATCCGTCTGAAAAAACCTGACTCTATTAAACTCGCAGTTGGCATTGGGGTTTGTGGCCTTTTCGGACTTTGGGATACAATCGATGCGATGACTAAGATTGCAGGATTTCACTATCCTTTTTTTAAGATCTCCTTCTCCGTTTTCATTCTTGTGATCATCAGTCTTTTGGTTTCCAGATACGTGAGTTTGTATAAACAATCTCAGGCCCTCAACCTGGAGATCTCAAAACAGAGAGATGCATTTTACAGATTCGTTCCTTCTGAATTTATTTCTATTTTAGATAGAGAAAGTCCTGTTGAGATCAAGATAGGTGATTCTAAAGAAAAGACAATGTCTGTATTCTTTGCAGACTTAAGAGGTTATACTTCTGTTTCCGAGAAGTTGAGTCCTGATGAGAATATAAAATACCTGAATAGATACTTCTCCGCATTTGAAGATATCATATTTAAGAACGCGGGTTTCGTAGATAAGTACATCGGCGATGCGATCATGGCATTATTCTCCGATCATAGTGATAGAGCGGAGAAGGAGAATTTTAATTCTGCAGATAACGCTCTTCAATCTGCGATAGATATGGTTCGTTATGTAGAATCTCTGAATGATGGAATTGGTGTCGGTGCTGATCTGGGAATCGGAGTCAATACTGGCCCTTTGATTTTAGGAACAGTTGGTAGCGAGAGAAGAATTGATACTACAGTTGTAGGTGATACTGTAAATTTATCTTCTAGGGTTCAAAGTCTTTCAGGTTTTTATAAAAGTAAAATTTTAGTAACTCATCATACTTTTTTACGTTTGAATTTGTTATCAGATGTGATGGCAAGAGAGATAGACACAGTTATTGTAAAAGGTAAGACCCAACCGGTTATCTTATATGAAGTCTTTCAAGCAGATGAACCTGAATCAGTGGATTGGAAAGAAGGCTCCAAAATGAAACTGAATGAAGGGATTGCCCTCTATAAAGCTGGTCAATTCAAGAATGCTTTCTCTATCTTTAAGGAATTATACAAAGAAAAGCCTACAGACAATATCGTAAAACTGTATGCTAAAAGAACCAAAATGATCCTTGGCCAAGCTCCTCCAGGAGATTGGGATGGGATTTTCAGGCTTCACAGAAAATAATTTCCAATTTCAATCCATTCTTATAAAATTTGGGGAACGTGCAGAACCTTCTCCTGTCTGATGTTTGCTCGGTTTTGTAATCCGAATTTAACCTCATTCAAATAGGAAATTCTAAAGCATGAAGTATAAGATCGGGATCACTTTTATAGTTTTACTTTTCTCCGCTTTCGGATTGAACGCTAATGAAAAGGAAAAACTTCCGGATTTCAAATTGGCCGATCAAAAAGGAAAAGTTTTTAATTCAGTGACTGCAAAAGGGAATACTTACTTCTTACTCGGTTGCGGTTTTAAAGATGTGGTCCTTTGCAGAAAACATGGACGTAAGATCTATTGGAAGATGCAGACATTATTGAAGGATGAGGATCGTGTTATCTTCTCCGCTTATTTGAATTTGAAAAACGCTCCTTCTGAAGTTTTTGATTATATTCTCCAGGAAAAGGAGAAAGATTACGAAAGTATTTTGTTAGATAAGAAAGGGATCTTGTCCAACGGCTTGGTCGAAGGAAAATCTTTATTAAGAGTATATTCTCCGAAAGGTGCGCTGATCCACAAAGAATATTTCGAATCTGTGGATGATGCAAAAGTTTCAGAACTTTATAAACTGATTCGAAGCGGAAAATAAAATGAATAAAAAGATCTATTCTTCTCTTCCAGTTTTACTTACCCTTCTGTTCTTTGGGTGTGTAAAAAAGAATCCGAATGCCGCTGATTACTTTGAAAGATATTTTAAATACCAAGACTTTATCCAAACTGAATTCAAAGACGATCCTGTTCGTGGTATTTTGTACGGAAATCCAGAAGCAGATTCAGAAGATAAGTTTTACAAGAAGGATGGTTATCTTGCGCTTTCCTTTCGCTTGAGTGAGAGTGGCGGCCGTTTCAGAAAAGAATTATCAGATTCCCCCCTTTCTGTTTTTCCGGAAAGTCCTTATTCTATCTTTGTAAAAACAGAACCTACAGAATTTTTTACAAAGCCGACTTATAAGATCACTCGATCAGTAGAGATGATTTCCCCCGAAGTAAGCGTGTTCGATATTTTTCCATTGATCGAAGAGTCTATCCAATATCTTCGCAAGGCAGAACCAAATGTAGTTTTAGAACATTCTCCTCTTCAAAAATTCTTATGCCATCAATTTGATTGTGAGATTAAAAAAGAGAATGGAGAACTCTTTCTGATGTATACACTTTCGGAAAGAATGAAGGAAGAATTCCCGATCGCGTATAAAAAATGGAATAAACGATTAGGTCAGGTTGCTTTTAGATTTCAATTATTCCAACCTGGAGGTTTTACTAAGGGTTGGGAATTTTATAATGAGGGGAAAAAAATTATATTAGGAATTCCTGAATCTCCTAAGGGTTACTGGGCTTCTCCCAAAGTTTTACATCTCAGAACTTATATGTTTATCAATGTTTTCGGATTAAAGATAGATGTTCGAGGTTTAGGATATACACTTAAATTCAGTCGTTCTGGGAACACAGATACTGTCACAGGATTCTATAGTAAAATTCCTGAAACTACGATAGGAGGTAGATTTCTTTCTATCTTCCCACCCGGCGCAGTGAATTTCTTCATTCCAGGGAATATGGATGAATATGCCGAAGGAAGTTTTAAACTTTTGGTAGAAGGATCTGACGGCAATGGCGGGACACGTTTCGAAAATAAAACCAAACGTAACGGGAACAAAACTAAGGTTCTTCTTACTACTCAGTCTGAAATTTTCAGAGATCGTTTTCTTCCTTTTAAATCGAGCGACGAAGATGATGAGCCTTCTTTTTTTACTGAGCTTGGAAAAAATATCGTATTAGATTTAAGAGGTAAATGATCCTCAAAACTTCAAGTAAACTTGAAGTTCGTAAAACCAATTTAGAAACTTTCCAAAACTGCTTGACTGGACCTCTTTCACAAATAATCCTAATCGGATTCGGTTAACGACCGAATAATATTTTTAGAACTGTGTTCGGAGGAATCATGGAATTAACCCTGTTTACCACCACGAACGGGCTTTATTACTTAGTTAAGTACATTCACTTTTTAGCTGGGGTAACCTGGATTGGAATGTTGTATTACTTTAACTTTGTACAAGGTCCTTTCTTCAACGAAACCGATGCGGATACAAAAAAGAACGCAACTCAGAAATTAGTTCCACGCGCATTATGGTGGTTCCGTTGGGGCGCAATGTTTACCTTCTTGTCCGGTATTGCGATGATCGCTATCGCACTCGGAGCGCAAGGCATTCCGCATAATTCCCAATGGGTCGTAGTAATTCTAGTAGGTGCACTTTTTGGAACGGTAATGTGGGCGAACGTTTGGTTCGTTATCTGGCCGAATCAGAAAGTTGTGATAGCGAAAGCTAAAGGAGAGACCACTGTGGATCCTGCTCCCAATGCAAACCGCGCTTTCGTGGCTTCTAGAACTAACACTTTCTTCTCTATTCCAATGCTATTTGCGATGGGAGCGGCTCGTAACCTTCCTATTAACTATAGCCCAGAGAAGTTGAGAGTTTTCCTCGGAATTATCGTACTTTTGATCGTGATTTTCGAAGTGAATGCTTTAACAGCAGACCAAAACGGTCCTACTGTTAAACCGATCAAAACCGTAAAAGCTGTAATTACAAGCGGAGTGATCTTTGCTTTAGTTACTTATGTTCTGATGGAAGTTCTTTTAACTGCTTAAGGAATATTGAATGAATCCATTCCAAATCAATCGGAGTGGAAGCGAGAAGGGCGGTAATCACCGCCTTTCTTTTTTTAGCTTTCTACTCTTAGTATTTTTTGCGGCGGTATTCTCTTTCTGTAAAGAATCTAAACCGCTTTCTCCGGAAGCAGAAGCTGGTAGAGGATTGTACATGGCAAACTGTTTGGCTTGTCATAATGCAAATCCAAAACTGGATGGGGCTGTTGGGCCGTCTGTGGCAAATTCTTCTTATGAATTATTGGAAGCTAGAATGAGAGGAGAATATCCTCCAGGATACGTTCCTAAGCGCCAGAGTACTGCAATGACCCGATTTAATTTTACTGAAGCTCAGATAAAATCTTTAGAAGAGTTTTTGAAACAGTAAGAAGTTTAGCTTCGGCGAGAAGGTTTCTACTCGCCGTTCCTTTCTACTTAATTTCGTCCGATAGAGAGTCGAACATTTCTAAGAATGTCGATGATCTGCTTATGGATCCTTCCATTAGAAGCTACTACTTCTGCCTGACCGGATAAGAAGTGTTTCCCTTGAAAGTCAGTGAGTTTGCCGCCAGCTTCTGTTAAGATCACCGAGCTTGCTACTGTATCCCAAAGTTTTACGCCCTTCTCCCAGATTCCGTCGAGCACACCTTCTGCCACCCAACAAGTATCTAAAACAAAAGATCCAGTCCTTCTCATGGATCTACCGCAACTGATAAATGCAGTGATGTCGGAAATGACCTCATTCAAAATTTCCTTTCTGTTTGTAGGAAAGCTGGATACCAAAAGAGATCTTGCAAGTGCATCTGTATTAGAGACATCAATTCTGAGTCCGTTCTTGAATGCACCCTGGCTTAAGATTGCAGAGTAACGTGTGTCCAGCTCAGGTGCGAATACGACACCAGCGACTGGAGTTTCTCTATGTTCTAAACCGACAGACACACAATAAAGAGGGATCCCTCTTACAAAGTTCATGGATCCATCAATCGGGTCCAGAACCCAACGGAAAGAATTGCTTCCGTCATGTTTGAAATAATCTTCTGAGATGATTGAGTCGTTTGGAAAGTTTTGTCGGATAAAATCGATCAGGAATTTTCCCATCAATTCGTCGGCTTTATGAATACGTTCTTTCTCTTCGGAGTCGCTTACGATCCCGAATACACGGATCTCTTTTTGGAGTTTACGAGCGGATTCCAGTATAAGCCCGGATACGGATTGGACTGATTTCACTCTCTTCTTCACTTCTTCAAGAGGGAAATCTATGGGAGGTGCTAAGGATTCCATGTTCGGGCTTATGTCCTTTCTGCCCTCAAAATTTTCCAGGTCATGTTTCCTGAAGGGGAAATGATCCTCTCCGACTTATGAGATCGGAGCCATGAGAAGAATGAATTTCGGGCAGATTCTTCTAAGGTCATGCTGCCTGGTCTTAACAAAAGATCAACAACTTGGTGAAATGAATTAAAATCCTTTGCGATCCTATCTAAAGAAGGATCCAGAAATCTGGCGGTCAATGTAAGGTATTCCACCGCTAAAGGAGCGAAAATTTTTCCAAGAGTCCAATCTGCAGGAGTGATCCCGAGAGACTCATGGATAAAGCTTACTTGCTTAGAATAATCCACTTCGTCAAAAATTTCGGAATATGTATGCCTAACTCCTTCGAACGTATCTGTGGAGATCTGGACCATGAAGTCTGACTCTTGGTACTTTTTAGCAGTGAAGTCTATCACCGCATCTTCTAAGACTGTAAGAGAATCCAAAGGAATTACCCGAGAAGAAAAGTAAGCTCTGTTTGTATAAACGGACATAGTTTTTCCCTGAGAAGCTTGCGCGTAAATATCTTCCTTGGGTGCTCCACCCAGATGCATTACATGAAAACTAGTAATGATAGCAAATGGGGGAAGTTTTTCTCTCCATACTTCTGGAGAATTTTCTCTGAACATTTCTCCTTCGGTATAAAACGGTTTGATCAGAAATAAACGATCAATATCTCTTTTAGGCCTGGGTTCGGGAAGAACAAAAGAATCTGCAACTAACTCAGGAGCGTATTGCAGAATAGATTTTAAAAAATTTTCTGCAGCGTTAAACTCTATTTCGAAAACAGAAGTAGAAGGTAGAATAAACTTTTCTTCGAACTCAACGAATGAAGTATGAAGGTTATCCACATAAACGGAATTTTCCTTGTTTCTTCCATTCGAATGATTCTGTAAGAGTTTGTTTAATTCTTTAACTTCATTCAGCTTCATTTTTTCGTTTTAGGCAGGATCCTCACCTCGTATGGTTTGAGTAGCTTGAAACCGGCAAGAGCCTTCTTACCGGAATGATTGATAAAAATTTCGTAGTCTTTGGACTTTCCTTTTCTAAAACTGCGCTCAACTGTTGGGCCGTAAAAAGTAAAAGGTATGCCTGCCATTTTTAAGATTCTTCTATATAATAGCATAAACGAGATCGGACTCAGACTCGCTCCAACGTATACGACAGATCCTTTTCCAAATCGATTACAAGTTATGACAGGTTTTCCTTTATAAAATTTCTTATTATCAGAATATCTTGCCCAAACTTTGGCAGTACTAGGTTCTAAGATCTCACAAATTTTAGAGCAGGTCCCTGGTAATACCCTGAATTGGAACTTAACGTTTCGATTTCCAACTGCTTCAAACTTTCTCACTTTGACCCCAGCCATTTCGGAGAATGGGCCAGGCACCTGTGAATCCAACATCCAAGAGTTTTTGTCCTTCAACCCTGATCTGTACCCTAAAACTAAAACACCTCCTTCTCTAACGAATTGCTCTATTTTTTTAACAATAGAATCATCTACCATTGCATAAAGGGGAAGGACCAATACTTTATATTTGGAGAAGTCAGTCTTTGAGATCGGTAGGAAATGAGTGTTTACGTTTAGAATATTCAAACCTGCAAACCAAGTGGCCATCTCAATATCATAACCAACTTGCGCGAATGGCACAGGACTATGTTTTAAACCGGAAGAGATTGGTTGGTGTTTGAAATTCCTTGCATTCTCTATATCATGAAGAACAGCAACATCTGCAGGAAAATGTTCAGAAGCAAAATCCTTGGCTTCAGGCAAAATTTCGGAGATCCCTTTTTGCAATTCTAAGTATCTATCAGTAAGCGATTTGTCGTGATCTAGAATTCCATAACAAAGTTGTTCTTGTCCGAATCTTGCAGTTCTATATCTGAAAAATACAATTTGTTCTGCACCTTGGATGATCGCTTGTTTCATCCAAAGTTGGATCTGACCTGGAGCAGGAAGATAACCTAAAGTATCATGTCCTTGGAATCCTGAAATTTGTTCCATCACAGTAAAAGGAAGATCCTTTAATCCTCGATTGTATTGATGCATTGCAGAGATAAATGGATGAGGGAAAGGTTCTTCTTGGTCTCCCCAAGTAGGATAATTATCCCAAGAAACGTAATCTAAGTGAGTGAATAATTCGCTCATATCTATCACAGGGAGAAAAGGACTCGGATATAAGTTCGTAGTAAGTTTTCTATTGGGAGAAAATTTTCTCACAATATCAGATTGTAATTTTACGAAATCCGCAATCGTATCCGAATGAAATCTGTAAAAGTCTTGGATCATAGAAGGATTAAATCCTGCACTCACATGAGGCCCTGGTAGTGGGATCTCATTCCAATCATTGAAGATCACTCCCCAGAAAATATTTCCCCAAGTATCATTTAGATTTTGGATCGTTTTGTATTTAGATTTCAGCCAAAGACGAAATGTTTTGAGAGAAGTTTCCGAATGATCAATATCTGATCCTTCATGACCGATCTCATTATCTATTTGCCAACCGATTACAGCAGGATGATCTCCTAATGTTTGGGCCATCTTAGTAACAACCCGAACTACTGCTTTCCTATAATTTGGAGAAGAAAAACATGCCTGTCTTCTTGTTCCTATATTTCTTAAAACCCCATCTCTCACTTGAAGAACGTCAGGATATTTTTTAGCAAGCCATGGAGGAAATGTGGCTGTTGGAGTTCCTAGGATCACATCCATTTTATGTTTATGAAAGAGATCCAACATCTTCTTCCAAAAAGAAAAATCAAATTTGCCTTCTTTAGGTTCAACTAAGGCCCAAGAAAATTCTGCGAGACGGACTCTGGTCAATCCCATGTCTTTCATGATCCGAATATCTTCTTCCCAATCTTTGGGAGTCCATTGTTCAGGATAATAATCAGCTCCGAAAATCATTCGGTCCTCGCATGTTAAAAAGGTAGAGACGATGTTTCTCTTGAGGGAAGATCTTTCCAGAAAGAAAACCGGTAAATCCCATCGAAATTCGGAAAAAATACTGTCTTTTCGATACGATTCAGGGAGAATAGATAGAACCTCGTCCTACAAGGTCGGGAATCCAAACATTGCATGGAAAATCACGACATATACCAGTATGGGATTCTTCCCGACGTTCACTTTCGTTTTTCCTCAGCCGAAATTTCCTACGCAGTAACCGCAGCGTCTAACTTACACGGTTTCGATGATGCAGGTACGGAGCTTCTGGCAAGGACGATGCTTGCCGCCTTCTTCTTAGCGGATCTAGTAAAAGATGACACAAAGGTAAGTGTTCAAATCCGCTTTTATGATGACACTGAGATTCATTCAGTTTTAGCTTATAGCACTCGTGATGGAAAACTAAAGGCAACTCTAAGACATCGTCCCGAAGAAGATATAGAATCAGGACAGATCTCAGAGGAAAATTTAGGAATTTTAAAAGTATTCCGTTGGAAAGACGGAGAATGTATTTATCAATCCATTGTTCCTTTTAGAAACCAAAGTTTCGAATCAAATATTGAAAACTATTTGAGAGACTCTGAGCAGGTTCCTTCCTTTTTAGTGGCTTATATTAAATTAGAAGGTTTGCATTGGAGGATCAAAGGTTTATTCTTACAAGCATTGCCGGAAGCAAGACCGGAGCATATAGATGCAGTTAGAGAATTAGCCGGAAAATTAGAAGAAGAAAAATCCAAAGTTTACGAAGGAACTGTTTCTCAAGCATTAGAAATTTTGCAATCTTCTTGGAATACAAAATTCGAGATCTTGGCAACAGGAAGACCTGAATATAGATGTGATTGTTCTGAAGAGAAGATCAAAGAACTGATCCAAAATTTAGGAAAAGAAGAAGCAATGGATATCGCAGAAGAGCAAGGACAGATCGAAGTCACTTGCGAATTTTGTAATTCCATCTATAGATTTCCAAAGGCAGAGGTCTTAGAGTTATTTTAAGTAATAGAATGTTAGGACGGTTTGAAAATCTTACCTTAGATTCTATCGATCTACCTGTCTCGAAACTTGCAGGAATCCTTGCGGCTGTCTGGAAAGAAGGAAAATTTCCCTTAGTTCTTCTTTCCGGAAAAATGGGTTCAGGCAAAACCACTTTCGTTTCTAAACTTGTAAAAGCTCTACTGGATGAATTGAAACCTGGATTGGATAAGTCCAAACTCTTTGTAAATTCTCCTACTTACACTTTTATGAATGAGTATCCGTTTCAAGAGATCCAAAACCAATTGGGAGATCCATTAGAGATTTTTCATTTTGATCTTTATCGGATCGGTTCTTCCGAAGAAATTCCAGATCTTGGGTTTGAAGAATATTGGAACGGCAGAGGGATTTCACTGATAGAATGGTGGGAAAAAGCAGAACCTGAATTTAAAGACAGAAAATTCCGAATCAAAATCGATTTGGAAGAAGCAGACGAAGACATTAGAAATTTGCAGATTGAGTTTTTGGGAGAAGAATGGAGCAGTTCTGATCAGCAGATTACGTCCTTCCTGAAGTCTGAGAAAGCACTATGACAAAAATATTATTCTTCGATGCTACCAACTCTTGGATCTTAGTGGGCTGTTATCTTAAAACGGAAGATGGCAAACTAGAAAAACTTTCCGAGCACAAAGAATTGCATAATAGAGAATCTTCCCTATTACTCATTAAGGAAATTTCCAATTGTTTGAAGGTTTCTAATTGGGAAAAACCTGATATAATAGTAACTGCTACTGGCCCAGGATCCTTTACTGGGATCAGGATCTCAGTGGCAACTGCTCGTAATTTTTCGCAGATCTGGAATATTCCGGTTTTGGGAATTGATAGTTTAGAATTGTACTCCTGCCAATATTATGCGGAATCAGAATCTCCCGTTTGTGTAGGAATAGAAGCGAAACAAGGAAAAGTATATTTCGGTCTAAGGGACTCCAGAGGTTACTGGGGAACTATAGACATTGCTCCGGATTTGATTCCGGAAACCATCCCGGAGGATAGGATAGGCTCTTATCTTACCGGAATTAAGTTCAGCGACTCTCCCGAATTTTTTGCGGGAACAAATATGAAAGAAAATCTTCCTTCGCCGGAAGCAAGTATATTGGAAAAGTCCAGTGAGATCAAAAAGGCGTTATCTAAGCCAGAAGATCATTCGTATTTACAATTGGTTCCGAACTATCTGAGAGGAACTTATGCTGATGATAAGCCTAAGGTATATTATACATGACACAAAAAAAGAAAATAGTTAAACAAATACAAACAAAGAAAAAAACAAAAACCGTAGATAATAGTGAAAACAACAAAGGATCTAAGAGATCTGTTTCAAAAGACTCAGAAGAAAATGAATTAAGAAAAAAGATCAGAGAAGCAAAGGAGAAGGTCGCTAAAAAGAAAAAAGACCATAAGTCTTCTCGCTCTTCTAACTTCGAAGTTTTTCCTGTAGAAAAAAAAGTAAAAACGCAAGCGCCACCTTCGGTCCCTTCTCCGCCTAAAAAAGAAAAAGAATTTAAGGCTCCTAAGTTTAAGAAAGAATCAAAACAGGAATCTCATGTTCCTGCATCAAAGCCCAAGTTTTACGATAGAAAATCAGGAAGTCATGATTGGGAAAGAGAGAATGAACCTGGTAGAAAACTTCTAAAATTTTTCCGTTCTAACGCCGGAAAGGTTCTCTCTATGCAAGAGATTTACTCTAAGTTCGTTGCTCATGCAGGACAGAAAAAAGGTTTTAGAAGAGAAAAATGGGAAGCTCAGGAACAAAAACGTTCCGCTGAAGAAGTTTTAGTATTTTTCGAAAAAGAAGGCCTGATTGAGATCCAAAAAAAGAATATTATAGTTCGCCCCAACCAAACCTTAAGTGGAACAATCTCTTTAAGTAAAAAAGGAGATGGCTTTGTAAAGCTGACTACTGGCACTGAGGTATTTGTTCCGGGCCAGTATACTTCTTCTGCGATACAAGGTGACCTTGTGGAAATTCTTCCTACAGGTATTGGCCGCAAAGGAAAATTAGAAGGGGAAGTTGTCTCGGTTCTCCGCAGAGGTCGTGAACTTTATAGAATGAAGGTCACTGAGAAGGATTATAAATTTATAATCGGGACCTTCTTAGATATGGACGGAGATCTGAAAGAAGGTTTCCTTCCCCGCAAAACATTACTCCAAGATCTGCAAGATGAGATCAATATAGGAGATGTTTTGATCGTAACATTAAAGCAAGATTCTGATCACGAAAAAAATCTATACGAAGCCCACTTTGTTCGTTTTGAATCGGATACCAAAGAAGACACGGATCTGATGAGAATGCTTATGAAGTACAATTATACTATCCTCTATCCTGAAGAAGTAAAATTGGAAGAACTTCCTGATGAAGTGGACGAATCCACAGTGGATAATTGGAGCTCCAGAGTTGACTTAAGAGAACTTAAATCCATCACAATAGATGGAGAATATTCCAAGGACTTTGACGACGCGATCTCCTTTATAGACGAAGGCAAGAAGATCAGATTTTACGTTCATATCGCAGATGTTTCTCATTATGTTCAACCTGGTTCTGATCTAGATATAGAAGCGTATGCGAGAGCCACTTCCGTATATTTGGGAAGTAGAGTTGTTCCTATGCTTCCTCCTGAACTTTCTGAAAATCTATGTAGTCTTGTGGCTAAGAAGAATCGATTGGCATTCACAGTCGAGATGGAAGCGGACTGGAGTGGAACAATCTTCCATGCTAAGTTTTATAAGTCCATAATCAAAGTAGAAGAAAGATACACTTATAATCGAGCAGAAGAAGAGATCAAATCTGGAGATCCTAAAAATTGGATCTTCCAAATGATGAAATTTGCTGACATTCTTAGAAAGAGAAGGCTGAACTCTGGAAGAGTAGACCTAAATCTGAAAGAGAATAAGGTTGTAACTGACTCAGAACATAATGTAGTAGAGATCAGACCTGTGGATAGACTGCAGGCGCATATCTTGATCGAAGAATTCATGCTATCTGCAAACATCAAAGTTGCAGAGTATATTCGCAAAAAAGAAAGACCCACTCTATATCGTGTCCATGAACCGATGGATGTAGAAAAACTGGAGATGTTAAATTCATTCCTAAATTTGAATGGAGTCAATGCTCAGCTTCATGATACAAACTACGAATCCATTCGACATGTCTTGCAAGTGATTGAAGGAAGCCCTTCAGAGCGACTGTTCAATATTTCTCTTTTAAGAAGTTTTATGCAGGCTTACTATTCAGGGGAATATCTGGGGCATTGGGGTTTAGGTTTCAAAGACTATTGTCATTTCACTTCTCCAATCCGCCGTTATCCTGACTTGGTTTGCCATAGGGTTTTAGAGAGTATTCTACTCTCTGAAGAAGAGCCTTATTCTGAGGAAGATATCAAAATAATGGGGCTTCATACTTCTCACGAGGAAAGAAAGGCTACTGATTCGGAAAGGGATTATTATAAACTCAAAGCTTGTAGGTTCTTAGAAAAAACAGGCATCAAAGAATTTACTGCAACTCTTGTAGGGTTTAAAGCAGCAGTTGCATTTGTGGAATTGAATAATCCACCAGTCGAAGCAATCATCCCTGCGATAGAATTTACTGACGAAGGTGAGTTACAAGCAGAGACAGACTTCACATTCTATTCTAAAAAATATACCAAACAATATTCATTAGGTGAAACCTTCCTTGTTGAATTGGATAGAATTGATTTTGAAGAAATTAAAATTTATGTGAAGATGAAAAAATTCCAAAAGAAAGGATAGACAAAGTCGAACATATTCCAGAACATTCGTTACGGCAAACTTTGTTATTTCGAACAAAGTTTAGGAGTTAGAATTGGAATCGTTTCTGGATGAGAAAGTTTCTCGTAGTCGCTTTCTAAAGTTTTTGTTCAAAACGGCAGCCATCTCGGCTATCCTAGTTCCTCAAGCTTCCTGCAAACCTGGATCTATTCCTAAATTGCATGGACTGAGTGATTCTGAATATCTCGCTTTCAAATCTTTGGAAGAAGTTTTCCTGGTAGGAAATCCAATCCAAGGATTCGACTTGGGAGTGGCTGCAGATAAGTATATCTACGGTCATCCTTATCCTATCGATACAGAATCCGTATTGAAATTATTGGCATTCTTGCCCGGATCTTCTCTTGTTTCTCTTGCTTTGGATTTTTCTTTCACCTCTATGGTCGGGCTTTCCAAAGAAGATAGAGAGAAACGACTTCTTTCCTGGAAAAACTCTTCCTTATCTTTGAAAAGGGGCGCTTATAATATCATGCGCCAGCTGTCCTTCTTCTTAGTTTCTATGGAAAGAGATTATAACGAACTAGTGGGATATAAAGGTTAAGAACTATGGGAGCGATTCCTGAGGCAAATTATAAGATTATCACTCCGGAAAAACATGAAGCTTTGATCAAAGAGCATGGGATCAAAGACGGAGTTTGGAAATTACAAGCAGAAGCTGTCATCATAGGTTCCGGCGCGGGAGGAGCAGTAGTCGCTGCCACTCTTGCAAAAGCAGGATGGAAAGTGGTTCTGATCGAAGAAGGCGGGTATTTCACTCCTGCAAAATTCACCGGTGATGAGTTTCTTTCCCAAGCAAGATTATATAGAGATGCGGGATTTATCATCGCAGAAGAGCAAACTCTTTCTATCTTACAAGGAAGAACTGTAGGAGGTTCTACCACTGTAAACTGGCAAACTTCTCTTTATCCTCCTGATTACGTGACCAACGAATGGGATTCCCGCTTCGGTTGGAAAGGTTACGGAAGACAAGAAATGGACGCTTATATTGCAGAAGTCCACGAAAGAATCGGTGTCCATGAAGTTCCTCCGAATTTGATCAATGCAAACAACAATACCTTGATGAAGGGTGGAAAAGCGTTAGGTTTACATCCAGAAGTATTAAAAAATAATAATAGAGGCTGTATTGGTCTCGGCCGATGCGGTTTGGGCTGTCCTATTAATGCAAAACAATCTGCATTCTTAACTTGGATTCCTGATGCGATCGAAGCAGGTGCAACTGTAATCTCAAATATGAGAGCACAATACATCCAAGACGGAGATATCAAAACTGTAGTTGCAGAATTCACTCCTGATCCTTATGAAAAGGCTCCAAACAATGTTTTGGAAAAAGTAGTGATCGAAGCACCAGTGGTGATTGTGAGCGCTGGTGCTATCGAAGGTCCTGCATTACTGCAAAGATCCGGATTAGGAAACGATTGGGTGGGAAGAAATTTAAAAGTTCATCCTACAAGCACGAATTTTGCGATCTTTGACGAGACGATCAATATGTTCTCTGGACCCCCTCAATCCGCAGTGATTAAAGACGGTCATAACCAAGACAATACTGGTTACGGATATTGGTTAGAGGTGGCACCTTTCCGTCCTACGTTAGCAAGTTCACTGATTCCTTTTTATGGGCAGAGACAATTCGATGCCATGAAGAAGTATCCGAACATGAGCGCAGGTATTGTGCTTGTTCGTGATGGAGCAGACGGCGAAGCAAACGCTTCTGTAAAATGGTCCTTGGGAAGAAGAAAAGTCTATTTCGAGATCACTCCTACCGACGGTAAAAATTTACTCAAGGGTTTGAAAGCTCTCGCAGAAGTGCAAGTTGCTGCTGGTGCAAAGGCGATCATATTCCCATTCCCGGATGTCCTTGATCCAATTCCTGTGGATAAAAATTCTAAGTTTGATTGGATCTTGGATAAGAGTATCGAACCAGGAAAGATTGCGATCGGATCTGCTCACCCTCATGGTTCTATCCAAGCATCTAAATCAGCCGACTTAGGTGCAGTAGATATGGATTTCCAACTCTATGGCCATAAGAATATTTTCGTAATGGATGCTTCTGTATATCCTACAGGATTATCAGTAAATCCTCAAATAACGACCATGAGCGTGAATCTTAGAGCTGCAAGAGCCTTGGCTCAAAGAAAGGCAGAGGTTTTAGGAAATAAATAATTCCTTTGAGAAGGCGAGAATTCCACTTTATTCGTGGCGTTCTCTTCCAAAATTGGATAAATGCCTTCCTTCTTTTGTAGTATTCGGAGGGAAAATATCGGTCTTACTAGTATGAGTAAGCCGTTCTTTTCTCTACTGATTTGCTTTAGCATATTCTTCTTTTCCAATTCTGTCTTCGCAGATATGAAAGAAGGTAAAAAAGCTTATTCCAGAAAAGACTACACAGAGGCTCTCAAACAATTCCAAAAATATAACGATGGAAACCCTTCTTCAGGCGAGGCCTGGATGTACATGGGTTATATCTATGAGAGCAAAAAAGATTATAATAAGTCCATCCAAGCATTCAAAAAAGCAGTCAGTTTAAATCTTCCTAAAAAAGATTTAGTCAATTCTCTTACAAAGATTATCCTCTATCATAATTATCAGAGAGATTACGGAGAAGTGATCTCATATTCCAATCGATTATTAAAGATCGATCCGGACCTTTCTCATATCCAAAAGATTAGAGCTGCCGCAGAAGAGAGATATTCTTCCGGTGGACCTCGCAAACCTGTTTATCATGAAGAAGAACCAGAACAGGAAAGTGTTTCCAGTCTCGAAAAAAAGTTAAAACAAGATCCTAATAACAAAGAGATCCTTTGGAGACTTGCATTAGCTTATTATAATGAAAAAGAATTTGCTAAATCTGAATCTATTCTTTCCGGATTAGTCAAAAGTGAACCGGAGAATGTGGAGTATGGTTATAAGTACGGGGCTTTGCTTGTGCGAGTCGGAAATTACGACGACGCACTTATTGTTCTGAATCGTATAGAACCTAAGATCCCTTCTGAAAGAGAAAAATTACTTTATTATACACATCTTACTCAAGCGGCCGCTTATCATAAAAAGAAAAACTTCGAAGAGGCATCTAAGTATTATAGAAAGGCTCATGCTAATAAACATACAGTCCTTCCTTTGATCGGTCTGACCAAAATTAAATGGCAACAAAAGGATTGTGATAACGCGATCAAAACCGCAGAAAAAGCTCTCGAATACGGAGAAAAGACTAGAGAGATCCGAATGTATATCGGCCTCTGCAAGATACAGATCGGTAAAAAAGAAGAAGGTTATGATCTTCTAAAAGAAATCGGTTCGGCTATCGAAAAAGAAAATCCAGAACTGAAAGAACTTCCGGACGTATATTACGACGGTATCTTAAAACTCGCCAGATATTATACAAACAACGGCAACTACGAAAAAGCTCTTAAATATTTCCATGCTGTCCAACCGGACGAAGAAGAGATCAGAGAATATAATTTCTATTTAGGTAAAACTTATCTATACACTGGTTCCGTAGACAAAGCGATCACTCATTTAGAAAAGGTAGAAGATTCGGCCGGGGCTTATTACCTTTTAGCAAAATGTTATTCTGAGAAGAATGACCAAGAAAGGACGATGTCCTATATTAAAAAATCTGGAAGTATTAAATCTTCCTATTGGGTTTCTGCAGAAAAAGATAAGGCTTTCAAAAAGTTTAGATCCGACGAGAATTTCAAAACATTCTTAGAAACTCGTGCTGGAACAAGAGATCATAAAAAATCGGAAGATGATAAGGAAGAGGACGATTCCCAAGACAGGGACTAATTCTCTATTTTCTTTTAGATAGAAGCGTTTCCAAATCCACTTGGCCGGGAGCCTTTGGCTCTCCCAAACAACAATAAGTGAATTGAGATCCTATCTTTTCAGGAAAGATCCTGAATTCTTTTCCGGATTCTCCCATTAATATACCACAGAAACCGATTGGAATATTTTGTTTAGCACATAGTTTAGAAAGTTTAATAGCAGACTCTTGGAATTCTTGAGATTCCTGATCGTTTTTCGGAAGTGCTGCTATTTTAAAAATCCTTTGGAAAGGAAGTCCTGACTTAACAGTTGCTAAAACTTCTTCAGTGACAGGTCTTAAGAAGAAGAGTAATTCTTCGTAATCAGGAATTCCAGAAAAACTATGAACAGATCGGATGATCCCGAAACGATCCTCATCGATTCCATTAAATACAGGATTATCCTTATCCAATTCCAGATCTATATAATGTTTTCCTGATTCTAATCCGGAGAGTAAAGGGGCAATATTCTCTATATTCCAGACACCTAAACTTTTCAGGCTGGAATCTTCTGGTTGTCTATATGTGAATACACAAGACGCATTTAGCTCTTTTATTTTATGTAGGATCTTTTCGGGAGTGTCTTTGTCAGAACGAAATTGATCCAAACGTATCTCTAAAAAATCGACCTTAGGAAGAGTTTTTAGTTCAAAAAACTCCTCTTCGTTCAATGTAAGAATGATTCTTATTTTTTGAGATTCGTTACTCATCGAAAATCAGAGTCCTTTCTGTAATAAATCGTGGATAGAAACGATCCCGAGCAAAGCTCCATCTTTGGAAACAATGGGAGCTACAGAGATAGGTTTTTCTCTTCTTTCCATGGCTTGTAAAACATCATAAGCCATGATCCCGCTTTCGAATACGGTAGGCTGCGAGTTCATTAGATCTTTTGCTTTGATAGATTTATCTAATTTTCCATCATTTAATAATTTTCTAATATCATAATCTGTTACAAATCCGATCAACTTTCCGTTCGGATCAGCAACTCCTGTTGCTCCCACGAGTTTTTTTGTGATTTCGGAGAGAACTTCTTCTAAACTTGCATCGGAGCCAACCTTTGCAAGTTTGTCTCCCTTTCTCATCACATCGTCCACTTTCAGGGATAATCTTTTTCCGAGTCTTCCTGCAGGATGATATAATGCGAAATCTTCTTTTTGGAAATTTCTAAGTTCCATCAATGCCATAGCAATCGCATCTCCCAACATCAATGCAATTGTTGTACTTGAGGTAGGTGCAAGTTCTAAAGGACATGCTTCTTTTAATACTGGAGTTAAGATTACAATATCGCAGTCCAATGCTAATCTAGATTGAGGATTTGCAGTTAATCCTACTAATTTGGCTCCGATACTTTTTATGGTAGGAAGAAGATTGAGTAATTCTTCACTTTCTCCACTTTTGCCTATCGCGATGACCACATCGCCTTGTGCTAAAATTCCAGCATCACCATGGGCAGCATCAGATGGATGAAGAAAATAAGAAGGAGTTCCTGTAGAAGACAAAGTGGATGCGATTTTTTTACCTACGTCTCCGGATTTTCCTACACCGGTTACGATCACTTTTCCTTTGGATTGGAATATGAGTTCGACTGCTTTTTCTACATTTGGATCTAGGTTCTCTCTAAAATGAAGGATTGCTTCGATCTCTGTATCCAAAGCTTTTTTAACTTTATCTAATGTATTTCCCACTTCTAATTCTCCTCGTCCGTTTCTAATAGTTCCGAATCCAATTCCAGGGATACGGTAGTATCCATTCCGGAAATAGAAACAAGAATAGACGACTTACTTCCTTTTCGGATCACTCTTGCTCTTAAATCTTTAAAAGGTCCGTTTTTGATCAGAACCTTTTTACCTGGAGCGAGCATCTTCTCCCTTTCGATCTTAATCATATCCGGATACTCAGTTACGAGTTGGCGGATTGCATCAATATCTTCCTCATCAATTACGAGAGGAGTTTCTCCGATCGAAACAAATTTTACTGCCCCTGTAGTTTCTAGGACTCTTAGTTTTTCTATTCTTATATCAATTTTTACGAATACGTAAGAAGGAAAAACAGGGATCAGAACCGTTTTGATCCTGTCAGACCATTGTTTTTTGGTCGAGATAATCGGCAAGTATTGGGTTATTCCCTTTTTGGAAAGTTCTAACGCTAACTTCTTTTCGGCCCTAGAATTGGTATAAATTGCATACCAAGATTTAGAAGATTCACTCATCTGATTCAATGCGAAAGGATACTGGAATAATTATTATATTTCCTTCCGGCAATTGAAATTTCCAGCTAGAAATAGATCTTCTAAACTGAGTTTCAAAAACCTTATATTTGCAAGGTTTGATAGTGGTGACTTTTTTAGCCGCTCCGTTAGGTCCTATCACAACTTCCCAAGAACAATCAGATTCTAATCTTTGTTCCAATGCTTCCGGTGGAAAATGGATCTCATTTTTAAATCTTTCAATCTCTGCTTCTGGAGTGCCGGCCAGGCCCGAATTAGAAGAAACATCTGGTCCTTCTCCCAAACTTTTAGGAAGTGAAAAATGTAAACTTGGGATTTGTCCTTTGCTAAGACTTAGTTTGATCTGTTCGGAAAAATTTTCGGGGTTTAGATTTCGGAATAAATAGTAAGATAAAAATAGGGCCGCATGAATTGAGAGAGAAATGAAAAAAGAAACCCTTGAGTCCATTGGATTGATACGATTTTACAAGTATATTAAGCATTGAATTTTTCTTGAATCGAATTTTCGGGCCTATGAAACTCTGCCCGATGCAATCATTCGATTCTGTTCACGGTTCTTCGATCGAGATCATTTCGATTTTGGTCACTTGTTCCTTTGTAGGTTGGATCACAAACTATATAGCAGTTCAGATGATCTTCTATCCTATTAAGTTTAGAGGCTTTGGAATTCTAGGTTGGCAGGGAATTATTCCAAGACATTCTAAAAAAATGGCCGGACTCATTTCAGATGTGATGATGGAGAGATTGATCCGGCCTTACGATCTTTATAAAAAAATAGATCCGGTGCAAATTTCAGATCTGATCCGAGATAGGATCGGAGAAAAATCCTCTTCCATTGTTAAAGATATATTTTTCGCGGACAACCCTGTGATCTGGAAGATGGTTCCGGAAGAAGCAAAACAAATTTTAGAAAAAGAGATTCGAGAAGACATTCCCAAAAAAATACAAGAGATCTATACATCTTTTGGCAAAAACTTAGAAAGTATATTAGGGATTGGTGATTTAATCAAAGAATCTCTTTCGGGAGAAAATGCAAATATTCTCTCCGAAATTTTCAGAAGATGTGGAGGCCCCGAATTTAGATTTATAGTTCGTTCTGGGATTTATTTCGGTTTTTTGATTGGTTGTGTCCAAGTCTTGTTCATCGCGTATTTGAACCAATGGTGGACCATGCCGCTCATGGGAATTTTTGTAGGTTATATCACCAACTGGCTTGCGATCCTTATGATCTTCTCTCCCTTGCGGCCAAAGAACTTTTTAATTTTCAAGTACCAAGGTCTTTTCTTAAAAAGACAGATAGATGTTTCCAGAGAATTTGCGTCCGTAGTTGCTTCTAAAATTTTAGATCCTGAAAGTTTGATCGGCGTAATCTTCAAAGGAAAAGGAGGAGATCTGATCATTACAGAACTTCTTTCCAAATCCAAAGAACTGATGGATGAGAAATTGAAGAAAAAAATTCCATATGCTTCTTTGATCTTAGGTTCTAAAAAACTGGAAGAACTAAAGGAGAAGATTGCGAATTCTATTTTGGAGCTAGTGCCTGAAACAGCAGACAAAATGAAGGACTATATCGAAGAAAGATTAGAGATCGAAAAATTAGTCTTTGAAAATTTAAGTATACTACCTCCTGAAGAATTCGAACATCTCTTGCATTCTGTTTTCAAAGAAGACGAGGCCATCTTAATTAGCTTAGGAGCATTTCTTGGTGGAATTGCTGGGAGTATCCAAGCATATCTCGTTTTTATAAAATAGGAAACACGGTCGGTTTTAATATACAATCTTCTATAAAATAAACCGAAAGTATTATTGTTTAAGAGAATATTTTACAGATTATTTCTCATTCAAATTCTGACTTGATAAAATCAAGATGCGAGTTTCCTAAATTCGCTATACCAAACTTGACTTCATAAAATTACTGAAAATATGAGAAAGAACCTACCGGTTACAGGTCGAGAAATTCAGTTTGCTGAATCGGCGGTAATTATTTCCAGAACAGATTCAAAAGGAAAGATCACTTATGTTTCCCAAGATTTTGCGGATGTAAGTGGTTTTTCAGAAGAGGAGATGCTAGGACAACCTCATAATATTGTCCGTCATCCTGATATACCTCCTGCGGTTTATGAAGATCTTTGGAGCACAGTTCAATCCGGTCGTCCTTGGAATGCGATCGTTAAGAATCGCGCAAAGAATGGAGATTACTATTGGGTGGATGCCACTGTTACTCCTGTTCTCGAAAATGGAGTGATTACTGGTTATATGTCTGTTCGTAAGAAGACGAACAGACAACAAATAGAGAAGGCAGAAAAACTTTTTGCAAGAATGAACGGAGAATCAAGGTTGTATAGGACCTTTTTCTCTTTTGTAAATTCGATACGAGTAAAATTCGGATATCTTGCTCTTGTAACTTTCACATTCGCATGTATATTCATTCCTTCTTCTTACTTAGGACTGAAATTATTTTTAACTGATCCGGTCGCTTCTACCATAACCTTTCTTGCAGTTGTTCTGGGATTTTCTCTTTGTTTGAGAACTATCTATAAACTGAAAAAGAAAATGTCCGAGACCTTGGAGATCGTAGGCAAGGTAGTGAATGGAAATCTTGCCTCAGAATTTCCAAGGAAAGAAGGGATAGAAGACGCAGACAGAATTTATTCTAACTTCAGATGTATGACCATTAGTCTTTGGGGACTTCTTGTACAAATGAAAGAGAACTACGAGAGAAATTTAAAACTGTATGAGGAATTATTCCAATCAGTAGGTTCTTTCGAAAGAGTCTCTCAAAAACAAGCTCATGCTGTCCAAGAAACTGCTGCTGCTTCTCATGAACTTTCTAAAACAATTGATGAGATTGTATTAACGATTAGCGAACAAACCAGAAGTTTATCCAATGTTAACGATAGCATTGGTTCCATAGATATGTCCTTGGGAAAAACTTCCGAATCCATGCAAAACTTGGAGTCACAAGCTGGGAATGTGGCGGATAAAGCAGACCAAGCAAAACAGATCTTTAATGAAGCAATCCAATCCATGGAACAGATAAGATCTTATTCAAATGAGATCAATAAGATCGTAGGCATTATCACAAGCATTTCAGAACGGACAAATATGCTCGCGCTAAACGCATCTATAGAATCTGCAAGGGCTGGAGCGGCAGGAAAAGGATTTTCAGTAGTTGCAGATGAGATCTCAAAACTTGCAGAACAAACCAAGTCGAGTATCAAAGACATTACTCATCTTGTAAAAAGTACATCTAACTCAGTCGAAGAAGGTGCTCTGAAAGTGGGACAATCTGTAGATGTATTCGAGAATCTTCAAAACTATATAGAAGAAGTTCATAATTCTGCATCCAAAGTAAAAAGTCTTTTATTAGAACAATCTAAACGACTTGGAGAAATTCGAAGTAGTTCTGATCAGGTTTTAGTTTTAGGAAAAATGATGGCTGGAACTTCTGAACAACAAAAACTTTCTGCAGGTGAAATTTCAGACTCTATGAGTGCTATTTCTAAATCAGCAGAAGACATAGCTGCAACTTCGGAAAATATTAGACATTCAGTAAAAGATACTTTGGAACATTCCCAAAAATTTGGCGGAATTTTGAGCCATTTTAAAACAGATTAAATCGCAAAAAGCCGATATTGATTCTAGAATGGAGAATCGTTTCCTAAGGCTTGCACTCTTACTCGCGATTATAGTGACTCTTCTTTCCTATTGGAATCATGGATGGGTTTCTTATCTAAAAGACTTCGTGGTTTTTATTCATGAAGCAGGACATGCGATCGCAACTTTGATCTCCGGCGGTTCTGTTCAAATGATAGAATTGAACGGTGACGAAGCAGGGCAAACTGTTGCATCTCCTACATCAGGTAAAAGTCCTTTTATATTCGTAGTCTCCGCAGGTTATTTGGGTTCTTGTTTGGTCGGAGGATTTTTGATCAACAGAGGATTCAAAGGAAGTCTGGTTCGTCCCACTTTGTTACTTTTGGGAGGGGCTGTTTTATTACTTACTTTAAAGTACACTTCTTCCGGAGGGCTTGCTCAAAGAACAGGTTTGCTTTGGGGTATTTTTCTTTTAGTCTCTTCGTTCCTTCCTTTTGGTTGGGATAGATTGATCACTGTGTTTTTAGGGACAAGTGTGAGTTTGTATAGTTTATACGATCTCTTGGATTTTACTGAAAATGTTCAAAACACTGATGCAGGTATTTTAGCATATTGGGCAACTGGAACTTCTCCGGGTGGAACTGTTCCGAAATCAGTTTTATTCCTGGGATATTTGATTGCTCTGCTCTGGTCCTTTTTTAGCGTATCCATCATATTCTTTTCATTGAAGCGAGCGGTAGCTCCTCGTCCGGTTCCGGATGAGACTCCTGGGTTTGATGAAGGGCCGGTGTTAGGTTTAGACAATCCCTTTCCTGGAGAAGTAACTCCAGAAGTATTGGAATGGTTTTTGAGCAGAGGTTTGGATCTGAACGGTAAACCTCTTCCACCGGAATTTATGGATATAGAGAGAATTGATGGCTAATAGAGTGCTAGTGACCGGCGGAGCCGGATTTATCGGATCTCATTTATGCGAAAGATTGATACAAGAAGGTAACGAAGTTATCTGCGTGGATAACTTTCACACCGGAAGAAAGAAGAATGTTGAAAAACTTCTCTCCAATCCTCGCTTCGAACTAATACGTCATGATATCACTGAGCCGATCCGACTCGAAGTAGATCAAATCTATAACTTCGCTTGTCCTGCGAGCCCAATTCATTATCAATCAAATGCAATCAAAACTATTAAGACCAATGTTCTCGGAACTACGAATATGTTGGGACTTGCTAAAAGAGTAAAAGCAAGGATCTTACAAGCTTCTACTAGCGAAGTTTATGGAAACCCGATCGAACATCCTCAAAAAGAAACTTATTGGGGAAATGTAAATCCAATCGGAATCAGAAGTTGTTACGATGAAGGAAAGAGGGTCGCTGAAACTCTTTGTTTCGATTATCACAGAAATCATAAAGTGGACATAAGAGTCATTCGTATCTTCAATACGTACGGACCTCGTATGCTTCCTGACGATGGAAGAGTTGTAAGTAATTTTGTGGTCCAAGCACTTGCAGGAAAAGATATCACAGTTTATGGAGATGGTTCTCAAACTAGATCCTTCTGTTATGTGGATGATCTTGTAGATGGTATCATTAGAATGATGAACACTCAGGACTTCAATGGACCTGTGAACTTGGGGAATGACGGAGAGTTTACTGTCAAAGAATTAGCAGAGTTAGTTTTAAAAGAGACCGGCTCTTCTTCCAAGATCATTTATAAAACTCTTCCTCAAGACGATCCTGCCCGCAGAAAGCCAGATCTGACTTTAGCTAGACAAAAACTGGGTTATGAACCTAAGGTTCCTTTATTAGAAGGAATCAGGAAAACGGTCGATTATTTCAAAAATCACTTGGATTAATCGTTCGCCGAGAAAATCTGGACCTACTTTTCCCCTATAAGGGAATTTAACCGAAAAATTGAGTTTCGAGTAGGCTGTATGAATATCGGAGTTTTAAAAGAAGCTAAGGAAGAAACTAGAGTAGCGGTAACGCCAGACGTAGTTGATGCCTTTAAAAAAATCGGTGCTTCTGTTATCATCGAGAAAGGCGCTGGAGAAGGATCTTTTTTCTCTGACGAAGATTATAAAAAAGCCGGGGCGACGATTCAATCTCGCGCGGACGTTCTGAAAAAATCCGACATAGTAGTGAGCATTCACTTAGCGGATGGAGCTAGCTTATCTAAGATTAAAAAGGGAGCTTTCTATTTAGGAATGTTCCAACCTGCAGTTAATCCTCAGGTAATCAAAAAGCTTGCCGCGGGGAAAGTTACAGTATTGAGTTTAGATGCGATCGCTCGTATCACTCGTGCTCAGTCTATGGACGTTCTTTCATCCCAAGCAACTGTTGCTGGATACAAAGCTGTTCTTATTGCTTCCACTCATTTAACCAGATTTTTCCCAATGTTAACTACCGCAGCAGGAACAATAACTCCAGCTTCTGTACTTATTATTGGTGCTGGTGTTGCAGGTTTACAAGCAATTGCAAGTTCCAGAAGATTAGGTGCAGTAGTAGACGTATTTGATACACGCCCTGAAGTAAAAGAGCAAGTTCAATCTCTTGGCGCTAAATTCGTTGAAGTCGAAGGTGCAACTCACTCCGCAGCAGCGGGCGGTTACGCTGTAGAACAAACTGAAGAGTATAAAAAACGCCAGCAAGAAGCGATCGAAAAATTCGCAGCTAAAGCGGACGTGATCATTACTACAGCTTTGATCCCAGGAAGAAAAGCTCCTATCATTATCACTAAAAAGATCGTAGATAAAATGAAAGCTGGATCCGTAGTAGTGGACCTTGCTTCTCCAAACGGAGGAAACTGTGAGTACACTCAACATGGTAAGGTTGTATTAACTAAAAACGGAGTTTCCGTAGTTGGTCACCAAAACCTGGCAGGTTCTCTTCCTTCAGATGCTTCTAGAATGTTCGCTAAGAACGTTTTAAATTATCTGAAACTACTAGTTAAAGAGAAGAAGGTTAACTTTGACTTGAATGACGAAGTTATCGCTTCTACGACGATCACTCACGAAGGAGAGATCCGTCACAAACTTACTTTGGATGCCTTAGGTGGTTCCAAACAAGAAGGGAAGAAGCCAACGGCCAAGAAAAAGGCCTAAGGTCCCGAAACAGGTTCCTATCAACCACCCTCCGAGCACATCGGAGGGAAAATGATGCAGAGATAATAATCTACCGATCCCTGCCAAAAGACTTAGCACCAAAAACCATTCCGGAAAACTGAACAAGAACACTAAGATCAATGCTGCTGTCATCGAGTTAGATGCATGAGCAGAAGGAAATGAATGTTTCATGTCCGGGTTTTGATCTACTTTTCCCGCTACAGTCACTAACGGTCTCTTACGAGCGATTAACTTTTTTAATACTAAAACAAAACGATCATTTGCATAGGCAACAAGCCCTGCATAAGGAATTACAATCCACCAAGGATACGGAAGGCTTCCTTGCCATGCAGCATATGCAAGATAAGGAAGAATAAGAACTAACATTATCTCTCCACGGTTGATCCTGGAGAGAGTTCGGTTTAGAAGAGGCGTATGAATTTTTTCGCGAATAAACATCGCGATCGCATAATCGATTCTTTCGAAAGCGGATAATTTTTCCAATGTGTTCTTATCCAAGTAAGGATTTCCGTAAAATGGAGATTAGATCGGATCTGGAAACAGAAGATTGTTCTCCTGAGACGATATCTTTTAACTGAACCTTGTTTTCGGATAGTTCGGATTCTCCTAAGAAGATCAAGAAACGATATCCCTTTTTTTCCGCCGTCTGGATTTGTTTGCCGAGTTTTGCAGGCTCGAGCATTGTTTCCACTCCGATTCCTTCTTTCCTTAGCTCTTCTGCTAATTTCAAAACTTCAGGAAAAACTTTATCTTCCATCAAAGGAATTAAAACGGCATTTTTAGAATTTAGATCTTTTGGAACGAGTCCATGTCCTTCTAAAAAGTTTTTGAAGGTCACATCACCCAATCCAAAACCGATCCCTGAAAGTTGTTCATTGGAGAAGAGTCCGATCAAGTTGTCGTATCTTCCTCCGCCGTATAAGGATCGTCTGTTTTCAGGATTGGTATCGAATACTTCGAAAATACAACCTGTGTAATAATCAAAACCACGAATGATAGAGGGATCAAATTCCAATTGGTCTTTGATTCCCAAAGAAGCCAGATCCGAAAATAAGTTTCGAATAAATTCAACGGAAGAAGGATCTATACCTTCTAAATCTCCAATTGTCTGGAGATTTGTTTCTAAGTATCTATAAATAAGATTTAATTGTTTATCAGGATTAGAAAGCAGAGGTTTGATCTCTTCTTCAAAAGTTTCTTTACTGATTTTGGATTTTTTATCTAAAAGTTTGGAAACGGAATGCGCTTTTTCAGGAGCTAAAGCCAAAGTTTGATTCAAAAATGAATCCAAAATTCCTCTATGAGAAACTTTGATTTGGTAACTTCCTTTAGGAGCTTTAAAATTTTCTAAAATTGCATTAGCGATCAGAATGATCTCTACTTCTGCTCTATAAGAATTTACTCCGAATAGGTCCACATTGAGTTGCCAATGTTCCCTAAGACGTCCTTTGCCAGGTTGTTCATATCTCCATAAGTTTGGGACGGAAAACCAGCGGATTGGTTTGGCAAGATTTCTAACTTCTCCTGCTACCATTCTTGCTAGAGTTGGAGTCATTTCAGGGCGGATCGCTACATGACGATCTCCCTTGTCTGTAAAGTTATAGAGTTGTCGTTGGACGATCTCTTCTCCGCTTTTTGCGAGATAGAGTTCAAAAGATTCTAGGATAGGGCCGTCGTATTCTTCATAACCGAAAGATTGTACAGTCTTCCTCATTACGGAAAACATCCAATTTCGGAATCTCATTTCTTCCGGATAAAAATCTCTCGTCCCCTTGTATGGGGCTGTGGGTAAAAAGGCTTTCTGTTTTTCCAAATCTCTTAGACGCTCTTAATGAAGCTTAAATTCTTCTTTAATAGAGTCATATTCGTCTTGGCATCGTTGGAGCCAACTATTTCTGCACCTACCAGGTAAATTTCCCCGATCTGAGAAATATGTCGGATTTTAAATGCGAATCTCAATGGAGCTTGCATCTTGAAAGTTATATCCGCAGTAAAGAAAGGTTTATGCAGAAAAGATTCGACTAGCTGGGATTCGGTTACTTCTAAAAGAATTCCTCCTTCAGAAGCGTTGATCACGTTTTGACGGATATCAACATCCAGAGTATTGGAGTCTTCTATCCTTTCATTAAACACATCTTCCAACTCTGCGTATTTTTTCAGAATAGCAGGATCTAAAATTCTATCCTTAGTCTCCGCATAACCTAAAGCAACGAGCTTTGAGCCGGAAGGGTCTTTGTAATAGATAGGATAGATTGCAAAGGATTGGATTTTCCCTGAACGATAAACTTTGGTTCTGTCTTCCAGGATCATCTCTTCTTCTAATTCTTGTTTTAGATCTAGAATATTGAAATCACCTGCTTCTTCTTGCGAAAGTGGATCCATATTGATCGCATCTTTTACAAAGATGGTTTTACCTGTACGTTTGGCTAAGTCTTGTTCGAAGCTAAGTTCTTTTCCTGTGGGAAATACTAATCGGGAATAAGGGAACTCTGATAATATATTCTTGTGCAAGTCTGTAAGTAAGATTTGGCCGGAAGTTCCCAGGACTTTAGTTGAATCCTGTTCTTTCTTAAGCATATGAAATCTATGTGCTACTACTTTGCCTTGTAAGCCTTCTATTCTTGGAAGAATGCGGCCGTCTTTTGCGATCCTTACGTATTCAGGAGAACAAATCACTACTCCATCTTCATGATTTACTGAATCCACTCTAAAGCCGATTTCCATATGTTTACTTAAGGTTTTGTAAACTGTGATCTCACCTTCTTCGCTTATAGATTCCGGATCGATCCTAAGAAAAATTTTCCCTTCAGGAGTAGTTTGTAAGATTTGTAATTCTTGTTTTAGAGGATTTTCTTTCAGAAAGAGTCCGTTGTTATGTACGTACTCTTTCAGAATATAACCTACTTTTTGAGGATCCTTGATAGTATCCCATATTCTTGGTGATTGTAGGTAAGATCGGTACTCGACTTCCATCTGCTCTCCTTTATAGCTTGCGGAAGTCGACCCTCCTGTTTTTAGCTCTTCCGTCTTCGGTAGAGTTGTCTTCGTCAGGTCTGGAATACCAATAAGCTCTGGTTTTTAACCTAGAAGCTTGGATCCCTTTGCTACGAACGTAGTCAAAAACTTTCCGCGCTCTGTTCCCGCTTAAGCGAGTATTATATTCTTTGGAGGCTATATTATCTGTATGGCCCCCAATCTCTATTTTATCGGACGGATTCTTCTTGAGATAGTCCACAATCAGATCGAGTTGTTTACGATGTGCGTCAGTTACTTCGGTCTTATTGAATTCAAAATAGAGTTTAGTACCTAAAACAACTGGGACTTCCGAATCTTTCCTTAAAGCGATAGAAATTGTAGAGCCGGGTTTAATATCTTTCTTCAAGATATTAACACTTTCGGAAATATATTTCTCAGCCTTTGCAAAGATTTCAAAATCAGTGTCGGGGATCAACTCGATATGGAAATTTTTTGACAAACTGTTGTATTTTAAGATTTCTCCCTGTCTATTCTTAGGAGTAAAAACTGTAGCGGTCGCTCCAGCAATTGGCTCTTTAGTAGTAGCATCTACAACTACCACATTAAGTCCCTTACCTTTATCTCCATCGCCTGTGTTAACGATCTTACCTTTTTCTTCATCTTTGATAGGAAGAAGTACATAAGTTTTATAAACTTTCTTATTTCTTTCTACGTTTCCACGTAAGTCGAGCTTGTCCTCAGTGGGATAAAATCCTGGAGAAGAAATTTCTACCTTATATAATCTTCCCGTTTTCAAGACAGTTTTAAAGTTAGTCGGGTTTCCTTTAGAAAGATCTCCACCTATTCTTTTGGAGGTAATTGTGCGAGAAGAGCCTACACTATCCGAAATTTTGATCGTTGCATCCAAACCAATCATTGTGGCCTCGGAGCCATCTAAGACTATTCCTTGGAAGGATACATCGTAGGAGTTCCTCAGATTTTCAGGGACCTGGTATCTATAAATATCATACTGGCCCTGTCCTCCATTTCGGTTGGAAGAAATATAAGCCCAAAGACCTTCATGATCGAAAGAAATCCCTTCTGAGTCTATTCCTTCGGAAGCATCTAAATTGAATGGATGAGGTAGCTTTTCCAAACTTCCTGTTTCTGGAACTGGATGAGGAAGATTTGTTTTAGAAACTGTAAGTTTATCTTCCGCATCTTCTATGTCTGAGTTTCCTGGAAGATTTAAGAAGCTGCGATATAATGAAAACTTTTTGCGATCATTCTCTCTGTTAGAAGAGAAGTATAATTGTTCTCCATCCGGATGAACATAAGGAAGAATTTCACTGGCCTTGGAATTGATCTCAGATCCAAGATTAATCGGACTGGACCAAACACCTGTAGGAACAGTTCTGTAACTTACCCAAAGATCATATTCTCCATATCCACCTGGACGATCAGAAGAAAAGATCAGAAATTTTCCATCCGGAGAAATAGAAGGCATCTTTTCGTTAAAATTGGAATTGATCTCAGAGATACCGATCAAGTCACTCCAACGTCTTGTTTTTTCGTCTCTTTTAGTATAATAAATATCTAATGCGTCAAAACCTTCTCTATCCGCTTTTACATTTCGGACAGAAGTTAGAAAAATTTCCTCAGGGTTTCCAAATTCATCGAATCGAATAGAAATCCCACCTTCGTACTTATCAGTATTGAATAGTTTGGATTTTTTTTCTCCGGAAGGAAGTTCCTTTTTATTTTGTTCCCATATGTCTTGGTTCAGGTTGACCGGTTTCTTCCAATCTGCTTCCCCATCTCTTTTTTTGTAGTTAGCGTTCTCGGAGAGCCAGATATCCATCTCCCCTTCTCCGCCAGGACGATTGGATTGAAAGATCAAATATCTTCCGTCAGGACTGATGATAGGATTGTATTCTACGTTTTGTGTATTTAAAGGAGATCCAAAATTTCTTTCCAAAAGTGTAGGGACAGGTTGTGCGGATCCATCCCAGGAAAATAAAAAAAATAGAAGAGTTCCGGCAAGGACGGAGCTAAGAAAGTGATTTCGTTTTAGAACGAGTCCTTTTCCTTGATTGTAAAAAAACATCTTGTAATTAGTATCGGAACAAAGACCCCAAGTATCAAGATGGAAACTAAGATGGAATCCGACCTGCCGAATCGAAACCAGGAAGAAATTTTCCCTCCAAAACCGATCCTATTCGGGGTTTTGAACATAACTAGTGACTCTTTTTCGGATGGGGGAAAATACCTCCGCGAGGACCTGGCCTTAGCTAAGGCAAAATCCCTAATAGAAGAAGGCGCTGACGTCATAGATATCGGGGCTCAATCTTCCAATATAAAAGCGGAGCCCATTTCAGAAGATATTGAGTGGGACCGAATGAAGGAGATTATTTCCGAGCTCAAAAAGGAAAAGGTTGCAATCTCCATTGATACATTCCGTCCCTACGTCATACGAAAGGCATTAGAAGCAGATGTAGATTATATCAATAATATCAGAGGTTTTGTAGATCCTGAAAGTTTGGATTTGCTAAAAGTTGCAAACAATAAGTCTACAAAGTTTGTGGCGATGTTTTCTCAGGATCATTCTATCAAGGCTTCTGAGTTTTCAGATCTGAAACCAGAAAATGTTGTGCCTCTTGCATTAGAGTTTTTTAGAGAAAGAACAAAAACTTTTGAAAGTTTAGGATTAGCAGATCGTTTGATCTTAGATCCTGGTATGGGATTTTTTTTAAGCCCTGATTATAAGGTAAGTTTTGCGATTCTTTCTAAGATCACTGAAATTCTTTCTGAGTTTCCGAATCTAATGGTTTCGGTTACTAAAAAATCTTTTTTAGGAAATGCTTTAGGCGGTTTGCCAGTAGAAGATAGAATTGTTCCGACTGCGATCTCGGAAACATATCTTTGGTCCAAAGGAGTTCGGATGATCAGAACTCATTCCCCTAAGTCCTTTCTATTAGCTATGAAAACCTGGGAAATGTCTCACGGAGTTTATAGTCCGCAACGCGGGCTTCAGGGGCCTGGACCTTTTGGGACAAGCTCTTATCGTCCGTAACGAATTCTATCTATTGTTTCTTTTCCTTCCGGAGTTAGAGTAGGAAAAAATTCCTCTTCAGTGAATTGTAATCCTTTGGATTTCAATTTTCTAAAATAAGGAAGAAGTGGAGAAACATCTGCTTTAGGATTTTTGGAAAGTAAAGAAAGTTTCCATAATTCTAAAAATACTAAAGATTCTTTTTCGGATTCGGGTGCTTTATTAAGCCAATCCAATGCTTCTGAATATCTTCTCTTCTCACAATAAGCATGAGCGATATAATATTCTAATTCTGGAATTCTTTCTCCGGTTCCACTCAAGCTAAGTCCAAAAACCAAAACATCGTCCCATTTTTCTAAGATATGGGCCATCTTTAACATTAGGCCTCTTGCATTCTTGTGAAATGGACTTTGTTGTAAGATCTTTTCCAAATAATAATAACTTTTAGACCATTCTTGTTTAGAGAAAAAGTATTCTGCCAAACCTTCCCATGCATAAACTTCCTGGCCTGGAATTGTAGAAAGTGCATCTCTAAAGATCACAAGCTCTTCTTCTCTTTGCGCTTCTATTAAAAGATTTTCGAACTTTTTACGCTCAATAGTAGGTGATTGTTTTAGGAATGTTTCCAGAAATTTTTTGGCTTCTGAAATATCTTCTACTAGATAATATAAACGTAATAGATTAAGTGCAGGAACAGGATTATTAGGTAGAAGTTTTTGTGAGCTTAAAAACTCGTCTTCTGCATCATCAATAAGAGAGAATCTTACAAATAAAATTCCCACATTATTTTTGTCTGGGGCAAGGATTGCTTTTCCTCTATGAGTTTTAGCTTCCCAAGGACTTTTTACAGAATCAACCTTCTCCCTTGTATAATCTGTTGCAGGAAGATATAGAAACATAGGATCGTTTTCGATCAATTCGTTGTTTCTGACTGGATATAAACAAGAGAAGAATAGAAGGAATGGTAAAAGAAAAAGATTAACCGATTTCAGAAGTGGGATTTTCCTGTAGGTTTTTCTGCGCATATAATAAATACTTTAAGGCCCGCTCTGTATCTCCATGAAACAAATACATAAGAGAAAGATCAAGCGCGTCCTGAGCTTCCGGAGCCTCGAAATCCTGAGGACTTTCTTTGGAGAGAGTGAGCTTATTCTTAAATTCATCCAATTTTTTTCGGGTTAAAACTTCCAAATTATCAAAGAACACTTTTTCTTCCGGTTTAGGCTTTTGTTTGGCTTCTTTGATAGAATCATTAAACTGCACGAACCCTTGAGCGGTTGTAGTTACCTTTTTAAGAGTTTCGAATGATTGTTTATAATTTCCAAGTTTAACATGGATCTCCGTCATCAGGATTTCCATTCTAGGATCATTTGGATTGATCTGGATTGCTATGTTAGCAGCTGCTAATGCTTGTTCCCATTTTTCAGTATCAAAGTAAATGGTAGCGAGTGCAGCATAGGCGGTTTTATTTTTAGGATCTAACTTGATTGCATTCTTTAGATAAAGCTCTGATTTATCAGGGCGATCTAATTGTTTATAACAATAAGCAAGAAGAAGATGAGAGTTCAGATATTTTTTATTCAGTTCAAGAGAACTTTTGAGCGCCTTAACTGCAGCATCTAAACTTCCGAGTCGATATAGCTCCACTCCAAGATTATAATAAAGTTCAGTAGTTTTTCCGAGTTCGAGTGCCTTCTGATAGGTCTTGATTGCATTTTCAGAGTCGCCCGTACGAGAGTAAAGTGCACCAAGGTTTAGGTATGCCTTTTGAAACTTTGGATTCATTCCCAAAATTTCAGAATATATCTTGGCCGCCTGGGAGATTTTCCCTTCTTTTTCGAGTTTTAAAGCCTCGTTGAACTTTCGTTTGATATCGGCCTCGGTCATATCCGGAATATCGACTAAAATTCCCCAGAAAACAACCTGAAAAAAACTTCAGGTAAAATGTAAAAACCTCCGAAAATATAACATAGAAAGTCAGAGGTCCGAAATGAAACAGATAGCCGCTATCTTCGCATTGATAACTGTTACCGCTTGCGCTTCTTCAGAAACGAGAAGAAGTATCAGCGCGTCGGGAGATCCTTCCGAAATATTTTTTGAAAAAGAAATCGTTCCTATGGACCAAGAGTCCAAAAGAGATTTGGTTCTGGCTAAGAACTCTTCCGCTTCCAGAGGATTGGATGATCTTCTTGCGGATAATAAACCAGTAAAAGCCACTACTCCTTCCAGACAACAATCAGGATCCAATGGAGACTTCGACGAGGTCGGATACTCTTCTTGGTATGGTCCTAAATTTCACGGTAAGCCAACAGCTAGTGGAGAAATTTTCGATAAAACAAAACTGACTGCTGCTCACCCAAGCCTTCCTTTAGGTTCAGTGGTTCGAGTTAAAAATCTGGAAAACGATAAAGAAGTTTTAGTAAAAGTAAATGACCGTGGACCTTTCGTAAAAGATAGGATCATCGATCTTTCTGAAAAAGCAGCGGAGAACTTGGAATTCAAAGATGTAGGAATTGCAAGAGTTGGCCTCACTGTAGTTAGCAAAGGTGGCGCGGCTGGAGAGTCAGAAGACATGGAAGGTTTAGAAGACGAAGAAGCTCTTCTAAAAGAGAACAAACCAGAAAGACTTACTCCTAAAAAAGCTGTAACTCCTGCTCCATTAGTGAAGGGAGCTCCCAAAGGACAAACAGTCCAAGTTGGAGTTTTCAGAAACAGCAGACTTGCAGAAGACTACAGAAAAAATCTTTCTGCTGAATATGGTGAGAAAGTATATCTTTTCGAAAGAGATGGTATGTTCGTTCTTCAGATGGGCGATTTTATGGATCGCACAAAAGCGGACCTTCTAAAATCCAAATTGAAAGAAGACGGAGTGGATTGTTTTATCCCTAAAAAATAAAACTATCATTCGGTCTCTGAAAGAAAAAGCCTCCTTGATCGGAGGCTTTTTTATTTAATTCCTATGAGCCCTGCAACCTTTTACTTTCATTCTGCTAGCACAGACTGCTTTAGATAATTGAACATATCCCGGAAGGCAGGTTCCTGTTCCTTGTCCACAGGCAGGATCGACTATTAATAACAACGCAAAACAATTATCGTAATTTTTCAAATCTTCCGCGCAAAGATCTTCATGATTTACTAAAAGCCCACAATCTGAAAATGAATAGAGTAGAATTGCTGAATAACAAATTAAAAAAAAGGCCTTTATTTTCGATTTCATAAACCCTCGGCCGCAAAAGCGGCTAACGAATATAGTCCAAAGGATTTGGAAGAAAGTCAGTTTGTCAAAAAAAATCTTTCTTAAATTTAGATCCCGCCACCGTGGATGAACTCGTTTAGTTCATCGTCTTCGTTTTTGGTGGCAGATTTTTTCTCTTTGATATTGGATTTTGCGTAGAGTTCGTTCACTTCTTTTTGTAGGGTATCTATCTTTTCGACTAGAATAGAGAAAACTCTTGCGACAGGATCCGGAAGTTCTCCATGATCCAGCATTCTTTCTCCTTCTTTTCCAAAATCTACTTTGGAACGGACCACTTTTCCTGGAACACCTACAACCGTACAATCTGCAGGAACATCTCTAAGTACTACGGAACCTGCACCGATCCTAACATTATTTTCGATAATAATGTTTCCTAAAATTTTTGCTCCTGCACCAACTACTACATTCTCTTTTAAGGTGGGATGTCTTTTGCCGCTTTCTTTACCTGTTCCACCCAAGGTCACACCTTGTAGGATCAAACATCCTTTTGCTACTTCAGCGGTTTCTCCTATAACAACACCTTGGCCATGGTCTATAAAGATCCCTGGTTCAATTTTTGCTCCCGGGTGAATGTCTATCCCAGTCAAAAATCGAGCGAATGTATTGATAATCCTAGGAAAGAGTGGAACTTTGATCTGATATAAAAAGTGGGCCAGGGAATGGAACCAAAGCGCATGTAAACCCGGATAACACAGAATAACTTCCAAATAGGACTTGGCTGCCGGATCGTTTTTTTTAATTGCTTTGATGTTTTCGAACAAATGTTTATCCCGGTTCTTCATATAGACGGTCGATAGAAGAATAATGTTGTATTTAGTTATGAATAAACCTGAAACCATATGTTGGTATGTAAAGGAGGAATCATTTTGAGAGATTACTTAAGTCGGAATCTAAAGGAAAACGGTCTAAAAAATTGAACAGATCGTCTTACGGATGGAACGTACTTCTTTTCGTTCTGACTTTTTTTACCTTAACCTTTCAGGATGATATATTCAGGCTTCCTTATCTAAACTTCGCAACAATCTTTGAGATCTTTCGGATCAGAATTCCTTATTCATTCTCTCTTCTTGGAATTCTTTTTTGCCATGAGATGGGACATTACTTAGCTGCTAGATATTATGGGATCAAAGCAACTCTTCCTTATTTTTTACCCGTTCCGTTTTCTCCTGTAGGCACGATGGGTGCGGTGATCCGCATAAAAGAGCCAATCAGAAATAAAATCCAATTATTCGATATTGGGATTTGGGGACCTGCAATGAGTCTGGTACTTTCTATTCCTTGTATCGTGATTGGATTATATAATTCTCAATTAGTTTCTCTCGCGGAAAGAACTGCAATACTACAAGCTCATCCTGGTCTCATGGACATTCATTTTGGTGATAGTCTTTTTACTTATATGTTGTCTCAGAAAATTTTAGGTCCTTTTGATCCTTCACTATTTACAGTGGAATACAATCCTCTGGCATTTGCCGGATGGGTAGGATTACTAATTACAGCATTAAATCTTTTGCCTTTTGGTCAATTAGATGGAGGTCATGTTGTTTATTCATTAGTAGGAGAAAGTTATAGAAAGTGGATCTACTATTTGTTTTCCGCATTTCTTTTTCTTTCTCTTTGGAATTATTCGTGGATCTTATGGGGATTACTCATCTATTACTTTATCAGAGTAGAACATCCTTTTGTCCCGGATGCTTCTTATTCAATTGGCAAATTTAGAAAGATATTTGGTTGGGGTATGTTATTATCCTTCCTACTT